>NZ_JBVJIN010000001.1:0-3220 GCF_055586285.1 Actinokineospora sp. NPDC051303
ACCCCAAACCATACAATAAGAGAGGGCCCTTCTTTACGTTTGGGGGGTTCCCCCCCCCCCCCCCCCCCCAAACACCCCCCCCCCCCCCCCCCCCCCCCCCTCCCCCCCCCCCCCCCCCCCCCCCCGGTCCCGAGGCCAAGTCGCCGTGCGGGATCGGCGTGCCGCATTTCGGTGTGCCGTGGTCGGCGGGGAGTCGTGGTGTGGGGTTGGTGTCCCGTTTTTCGGTTTGTCGTGGTCGGGGCCGTGTGGGATCGGTGTGCCGTGGTTGGGTCGTCATGGTCGGGCGAGTCGCTGTGCGGGATTGCTCGCTACCAGGCACCTCGGTCTGTCCGCTGGTTGGTGAACGGTGAACACCGTTTGGTGGTCCGCCAGCGCCATCCCGCCCCGGCGGCGTTCGGCATCCATCCTCGGCCACGGTTCAAGGTCATCCCAGGTCACTCAACAGGAGGTGAGACAAGGTCCGAGCTTGTCATTCAAGGGTCGGGAAACCCGCTTGCCATCCAGTGCGATCCTGGTCGCGGACGGCGGAACAGGGAGGGCTGGGTGGCGAAGCGGCGGTACGTGGCGAGAGGCGTGCCGGGCGGGTACCGGATCTGGGACAACAAGGCGCGGCGGTGGTGGGGCGACCACTACGAGCTGTGCCCTGACGACCTGCTCGGCGAGCTGAACGGCGCCGCCGATAACGCGCGGATCACCGCCCTGCTCAAGCACTACCGGGCGCTCCAGCGCTGACCTTGTCAGTCAAAGGAGTCGGCACCGCCCCTGGTTGATCATCTTCCTGCGACAGACAGACGAGACGATCACTCCCAGGGGGCGGCCGGACGGCGACGCTGCCTTGACCGAAACCAGAAGGGCATGAAACCACGCCGAAAGGCTTAACTGACAAGCTAAGTTGAGTCCATGCTGGACTTGCGGCTGGTCGACGCGACCATTCACACCATGGAGCCCGCCCACCCCGTCGCGCGCCAGGTCGGGGTGTGGCGGGGCCGGGTCGTCGGGGTTGACGGTGAGGTGGCGGACTTGCCCGCGCGGCGGGAAGTGAGTCTGGGTGGGGCAACGGTGCTGCCCGGGTTCGTGGACGCCCACGTGCACCTGGCGTGGGCCGGGATGCGCGAGGGCGGGGTGAGCGTCGCGCCCTGTCAACGGGTTGACGACGTGCTCGCGGTGATCGAGCGAGCCGCTGCCGCCGTGCCGGTGGGGGAGTGGGTCGACATCGTCGGCTACGACCAGCGGGCGCTGGGCAGGCATCTCACCGCGGGCGAACTCGACGCCGTGGGTGGTGGGCGGAAGGTGTTCGTGGTCCACGACTCCGGGCACGCGTGCGTGGTCAACAGCGCGGTCACCGCTCTGCTGCCGCGCGGCGTCACCCACGACGACGGGGTGCTCGCCGAGGGCGGCATGGCCGCCGTCCGGGACCTGCGGCAGCCCTACTCGGTGGGCGAGGTGTCCGCCGCGATCGCCCGCGCGGCGCGCACCTGCCTGTCCGAGGGGGTGACCACGGTGGCCGAGGCGGGCATCGGCGGCGGGCTGATCACCCACAGTCCCATCGAACTCGCCGCCTACCAGCACGCCCTCGACACCGGGCTGCTGCCGATCCGGGTCCAGGTGATGGTCGCCGGGAGCCTGCTGCGCGACCTCGGCGCGCACCCGGCCGACGACACGCCGCGCGCCATGGACCTGGGGCTGCGCACCGGGTTCGGCGGCGACCGCCTGGGTGTCGGCGCGCTCAAGGTGTTCACCGATGGCGGCATGATGGCCCGCACCGCCGCGCTCACCGCCCCCTACGTCGGCTCCGACCACAGTGGACAGCTCTACGCCGACGCGGACGAGCTGCGGCGGCTGATCATCGACGGGCACCGCGCGGGGTGGCAGCTTGCCGTGCACGCCATCGGGGACCGCGCTGTCGACCTTGCCCTCGACGCGATCGCCGACGCCCAGCGCGCCCACCCGCGCGCGTCGGCCCGGCACCGCATCGAGCACGCGGGCCTGGTCCGCCCCGACCAGCTGCCCCGGTTCGCCGCGCTCGGGCTCACCGCCGTCGTCCAGCCCAATTTCCTCTGGTACCTGGGCGACGACTACGCCGACATCATGGGCCCCGAGCGCGCGGACTGGCTCTACCGCGGCCGCGGCTTCCTCGACCACGGCGTCGCGCTCGCGGGCAGCTCGGACCGCCCGGTCACCGATGGCGCGCCGCTGCGCTCGATCCAGTTCATGGTCGAGCGCCGCACCGCCACCGGCCGCCCGGTTGGCCCCGACGAGGCGATCACCGTGCGCGAAGCCCTGCGCGCCTTCACCATCGACGCCGCCCGCGCCTGCCGCCTGGAGGACTCCCTCGGCAGCATCGCAGCGGGCAAACACGCCGACTTCACCGTCCTCGCCGCGGACCCGACCACAACGCCCCCGCGGGCGATCGGCGATATCGAGGTCGTCGCAACCGCCGTCGCGGGCGCTGTGGTCCACGGTGAGCGGTTGTGGTGACCGGGCGCCGGTCGCCAGGTCGTGCCCGATGGCGGCGGTGACCGGGTGCTCGATCAGGCGACCTACCTGGGGCTGAGCGCACGACGGATCGCGGACCTGGTCAACGCCCGGGAACTGGCCGCGGTGGAGGTCGTCCGGGCCGCCCTCGCCCGGCTCGCCGACGTCGACGGGTGGTTGCGCGCCTTCCGCGACCACTGGCCCGACCAGGCCATGGCCGAAGCCGCAGCGGTGGACAAGGCGGTCGCCGAGGGGTGCCGTCTGCCGTTGGCAGGCGTCCCGCTCGGGGTGAAAGCCTGGGAGTGGCCGGACAGCCCCCAGGTCCACCGGCTGCGCGCGGCGGGCTGCGTCCCGATCGGCACGACGTCCGTGCCGCGCGGCACCGACTGGCAGACCTGGGGCCACACCGACCGCGGCCCCACCCGCAACCCCTGGCGCCCGGACCTGTCCCCAGGCGGATCGTCGGCTGGCTCGGCCGCGGCCGTCGCGGCGGGAATCGTCCCCCTGGCCACCGGCACCGATGGCGCGGGCTCCATCCGCATCCCGGCGGCCTGGTGCGGGGTCATCGGTCTGAAACCCACCGGCCGCGGCCGAGTCCCCGGCCCTCTCGCCCGGTCAGCCGAGGACGCCGCCGCCTACCTGGGCATGCCCCTCCACCCCACACCCCCGGCCACCCCCGCCGCCCCAAGTGGCCCACCCCGTGGCCGTGCCGCGGACCTGGGCACCTCGACCCGGCCCACTTCGC
>NZ_JBVJIN010000001.1:3315-71196 GCF_055586285.1 Actinokineospora sp. NPDC051303
TTCGCTGGTCTCCACGGTCGATTCGGGTGATCCGGATTGGTCGTCCGCGGTTCGCGCTGTGGAGTTGGGCGGTTTGTCCCGGCCCACTTCGCTGGTCTCCACGGTCGATTCGGGTGATCCGGATTGGTCGTCCGCGGTTCGCGCTGTGGAGTTGGGCGGTTTGTCCCGGCCCACTTCGCTGGTCTCCACGGTCGATCCGGGTGGCCCAGACTTGTCGCCCGTGGACCGCCCTGCGGATCTAAGTGATGTGGCCCGGTCTGCTTCGCCGGTTTCCACGGGTGGATCGGACTGGTGGCCCGTGGTCCGCGCCGCGGGTTGGTCCCGGCCCACCTCCCCGGCCCACCTCTCCGGGCTCGGTGGCGCGCCCCGGCGCGCGCTGTCCGCTGTTTCCACTCTGGGGCTGGGCGATTCGTCGCGGCTCAGCTCGACGGTCGGCACGGTCGGGTCGGGTGGTGCGCCGAGGGTTGTCGCGGTGTGGTCGGTCGACCTTGGTCTCTGCGCGGTCGACGCGGAAATCGGCGCCGTCGCTCGGGCCGAGGCGGATCGGCTGGCTGTGGGCGCGGGGATCGTCTGGGTCGACGTCGATGTTCGGTTGCGCGATCCCGGCGCGGCCTGGCGGGCGCTGCGCGACTCGGCCGCCGACCACACCGAGGCCGAAGTCGTCCGAGCCCACAACGACGCTGTGCTCTCGGCGGTGTTCGGGGAAGTCGACCTGGTGGTCACGCCGACCACGCCTCGACCGCCGCATGGTCATGATGGGCCAGGGGAGCACCTGTCGGTCGCGTTGACCTGGGCCGTGAACCTCAGTGGGCATCCCGCGATCAGTGTCCCGGCCGGGTTGTGGGACGGCGTCCCGGTCGGCCTGCAACTCATCGCCGCGCCTGGGCGGGAGGATCTGCTGCTGAGCGTCGCCGCCGGGAGCGGAATGGGAGGACGCCCAACACCTGCTCGTTGAGCGAGTTTGCGGGGCGGTGGGGCTTCGACTGAATGCTGTCCGTGTCAAGCTGGCGGGGTGTTGGACACGGCGACGGTGGTGCGTCGGCAGTCGGTGGCGGTGGCTGGGTTCTGCGCCGTCGCCGACGTCGGCGTGCTGGTCGTGTTGTGCCCGGGGCTGTGGTCGACGCCGATCGGGTGGGTGGCGGTGGTGCTCACGGTGGTGGTCGACCTGGCGTTGGCCGCGCCAGCGCGGCTTTCCGCGGTGGTGGCCGTGGGACACGCCGTGGTGCAGATGGTCGGGCCCGCGCTGCTCAGCGGAGCCGGGCCGTACCGGGGGAGCAACGAGGCCGGGCAGTTGATCGCCGGGTATCGGGTGGGGGCGTGGTCGGGGCGGTGGGAATCCGCCGTGGCGATGGGGGCGCTGGCCGCCGGGATGGTGGGCGGGCGGTTTCTGCAACCGGGGCGCTACCTGCTCACCGACTGGCGGATGATCGCCTTGGATGTGCTCGCGTCCGCGTTGCTGCCCTGGTTGGTGGGGCGCAACACCACGACCAGGCGGGGGCATCTCGCCGATCTTGAGCAGCGGGAGAGTCGTCGGCGCGCGGAGGAACGCGCCGCCATCAGTCGGGCGGTCGCCGAGGAGAGGACGGCGATCGCGCGGGATTTGCACGATGTCATCTCGCACCATGTCAGCGCCATCGGGGTGCACGCGGGCGCGGCGCGGCTCGCGCTGAGCGACCCGCCGGTGAACGGGGGTCCGGAGAGCACGGTGCGGCGGTCGCTGTCGGCGGTCGAGACCGCCAGTCGGTCGGCGATGGTCGATCTGCGCAGGCTGCTCGACCTGCTCCAGCGCGGTGACGACGGCGCCGTCCGGCAGCCGGGGCTCGACGATGTGGACGACCTGGTGGCGGGCATCCGCGCGGCGGGGCTGTCGACGCGGGTCGTCACCGCGGGGCCGATCGGGGACGTGCCGCCGTCGGTGGACGTGGCGCTCTACCGGATCGCGCAGGAGGCGTTGACCAACGCGCTTCGGCACGGCGGTGGGAGCGCCGAGGTCGTCGTGCGCAGAGGCCCGGCGGACATCGTCCTCACCGTCGCCAACGACCTGGCGGACCCGGCCCCGATCGGGGACGGGCGCCATGGCCTGGCGGGCATCCGGCAGCGGGCCGCGCTGTTCGGCGGCGAGGTCGACTGCGGACCGACGCCGGACGGTCTCCGCTGGACCGTGCGGGTCACCGTGCCGCTGGAGAACCGGGAGAGCTGATGGCCCTGCGCGTCCTGCTCGCCGACGACCACGCCATGTTCCGCTCGGGGATGCGCGCGATCCTCGACACCCAGGCCGACCTCGACTGCGTCGCCGAGGTGGGCGACGGGGCCGCCGCCGTCCGCGAGATCGCCCGGCTGCGGCCGGACGTGGCCGTGGTGGACGTCCGGATGCCGAGGCTGGACGGGCTCGCCGCCACCGAGGCGATCTTGGCCGCGGCGGGCAACCGGACCAGGGTGCTCGTGCTGACCACCTTCGACCTGGACGAATACGTCTATCGCGCGCTGCGGGCAGGCGCGAGCGGGTTCCTGCTCAAGAGCCTGCCGCCGGAGGAGATGATCTCCGCGATCCGGATCGCGGCCCGCGGCGACGCGCTGATCGACCCCTCGGTGACCCGGCGGCTCGTCTCCCGGTTCACCGCGACCCTGTGGCCCGCCGCGGTCGAGCACGACAAGCTGACCTCGCGGGAACGGGAGGTGCTGCTGCTCCTGGCCGACGCGTTGAGCAACGCCGAGATCGCCGCCGAGTTGAACATCGGCGAGGAGACGGTGAAGACGCACGTCTCCCGCGTCCTGGCCAAGCTCGGCCTGCGCGACCGCGTGCACGCGGTCGTCTACGCGCACCGACACGGCCTGGTCCGGGGGCCCTGAGAGGGAGTGTCCCCCGGACGGGGGACCTGGAGTCCCCTCTGGTCATGACGATCTCAGGCCCGTCCATCGGTAGCGTCCCGATCGTGCGGATCGCGGCTCGACTGATCGCGGTGCTGGTGCTGGCGTTGACGCTGGCCCTGCCGTCGATGGCGCACGCGGACGGCGGCCCGGTCGGCGCGGACCTGCACATCGCCCAGACCCTCGGCGACCGCGAACTCACCGTCGTGGTCCGCCGTGCGGACGGCGCGCCCGCGCCGCTGCGCGTCGACGTGATCACCCACGCGGGCAGCCCGGCCGGGACGCTGCGGCTGCGGCTGGTCCCGGCGGGCGCGCCGCCGGTCAGCGAGACCACGATCGCCCTGGCCGCCGACCCCGGCCCGCACAGCGCGACCCTGCGCGTCGACCGCTTCGGCGCCTGGGACCTCGAACTCGACGACGGCGCGCACGTCGCCCGGGTTCCGTTCACCGTGCCGCGGCGGGTCACGCTCGCCTGGGAGAGCGCGGCCTACGGCGGGTTCGTCGCGGCGGGCGGGTTCCTGCTGGTGGCGCTGCTGCTCGCGGCGCGGCGCAGCAGGCTGGCCCTGGTGCCGGTGACGGGTGTGGTGGTGGCGTTGTCGGTGGCTCTCACCGCGGCGCTGCTCTCGCCGACGATCGGAGTGCCCGCCGTGGCGGCTTCGCGGCCCGCGGTGAACCTCGCGGCGCTGCCGATCGGCTTGGCCGCCGCCGGGCACCCGGTCGAGGTGGCCCTGCGCTTCACCGACAGCGCCACGGGCCGGGTCGCGGACGACTTGCTGGTGCACCACAACGCCCTGGTGCACCTCGCGGTGGTGAGCCCCGGCGGCCACCTCGCGCACCTGCACCCGGTGCGCGCCGCGGCGGGCGACTACCGGGTCCGGTTCGTCCCGGAGGAGGGCGGCAGGCACGCCATGGCCGCGGAGGTGGCGCGGCTCGGCGGCGGGGTGCAACTGGTCCGTGCCGCGATCGAGGTCACCGGCCCAGCCTCGGCGGAACCGCCCGCGATGCTGGTGCGCGGCCTCAGCACACCGGCGGCGTCGGAGTCGCCGCCTGCCGCATCAGGCGGTCCTGGCTCGGCGGTGCCCGTGGTGAGCGGTCCCACCGCACCGCGGGCCGTCTCGGGCGATCCCGCGCCGGTGGCCAGCGGTCCTGGCTCCGAGGTTCCCGTGGTGGGCGGGCAGACGGCTCGGGTGACGGTGGGGGCCGTGCGCGCCGGGCGGCCCGCCACGCTGGCCGTCGATTTCGGCGGGCCCGCCGACCTGCAACCGTGGCTCGGGATGCGCGGGCACCTGATCGTGCTCGGCCCGTCGCCCGCTGAGACCGTGTGGGCGCACGCGCACGCCCTGACCCCGACGACGCCCGGGGCCACCGGAGGGCAGCCCGACGAGACCGTCGCCGCCTACGACCCGCGCGTCGAGTTCACCTTCACCTTCCCCGAACCGGGGCGCTACCGGCTGTGGTTCCAGGCCGAACGCGACTACCGGGTGCTGACCGTGCCCGTCCTGCTCGACGTTCCGCCCGCCGAGGAGCAGCGGTGACGCCGCGCGGGAAGGCGGTGCTCGCGGTCACCGTCGCCGTGGTGGTCGCCGCGCTGGTCTGGGTGTGGCGGCTCGGCGGCGACGACGGGACGGTCGACCTGCGCGCCGGGACGCCGAGCTACGCGGTGCGGCTGACCATGGCCGACCCGGGGGTCGGCGCCAACTCCGTTCTGGTCGAACTCACCGACCCCGATGGGCGGCCGGTCGCCGCCGACGAGGTCACCGTCGAGCCGGTGATGGTCGACATGGGCCACGCGCTGACCCCGGTCACCGCCGTCGCCGAGGGCGTCGGGCGGTACCGGGCCGACCGGACCGACCTGCCGATGGCCGGGTCGTGGGAGATCACCGTCACCGTCCGACGCGCCTCGACCACCGAGCACGCGGTCTTCAGCCTGATCGTCTAGTCCGACTCCCCAGGAGGCACGATGGATCTCACCGCACCGGGCGCGCACGGCGTCCGGTCCGCCGCGACGCCGAGGACGGTCGCGCGGGGCCTGCCCACCGCCATGACGCTGTTGGCGGGCAGCGTGCTCGGCCTGATCGGGCTGTCCTGGGACGTGCAGTGGCACACCGACGTCGGCCCGGACACGTTCTTCACCCTGCCGCACCTGTTCATCTACGCGGGCAGCGCGCTCGCTGGCCTGGCCGCCCTGGTGGGGGTGCTCGGCGCGACCGCGGCGGCCCGCGCGGGCCGCCCACTCGATCCCACGGTCGGCGGCGCGGCGGTCGGGGTGTTCGGCCGGACCTTCGCCGCGCCGCTGGGTTACCTGATCTCGGGCGTCGGCGCGGCCGTCTTCCTGCTCTACGGACTGTGGGACCTGTGGTGGCACGGCGTCTACGGCTTCGACGCGGTGATCGACTCACCTCCGCACATCGGGCTGCTGCTGTCCGGAATTGTCACCATGGTCGGCACGATCATGGTCTTCGCCGCCGCGGCTGACCAGCGCTGGGGCCGGGTCGGCGTGGACGTCTCCATCGCTCTGACCGCCGCGAACGTCACCATCACCGTCCTGGGCCTGAGCGACGTCGGCGGCCCCGTGGACGCGGTGAACACCGCGATGGCCTGGCTGGTGGTGATCCTCCTGCTGACCGCGGCGGGCTTCCGCCGCACCCGGGGCGGGGCGGTGATCATGGCTGTCTGGCTGGCGGTCATCCAGGCCGTGACCTGGTGGTTCTCCCCCTGGGCCGCCTACGCCTACGCCGACGCGGTGGGCCTGCCGGTGCGCGACTACATCAACGGCGTCCCCGTCATGCCCGCGCTGATGCCGATGGCCCTGGTCGCGGTGGCCCTGCTCACCGAACCCATCCTCAACGCGGCCCGCGCCCGCGCCAACCGCTGGCTTCCCGTGGCCGCGGGCGCGCTGGCGGGCGCGCTGATCGCGGGTTTGCAGGGCGTCCAGGACTCGATCGTCTACAGCTTCCCCACCCCCGGCCCCGGCACCCTGCTTCCCACCGCCGCGGCCGGGGCCGTGCTGGGCGCGTTGGCGGGCCACCTCGGCTGGCGCTTCGGCCACATGCTGCGCCTGGTCAACCGCACCCGACCGGAAGGACACTGACGATGCGCCACCGACTGCGCGGGCAGGCCACCTTGCTGGCCACCGTCACCGCGCTCCTGCTTGTCGCCACCCCGGTCGCGCAGGCCTATGAGCCGGTCAACATCGTGCACACCGAGAAAGTCCAGGCGGGCCCGTATCCGATCACGGTCGGTTTCAGCACCTGGCCGCTGCGGGCCATGCAGTCCCTCGACTTCACCTTCGCCCCGGACGGCGGCATCGAGGGCAAGTCCGGCACCCTCTCCATGACCCCAGCCAGCCGGTCCACCGAGTCGCGTAAACGCCCCCTGGTCCGCCACCCCCGCAAACTGGAGGTGTGGGGTCTGGACATCCGCGCTCTGGAAGAACAGGGCGACTGGACGTTCCGGTTCCGCGTCGACGGTCCACAAGGCCCGGGTGAAGGCGCGCTGACCCTGACCGCCTTGGAGCCCCCTGGCCCGCCGATGGCCCTGAACTGGTCGCTCAGCACTCTCCCGCTGATCGGTCTGGTCGCTTTCCTGGCCATCGCGTGGCGTCGGACGCGCGCGGAGGCGCTGTCGGGGTGAGGTCGGCGGGTTCTCCGGCGGGGCAGGCTCGGGTGGAACCACACCCGGCCCCGCGACCAGCGGGAACCCGCCGCACCGGGGACTGGCATCATTGCCCATCGTGTCCGCCCTGCCCGCCGATCTCGCCACCGCCCTCGACACCGAGTTGGCGCGTTTCCCGGCTCACCGGATGGCGGACGCGGTCCAGGGACTGATCCACCGCTACCGCACCGGCGTCGACCCGGCCACCCAGGTCCTCGACGCGGATCTCACCGTCGCCGCCTACGCCGCTTACCGCATGCCCGCCACCTTCGCCGCCCTGTCGGCGGCGCTGCGGCAGGTCAGCCTGCTCGCCCCCGGTTTCGCGCCCCGATCCCTGATCGACCTGGGCGGCGGAACCGGGACCGCCGTGTGGGCGGCGGCGCGCACTTGGCCGTCCCTGACCGAAGTGACCGTGCTGGAGCAGTCGATTCCGGCGATCGCCCTGGGAAAGCGGCTCGCCGCGCGATCGGACGTCGCCGCGATCCGGGCCGCGACCTGGCAGCGAGCGTTCGTCAGCGGCGCCGTCGACGGCGAGGCGGACGTGATCACACTGTCCTATGTGCTCAATGAGCTCGCGGCCGACGTCCGCTCCGACCTGGTGGCCGCACTCGCCGAGCGGGCGGGCGTCGTGGTCATCGTGGAGCCTGGCACGCCAGCGGGTTACGAGCGCGTCCTCGCCGCGAGAGACGACCTGATCCGGGCCGGGGCGCGGATCGTCGCGCCCTGCCCGCACAACGGAACCTGCCCCATTCCCCGTGGCGAGGACTGGTGCCACTTCGCCGAGCGGCTCAACCGCAGCGCCCTGCACCGCAAGCTGAAAACCGGCGCGCTCGGCCACGAGGACGAGAAGTTCGCCTACGTCGCCGCGACCCGCGCCGACTGGGTCGCCGCGGACAACCGGGTCATCCGGCATCCCCGCAGCCGCAAGGGACTGGTGTCCCTGCGACTGTGCACAAGCGACGACGGGCTCACCGAGGCCATTGTCACCAAACGCAGCCCAGCGGCCTATCGCGCCGCTCGGGACGTCGGGTGGGGCGACCCCTGGCCCTGAGTCCTTTTCGGACTGCGCAGCGCGCGGGCCCGCAACGCGATCTCGATGGCGAAGCGTTTCTCGTGGTCGGTGAGGCTGTCGCCGAACAGGTCTTCGAGTTGGTGCAGGCGGTAGCGGACCGTCTGCGGGTGCACGGAGAGTCGGGTGGCGACCTCGGCGACGCCGCCGCGGGTCGCCAGCCAGGCCAGCAGGGTGCTTTCCAGGCGTTCGCGCTGCTTGTCGGTCAGGTCGGCGAGTGGGGCCAGCACGTTCTCCGCGATGCGGTCGACCAGGAACTCGTCGGACAGCAGGGTCAGGGCGGTGAGGTGGTCGTCGCAGCGGATGAGGGGCCTGCCGGTGAGCACCCCGCGGTTGGCCAGTTCGATCGCGCGGCGGGCCAGGGCCAGCGAGCGGGGCGCGTCGGCGACCTCGACCGCGGGGCCGACCGCGCCGCGCCGGGCGCCGAGTCGGGCCGCCACCGCGGCGAGGGTCGCCTCGTCCGGGTCGGGCAGGACCAGGCAGGGCGCAGGGCTTTCCAGGTCGACCAGCACGGTGTCGGGGAATATCGCGCGCGGCGTCGGGACGTGGTTTTCCAGGTGCGCCAAGGCGATCACGGCCAGCCGCTCGGGCATCGCCCACTCGGCGCTCGCGGCCATCGCGGCCATCGTCGCGGCCGGGGTCGGGGTCTCGGCCACCAGTAGCCGCAGCAACTCCTGCCGCCGTCGCTCGCGGGTGCCGCTGGCCCGCGCCTGCGCGTCGGTGTAGCCCTCGATCGCGACCGCGCACAGCTCGTCGACGTAGACGAAGATCGCGTCGGCGATGGCGAACAGCACCTCGGCCGACACGCCCGCCGCCTGCCCCTCGGCGCTCAGGTGCCGCCAGGCGACCCGGGCGCCGACGCGCACCGCGGTCTGCAGCGCGTCGGTGGTGCGGCCTTCGAGGAACTCGACCTGGCCCGCGCGGCGGAACGCCGCCGTCCACTCGTCCTGGCGGGCGTCGGGGTCGCCCAGGTAGTCATATGCCTGCCGGACGGCCATGTCGACGCTGCCGACCAGCAGCTCACGGAACTTGCCCGCCAGCGGGCGCTGGTAGGCCGCCACGGCGCGCTGGATCTCGGTGACCGCGTCGGCGGCGATCCGGCCAGCGAGGGGCCGCAGGCGTTCGGCGAACTCGGGCGGGACCGTCGCCCAGATTCGGCGCGCGGCGCCGCGCGGTTCGGTGCGGGGGCAGGCAGCAGCGGTGCCGCTGGACTTGTGCATCAGCATGCAGGGCTACTCCGATGTGACAAATGGACGAATAAGGGCTACCCCGACCGCCGTAGGCTGTGGCCGGACGATAAGAGCGGCTGATCGTCATTGTCAATAATTCGCACATTGCGGTCGCGCGACCTTAGTTGATTGAGGCGGCAACCTTTCCGGTAATGCGGAATCCGCCCTGCCTGGCCACGGTGGACTGTCCACTCCGGACGTCCACACCGGCTGGCGGACGTGACCGGCGTCTCGCTCGCCCCGTCCGCCTTGACGGCGGCCTGAGGTGTGCAAGTTAATGTGAGCATGAACTCCGGCGAGATGAGCATCGGCGACCTGGCCCAGCGCTTCGGGCTCGCCCCGCACGTGTTGCGGCACTGGGAGTCGATGGGCCTGCTGACGCCCAGCCGCCGGGTGAACGGGCGGCGGCGCTACGACGACGGGCACCTGACCGACATCGCGATCATCCAGCTCGGCAAGGACAGCGGCCTGTCGCTTGAGCAGCTGCGCTATCTGCTCGCCGAGGGAGCCGGACGCGCCGACCGGGCCGCGCTGCTGCGCGCGCACCGGGCGGCGCTGGCCCACCGCATCGCCGCGGCGCAGGCGTCGCTGGCGGTCGTCGACCACGCGCTCGACTGCGCCGCGCCGGATTTCCGCCGCTGTCCGGACTTCCTCGCCAAGGTCGAGGGCTATCTGGCCGAGGTGTCGGCCGACCGGGCGGCTCCCGAGGGGTGAAGGCGGGCGTCGAGCCGCGCGCACAGCGCGGCGACCCGGGGACCCCGCCGGGCCGGGCGGCGGCGCACCGAATCGGCCGCCACCGCCGGGTTCGCGCGCAGCGCGGCCATCGCGGGCTCCATCGCGGTGAAGCGGAAGTCATAGAGCGCGAGCACCCCGTCCGGCCGCGTGACCCGCACCAGCTCGGCCATGGCCGCGGCCGGGTCCGGCCAGTGGTGCAGCGCCAGGCTGGAGACGACCAGGTCCACCGAGTCGTCGGCGAACGGCAGGCGGGCCACGTCGGCGACGTGCAGCCCGACGCCCGAGCCCGCCAGGTCGCGCTCGGCGACGGCGATCATGTCGGGCGACCGGTCCACCCCGTGCAGGACCAGGTCGGGCCGGGCGGCCGACAGCAGCCGCGGCAGCCCGCCCGGCCCGGTGCCCACGTCCACCACCGTCGCGCGCTCACCGGCCAGAACGTCCACATCGGACGCTATGGCCCGGTAGAGCCCGGCCAGCGCCCAGTCCGCCCGGCGGGCGTAAGCTTCGCTCGCCCGCCGGTCGAAGCCGCTGTCGTCGTGGCCGCGGTGCACGGCCCCGTGCAGACGTTCGCGCAGTCCCATGGTGTTCCCCTCATGTCGGTGTGAACGGACGCCGCGACTGTGCCAATTCAGGTCGACATGAAGTCAAGGGCGGCGAGACCGCTCAGGCTGCCGCGCACGGCGACGGGGCCACCGCGCCCAGCGCGGTCGGCGTGGGGGCGGTGGTCGTGGTGGTCGGCGGGAGCGGGGTGGTGGTCGTGGGCGGGTCCACGGTGATCGGCGGCCCATGCACGGCCAGGCGGGTGCCCGAGCAGAGGCCGGTCTCGATCACGTAGTCGCTCGGGTCGCCGGTGGCGAACACCACGTACTTCTCCCACACGGTGAGTTTCAGGCCGCAGGTGGCGGACTGCACATAGGTTTCGACATTCACCAGGATCGGCGCGCTGCCCTTGTAGTTCTCCAGGCGCAGCACCAGATAGCGGTGCTTGTCGTCAAAGTTCTCCGGGGAGTCGCCGGGCACCAGGGTCTCGCTGATGACCAGTCCCGCGAACACGTGCTGGGCTCGCTGGTACTTGCTCCCCTCCCCGCCCGGGAAGCACGAGCACGCGTTCGCCGAGGTCACGAACAGGCCGACGAGCATGGTCGCGGCCAGCGCGATCACCGCGAGAACGCGCCCGAGCCGCCGGTCGCGCCGAGCGTGAAATGGGGACATGCCGTTCCTCCAGACCCTCCAGCGGGATTTTCTTGAGCCAGCCTAGAGTCGGGTTCCAAAAGGACAACCGCCGTTCGCAGCAGTAGTCGCCGGGGCGCGAACATCCCTGGTCACGCTGATGAGTGAATATGATCCCGTTTTTGGCATGCCCGGACAATCATTTCAGGATTTGTCGAACTCGGCGATCAGCTCGCCGGTCAGCCGGATGCTGGTCATCACCTGCTCCGCGCCAAGGCCGCCGATCTGGTGCAGGCACAGCAGCCGGTCGATGCCGAGGTCGGCGTAGGCGCGCAGCTTCTCCCGGCAGGTGTCGGGGCTGCCCACGATCAGCGACTGCTGCGCGCTGAGCACCTCGAACAGCTCGTCGTCGGGGATGTCCTCGCCCGCCAGGATGCGGCCGATGAGCACCTGCGCTGGCGTCGGGCCGGTGGCCGCCGCGCCTTCCGCGCGCAAGAAGTCCCCGGTCAGGCCGCCGCCCGCCGGGTCGGCCAGGATCGCCTGCTGGCGCTCGACCATGCGCTGGAAGTCCGTGCCCGCCTCGAAGAAGTTCAGCGCGGTCACCGTGTACCAGGCCGCGGCAGCGGCGGCGCCGTTGCGCATGGCCTGCTCGTCGGTCTCGGCGCAGTGCACGAAGGTGAAGAACCCGACCTGGTTGTTGACGAACGACCCGACCGGCTCGGCGCAGGACTCGGCCGCGGCCCGGTACAGCGCGATCATCCGCTCGACCCGGTCCAGCGACTCCCAGAAGGTGGTCCCGAGCACCCCGACCCCGCGCCTGCCCGCCTCCTCGAACGACGCCGGGCTCGTCGCGGCCTGCCACAGCGGCGGATGCGGGCGCTGCACCGGCTTCGGGGAGATCGACACGTCCCGGATGTCGAACCCGTCCTCGGTGTGCGAGAACCGCTCGGAAGTCCACATCTTCGGCACCATCTCGAACGCCTGCCGCGTCTGCTCGCGCACGTCGTCGGGATCGATGCCGAACAGCCGCCACTCCGGCACCGTGGACCGGGTCATCCCCAGCTCGACCCGCCCGCCGCTGAGGTGGTCCAGCGTCGCCGCCCGCTCCGCGATCCGGATCGGGTGGTTGAACCGCATCGGCGCGAGCACTGCGGCGTGGCCGAGCCGGATGAGGCTGGTCTGCTGGGAGATGGCCGCGAGCACCAGCTCCGGCGCGGACGACAGGCTGAACTCCCCGGCCCCGTGGTGCTCCACCTGCCACCAGCACCCGTACCCCAACTCGTCCGCGACTTTCGCCTGCTCGATGGCTTGCTGGAACCGGCGCTGCTCGGTGTCGGCGGACCAGGGGCGGGGGTTCTGGATCTCGTTGAAGATGTCGATCTTCATCGGGGTCTCCTTGTGGCTGCGGCGGCGGTGACGCGGTCGATCAGGGAGAGAGTCACCGCCGGGCGCGGTTTCGTTACCGGCGGCGCGCCTGACCGTCCACTGTGGAGCGCGGCGGTAGGGCTGTCCCTACCTTCCGTCCGGGTGTTCGCCGGCTGGAGAGCCGGGTGGGCGCTCCCTAGCGTCTGGGGCGACATCGACGCGAGGGGGACAGTGGGATGGCCATCGTCAGTGCTGAGGTCGACCGGGAGACCGGGCGCGGGAACGAACGGCGTCGTCCGCCGTGGTGGCGGCGGCCGTGGGTGGCGCCGCTGGGGGCGGTGATCCTGGTTTTCCTGGCCTACTCACTGCCGCCGTACCTGGGGCTCGACGCGGCGCGTTCCCGGGTGCCCGCGCCTGCCGGGTTCGCCGCGCACTACCCGATCCTGCTGGTGCACATCGGGTTCGGCACGGTGGCCATGGTGAGCGGCTTCCTCCAGGTGTGGCCGTGGTTTCGGGGCCGCTACCCGAGGGCGCACCGCAGGCTGGGGCAGGTCTACGTGTTCGCCGGGGTGCTGCCCGCCGCGGTGGCGGCCTTCGTGGTGGGGCTGGTGTCGCCGTTCGGGCCGATGGCGACGGCCAGCTCCATGGTGCTGGCACCGGTGTGGTTCGCGACCACCGTCATCGGGTACCGGCGGGCCCGGCAGCGGCGGTTCGGGGAGCACCGGGAGTGGATGATCCGCAGCTTCGTCCTCACCACGTCCACGATCACCAACCGCTTCTGGGCCCCGGTGGTGGCGGTGATCCTCACGCCGTCGCTGGACACGACCTTCGGGGGCAGCGAACTCGCGCTGGGCCAGTCGATCGCGGGGATCACCGCGTGGCTGGGCTGGACGCTGCCGCTGCTGGCCGTCGAGTGGTGGCTGCACCGGCGGCCCAGCCGCCGGACTGCCGGGTGAGGGCGGATAGCCGTGCGGCCCCTGGTCGCACGGCTATCCGGGTCACCAGATCGCCTGCTGTCAACGCCCGGATTTCGCGGCTGACCAACCCGTTCGGCCGTGGTCAGGCCACGCCAGTGGTCGTGTGCTGGATGCCCACCACGTTCTCTTCCGCCCACCGGCTCAGCGGCGTCAGCGCCTCGGTCAGCGAAACCCCCAGGGAGGTCAGCGAGTACACGACTCGGGGCGGGACCTCGTCGTGGGTTTCGCGGTGCACCAGGCCGTCTTCCTCCATCTCGCGCAGGTGCTGGCTGAGCACCTTCTCGCTCACGCCGACCACCTGGCGCTTCAGCTCCCCGAACCGCCGGGGTTGGCGGCTCAACTCCCAGAGAATGAGCACTTTCCACTTGCCGTTGATGATGTCGACGGCCGCGTCGAGACCGCACACGTAGTGCCGTCGTTTCATATCCCCCGCCCCCGTTTACCACGAAGTAAGTACCCGTCACCTTGTCGCTGAAGGATACGTCTTCGCTGCCTCAGCCTTCGAGCTTGAGGGCCTCGTAGACGCCGGAGAAGTCGTCGGAGCCGAAGCCAGCCGCGACCCGCTTGTCCATGAGGTCCTGCATCGGGTCGAGCAGGGCGGAGCTGACGCCCTGGTCGACGCTGGCCTGGCGGATGTTGCGGAAGCCGACCTGCTGCATGGCCAAGGTCGCGGCCACGTCCACGGTGTACTCGCCGGTGTCGATCTGCCTGGCGAAGTGCGGGACGACGCCCATGATCCCGGTGAGGTAGGGGAGCAGCAGGGACGAGGTGAACTCCCGCGCGCCGATGCCCGCGCCGCCGACGACGGCCATGGCGTGCACCGCGCCGCCGAGCATCCCGTACATCGCGCCGTTGAGGGCGAGGTCGAGCAGCGCGGCGTGGCCGGGGTCGGTCCCGGCGAACCGGGCGTCGCCGAGCACTTCCAGCAGCGGCTTGTTGTCCTCGAAGACCCGCGACTCGCCGCTGTAGAGCACGAACGCGCCTGGCTTCCCGATCATCGGCGGGACGGCCATGATGCCGCCGTCGAGGTAGGCGCAGCCCTTTTCCTTGGCCAGCGCGGCGATTTCCGTCGCCTCGGCCGGGAGGCCGTTGGTGACGTTGACCACGACACTGCCGTCGAGGGCGTCGCCCGCCTGCTCGAAGACGTCCTTGACCGCCCGGTAGTCGAGCACGCAGAGGACGACGGCCGCGCCCGCTCGCATCGCGTCGGCGACGCTGTCGGCCCGGTGGGCGCCCTTGGCGACCAGGTCGTCGGCCTTGCTCGCGGTGCGGTTCCACACCGTCGTGGAGTGGCCAGCCGCCAGGAACGCCTCGGCCAGGGCCGTCCCCATGTCTCCCAGGCCGATGACCGTGACGTCGGTTTTCCCGGTGCCCGCCATTGAACGTCCTTTCCTTGGATGTTGTCTGCGCCGACCAGTTTTCCGGCTCCGGCGAAATCGTCAAGTACTTACAACTTTGTTAGTGCCCAGCGGACTGTCGCGGTCCGATCGGCCGGTAATCTGTCAGCACGCACTCCAGTGATCAGGCTCCGGAAGTGTGACCAGGGGATTTCGGCGCTGTCACCATTGTTGGTCGCAGTTTCCTGATACCGGTTTTCCCAGGTGCGGCCGATCGGACCAGGTGTGCTCGGCCAACCGGGGCGGACGGTGGCGCGGTGCGCGGGCTTTCCTGGGAATCACCCCTAAGTGTCCCCTAGGAGTGCCTGGTGGAACCGTTGTGCGAGCGACAGCGCCTTAGGGGGGCCGGGGTGGATTTCCCTGACGTAGTGTCGAGATTCCCGGCGGACCTCGCCGGTGTCCCATTCGGCGTCGAATGGGCGCGCATTGTCGGTGCGGGCGGCGGGCCGGGCGGATGCCATTGCGGGCGCCCCGGCTCGCCTGCCGGAAATCCTTGTCCGGGCCGTCGGCCCATGGGTGGTGGAGAGGGAGACATGACCAGTCCATTCGGGCCGTCGGCCGAGTCGCCGCCGGAGCGCGCGATCGCCGTGGTCGGCATGGCGTGCCGATTCCCCGGCGCGGCCGACCCGGACGAGTTCTGGCGTGTGCTGCGCGACGGGGTGGACGCGGTCACCGCGGCCCCCGGCGACCGGCGCGGGCTGGACCCTGGCCTGCGGGCCGGGTTCCTGTCCGATGTCGACGCGTTCGACGCCGCCTTCTTCGGCGTCTCGCCGCGCGAGGCCGCCGCGATGGACCCGCAGCAGCGGCTGATGCTCGAACTGTGCTGGTCCGCGCTGGAGAACGCCCGCATCCGCCCCGGCGACCTCGCCGGGGCTGACGTGGGGGTGTTCGTGGGCGCCATGGCCGACGACTACGCGCGGCTGGTGCAGGCGGCGGGCGAGCGCGGCGTCACCCGGCACTCGATCACCGGCCTGAACCGGGGCGTGATCGCGAACCGGGTCTCCTACGCGCTGGGCCTGCGCGGCCCGAGTTTCGTCATCGACTGCGGGCAGTCCTCGTCCCTGGTCGCGGTGCACACCGCCTGCCGCAGCCTGCTCACCGGCGAGTCCGCCGTCGCGCTCGCGGGCGGGGTGAACCTCATCCTCACCCCGGAGAGCTTCCTCGTCGCCGAGCGCTTCGGCGGGCTGTCCCCGGACGGCCGCGCGTACACCTTCGACGCGCGCGCCAACGGTTTCGTGCGCGGCGAGGGCGGCGGCGTCGTGGTCCTCAAGCGGCTCGCCGACGCCATCGGCGACGGCGACCCGGTGCTGGCCGTCATCCGGGGCAGCGCGGTGAACAACGACGGCGGCGGGGGCAACCTGACCAAGCCCTCGGTCGAGGCGCAGGAACGGATGCTGCGCGCCGCCTACGGGCGGGCGGGCGTCGACCCGGCCGAAGTGTCCTTTGTGGAGCTGCACGGCACCGGGACCCCGGTGGGCGACCCGATCGAGGCCGCTGCCCTCGGCGCCGTGCTCGGCGCCGCCCGGCCAGCGGACCGGCCGCTGCCGGTCGGCTCGGCCAAGACCAACATCGGCCACCTCGAAGGCGCCGCCGGGATCGCCGGGCTGATCAAAGCCGTGCTGTGCCTGCGAGAGCGGGCGCTCGCGCCCAGCCTGAACCACGCGCGGCCCAACCCGGCCATCCCGCTCGACCGGCTCAACCTGGCGGTCCCGGTCGCTCCGCGCGAGCTGACCGGCCCGCTGGTGGCGGGCGTGAGCTCGTTCGGCATGGGCGGCACCAACTGCCACGTGGTCCTGGGCGAATGGTCCGCGACCCCCGCCGCGCCCACCGACAGCGGCGGCGGCATTGTCCCGGTTCCGTTGTCCGCGCGCGGTTCCGACGCGTTGCGCGGCCAGGCCAGCGCGCTGGCGGCCTGGCTGGCGGACCGGCAGGGGACCGCGGTCGGCGACGTCGCGCGGTCACTGGTGGCGACCCGCACCGAGTTCGAGTACCGCGCCGTGGTGCTCGCCGGGGACACCGAGGAACTGCGGGCGGGCCTGGCCGAGATCGCCGCCGGGCGCCGCTCGCCCGCTGTCGTCAGCGGCGTCGCCACGGCGGGCGGGCTCGCGGTCGTGTTCACCGGGCAGGGCAGCCAGCACCCGGGCATGGGCCGCGACCTCGCCGCCGCGTTCCCGGTGTTCGCCCGCGCGCTGGACGAGACCTGCGCGCTGCTGGACGCGCGGCTGGGCGGCTCGACCAAGGCGGTGATGTTCGGCGAGACCGGCGACCTGGACCAGACCATGCGCACCCAGGCCGCGCTGTTCGCCTACGAGGTCGCGCTGTGGCGGCTGCTGGAGTCCTGGGGCGTGCGGCCCGACCACGTGCTGGGCCACTCGGTCGGCGAGATCGTCGCCGCGCACGTCGCGGGCGTGCTGGACCTGCCCGACGCCTGCGCGCTGGTCGCCGCGCGCGGCAGGCTCATGCAGGCGCTGCCCCCGGGCGGGGCGATGGTGTCCTTGCAGGTGGCCGAGGACGAGTTGGGCGACCTGCCCGCCGGGGCCGCGCTCGCCGCGGTCAACGGCCCGCGCTCGACCGTCGTCGCGGGCGACGTGGACGCCGTCCTGGCCGTCGAGCGGCGGTGGCGGGACCGGGGTCGCAAGACGAAGCGGCTGCGGGTGAGCCACGCGTTCCATTCCCCGCATATGGATCCGATGCTCGCCGAGTTCCGCGCGGTCGCCGAGAGCCTGACCTACCGCCGGCCGACCCTGCCCGTCGTCTCGAACCTCGCTGACCCGGACGTGGCCACCCCCGACCACTGGGTGCGGCATGTCCGCGACACCGTGCGGTTCGCCGAGGGGATCGCCGCCCTGCACGCGGCGGGGGACCGGGCGTTCCTTGAGGTCGGCCCGGACGCGGTGCTGGTGTCGATGGCCCGCGACTGCGTGTCCGGCGACGACCTGGCGTTCCTGCCCACCGGACGCGCCTCCCGGTCTCAGGTCCACACCCTGCTGAGCGCCGTGGCGGGCCTGCACGCGCGCGGCCTGCCGGTGGGCTGGGACCGGCTGCTCCCGCCCGGCCGCCTGATCGACCTGCCCACCTACGCGTTCCAGCGCGAGCGGTTCTGGGTCGACAGCGCGGGCGCCGCGCCTCAGCCGCCGAGCCCGCCGGAGGTCCACACCGCGACGGCCGTGAGCGCGGGGCCGTCGGTCGCCGAGATAGTGCGCGCCGAGGTCGCCGCGGCGCTCGGCCGGTCGGCGATCAGCGCGGTGGAGGCGCGCAAATCGTTCCGGGACCTCGGATTCGACTCGCTCATGGGCGTCGAGTTCCGCGACGCGCTCAGCGCGGCGCTGGGCCGCCCGCTGCCCGCGAGCCTGGTCTTCGACCACCCCTCGCCCACGGCCGTGGCCGATTTCCTCGCGGGCGACACCGGCGCCGCGCCGGTCGCCGACCGGGTGGCAGCCGACGAGCCGATCGCGATCGTCGGGATGAGCTGCAGGCTGCCCGGAGGCGTCGACTCGCCCGAGGGGCTGTGGGAGCTGGTGGCAAGCGGAACCGACGCGATCTCGGCGTTCCCGACCGACCGCGGCTGGGACATCGCCCGACTCCACGACCCGGACGACCCGGGCGCGTCCCACACCCGCGAAGGCGGCTTCCTGCGCGACGTCGCCGGGTTCGACGCGGAGTTCTTCGGAATCTCCCCGCGCGAGGCTGCGGCGATGGACCCACAGCAGCGGCTGCTGCTGGAGGCGTCGTGGGAGGTCTTCGAGCGGGCCGGGATC
Organism: Actinokineospora sp. NPDC051303; assembly: GCF_055586285.1. Classification (NCBI taxonomy): domain Bacteria; kingdom Bacillati; phylum Actinomycetota; class Actinomycetes; order Pseudonocardiales; family Pseudonocardiaceae; genus Actinokineospora; species Actinokineospora sp. NPDC051303. The sequence continues at coordinate 21,538 of NZ_JBVJIN010000001.1, forward strand.
GATCCGGTGTCGTTGCGCGGCAGCGACACCGGCGTGTTCGCCGGGGTGATGTACCACGACTACGCGGCCGAGTACGACAGCCTGCCGGAAAGCCTGCGCGGGCACCGGATGACCGGTGGCGCGGGCAGTGTCGCCTCCGGCCGGGTCGCCTACACGCTGGGGCTGGAAGGGCCCGCTGTCACGGTCGACACCGCGTGCTCGTCGTCGTTGGTCGCCCTGCACCTGGCGGTGCGGTCGCTGCGGTCGGGGGAGTGCTCGATGGCGCTCGCGGGCGGGGTGACGGTGCTGGCCTCGCCGTTCACCTTTGTCGAGTTCAGCAGGCAGGGCGGCCTCTCCGCGGACGGCCGGTGCCGCTCGTTCGCCGAGTCCGCGAGCGGCACCGGCTGGGCCGAAGGCGTCGGCGTCCTGTTGGTGGAACGCCTTTCCGACGCCGTGGCCAACGGACACCCTGTCCTGGCGGTCATCCGCGGCACGGCGGTGAACCAGGACGGCGCGTCCAACGGGCTCACCGCGCCCAACGGCCCCGCGCAGCAGCGGGTCATCGCCCGCGCGCTGGCTGACGCTGGCTTGCGTCCGTCCGATGTGGATGCGGTGGAGGCGCACGGGACCGGCACCCGGCTCGGCGACCCGATCGAGGCGCAGGCGCTGCTGGCCACCTACGGCCAGGACCGGCCAGCCGACCAGCCGGTGCTGCTGGGCTCGCTCAAGTCGAACATCGGCCACACCCAGGCCGCGGCCGGGGTCGCTGGCGTGATCAAGATGGTGCAGGCCATGCGGCACGGCGTGCTCCCGCCGACCCTGCACGTCGACCGGCCATCGTCCCAAGTGGACTGGACGGCGGGCGCGGTGGAACTGCTGACCGAGCGGCGGGACTGGCCGGACTACGGCCACCCGCGCCGCGCCGCGGTGTCCTCGTTCGGCATCAGCGGCACCAACGCGCACGCCGTCCTCGAACAGGCGCCGCCCGCACCCCACCGGCCCGACACGCCGGAGCGGCCGGTGACCGTGCCGCTGGTGCTGTCCGCCAAGTCCGACCGCGCGCTGCGGGCGCAGGCCGACCGGCTCGGCGGCGTTCTCGCCGAGCGCGACGCGGTGGACGTGGGCTGGTCGCTGGCGAGCACGCGGGCGGTGTTCGAGCACCGAGCCGTCGCCCTGAACCCGGATGCCCTGCGCGCCTTGGCTTCCGGGGGCGAGCAACCCGGACTCGTCACCGGCGAGGGCGCGGCGAGCCCGCTGGCCATCCTGTTCACCGGCCAGGGCTCGCAGCGGGTCGGCATGGGCCGGGAACTCCGCGCCGCCTACCCCGTTTTCGCCCGCGCCTTTGACGAGGTGTGCGCGCACCTCGACCCGCATCTTGACCGGCCGCTGGCCGAGGTGATCGACGCCGGAAGCGGCTTGCTGGACCAGACCCGCTACACCCAGGCGGCCGTGTTCGCCGTGGAGGTCGCGCTGTTCCGGCTCGTGTGGGAGTGGGGTGTGCGGCCCGATGTGGTGCTCGGGCACTCCATCGGCGAGATCGCCGCCGCGCACGCCGCGGGCGTGCTGTCGCTGCCGGACGCGTGCGCCCTGGTCGCCGCCCGCGGACGGCTCATGCAGGAACTGCCCCCGGGTGGGGCGATGGTCGCGGTGCGGGCGGCGGAAGACGAGGTGACGCCGCTGCTCGCGGACCGGCTCGACACGGTGGCCATCGCCGCGGTCAACGGCCCGCGATCGGTTGTCCTGTCCGGGCGGGAAGACGCGGTGCTGGCCGTCGCGGCGCGCTTCGCCGACCGCAAGACCAAGCGGCTCACGGTGAGCCACGCGTTCCACTCGCCGCTGATGCGGCCGATGCTCGCCGAGTTCGCCGACGTGGTCGCCGGGCTGACTTTCGGGGCGCCGACCATCGCCGCCGTGTCGACCGTGACCGGCGCCCCGGTCACCGACGAATGGTCCACTGCGGACTACTGGGTGCGGCACATCCACCAGACCGTCCGGTTCCACGACGGCGTGCGCGCCGCGACCGCCGCCGCGTTCCTCGAACTCGGCCCGGACGCGGTGCTCACCGCCATGGCCCAGGACTGCCTCGACGGCGAGCCGCTGCTCGTCCCCGCCCTGCGCGCGGGCAGGCCCGAGCCCGCCACGCTGCTCACCGCGCTCGCCCGGCTGTGGACGGCGGGCGCCGACGTGAACTGGCGCGCCGCGTTCGAGGGGACGACCTCCCCGCGCGTGGTGGAGCTGCCGACTTATCCGTTCCAGCGCGACCGTTACTGGGTCACGCCGTCGCCGCGGGCCGCCGGGTCGGCCGCCGCGCTGGGCCTCGGCGCGGTCGCGCACCCGGTGCTGGGCGCCGCGGTCGCGCAGGCGGACGCCGACCGCGTGCTGCTGACCGGGACGCTCGGCGCCCGCGCTCACCCGTGGCTCGCCGACCACGTCGCGGCCGGGTCAACGCTCGTGCCCGGCACGGCTTTCGTGGAACTCGCCGCGCGCGCCGGGGCCGAGGTCGGCTGCGACCTGCTGGAGGAGCTTGTCATCGAGGCGCCGCTGCCGCTGCCCGACGACACCGAGGTGGCCGTCCAGGTCGCGGTCGCCGAGCCGGACGCGGCGGGCAGGCGCACGGTGACTGTCCACACGCGACCGGACGGCGGGGAGTGGACCCGGCACGCGGAAGGGGTGCTCGCCCCGGCGTCTGCTGAAGCGCCGTCATTGGGCGCGTGGCCGCCCGCGTCGGCGGTGGCGGAGTCGGTGATCGCGCTCTACGAGGGGCTGGCCGCGGCTGGCCTGGACTACGGCCCGGCGTTCCGGGGCGTGCGCGCGCTGTGGCGCGACGGCGAGGACGTCTACGCCGAGGTCTCGTTGCCCGATGGCTTGGCGGACAAGGGGTTCGCCGTCCACCCCGCGCTGCTCGACGCCACGCTGCACGGCGCGGGCCTGTCGGGCTTCTTCGCCCAGACCGACCCGGACGGCCGCACCCGCACCCGGCTTCCGTTCTCCTGGAACGGGATTCGCCTCCACCGCACCGGCGCGACCGAAGTCCGGGTCCGCGTCTCGCCGGTCGGCGGCGACGCCGTGTCGATCACCGTCGCCGATACCGACGGCAGGCCGGTCGCCACGATCGAGTCGCTGACCGTGCGGCCGGTCACGGCGGGCCCGGTGAGCGGCGCGGGATTGTTCGAGGTGACCTGGACCAAGGTCGACCCGGACGGCGCCGCGGGCAAGGTCGCGTTCGTCGGCGCGGACCCGCTGGGCATCGGCGCGGCGGTCGGCGCGGTCGCGGTCCGTTCGCTCGACGGAGCCGCCGCCGCGGCGCCCGATCTGGTGCTGATGGCACTGCCCGCGGACCCAGACCCGGACGTGGTCGCGGCGACCCACCGGCAGACCCACGAAGCCCTAGCGCTGGTTCAGGAGTGGCTGGCCGACGAGCGGTTCGACTCGACCCGGCTGGTCCTGGTCACCGCGGGCGCGGTCGCCGGGCCGGGCGATCCGGACGTGGCGTCGCCGCCGCTGGCCGCCGTGTGGGGACTGGTCCGGTCCGCGCAGCGGGAGAACCCCGGCAGGCTCGGGCTGCTCGACGTGGACGTGCCCATCGGCGCCCGGGCCGACTGGGCGACCCTGCGCGCGGCGCTCGCGCTGGACGAGCCGCAGATCGCCGTCCGCGCTGGCGTCGCCTACGCGGCCCGGTTGCGCAAGGTCGAGGCGACGGCCCTGCCGCCCACCTTCGACGGCGCGGTCCTGGTCACCGGGGCGACCGGCGCCTTGGGCGCGCTCATCGCCACGCATCTGGTGCGCCAGCACGGAGTCCGCGACCTGGTCCTGGTCAGCCGCAGTGGCGACCGCGCGCCGGGCGTGCGCGAACTCGTGGCCGAGTTGACGGGGTTGGGCGCGACCGCGACCGTGGCCGCGTGCGACGTGGCCGACCGCGCCGCGCTCGCCGACCTGCTCGCCGGGCTCGGCAAGCCGCTGCGCGCGGTCGTGCACACCGCGGGCGTCCTCGATGACGGCATGGTCCCGGCGCTGACCCCGGCGCGGCTGGACACGGTCCTGCGGCCCAAAGTCGACGCGGCCTGGCACCTGCACGAGTTGACCGAGGGGCACGATCTGGCCGCGTTCGTGGTGTTCTCGTCCGCGTCCGGGGTGTTCGGGGCCGCGGGGCAGGCCAACTACGCCGCGGCGAACGGCTTCCTCGACGCGCTCGCCGCGCGCCGCAGGGCCCGCGGCCTGCCCGCGGTCTCGATGGCCTGGGCCCCGTGGGCGCAGGCGGGCATGGCGGACGCGCTCGCCGAGGCCGACCTCGCCCGGCTGGCGCGAATCGGCATGGCCGCACTGTCCACAGCGGACGGACTGGCGCTGTTCGACGCCGGACTGGCCGCCGACGCGGCGACGGTCGTGCCGCTGACGCTGGACCCCGCGGTGTTCGCCGCGGGCGTCGAGGTCCCGCCGCTGCTGCGAAACCTGGTGCGCCACCGGCCCAAGCGGCAGCGGGCCGCGGTCGCGGTGTCCGCCCGGGACGAGCTGGCGGCCGTCGCCGAGGCCGACCGCGCCGCCGCTGTCCTGTCATTCGTACGGGCCGAGGTGGCCGCCGCGCTCGACCACGGCTCGGCCGCCGCGGTCGACGTGGCCAAGGGATTCAAGGAACTCGGGGTCGACTCGCTGATCGCGGTCGAGGTGCGCAACCGGCTGAACAAGGCGCTGAGCCTGCGGCTGCCCTCGACCGTCGTCTTCGACTACCCGACCCCGGCCGACCTCGCCCGCAAGGTGGCGGGCGAGCTGTTCGCCGACTCGGCCCCGGCCGAGCCGCCGCTGACGGTGGTGGCCCCGGCGCCAGAGACCGTCGAAGAAGAGCTGATCGACGCCATGGACGTCGAGGACCTCGTGCGCCTGGTCCGCGCGAGCCTCGACTCCTGAGTCCTGGGAGGGAACAGCATGACCAACACCGAAGCCAGGGACCACAGCGATCGGATCGTCGCCGCGCTGCGGGACTCGCTCAAGGAGGTCAACCGGCTGCGCGGGCAGAACCAGCGGCTGATCGACGCGGCCCGCGAGCCGATCGCCATCGTGGGCATGAGCTGCCGCCTGCCCGGCGGAGTGGTGTCGCCGGAAGGCTTGTGGGACTTGGTGTCGAGCCGGACCGACGCCATCTCCGCCTTCCCCACCGACCGCGGCTGGGACCTGGACCGGCTCTACGACCCGGACCCCGACCACGTCGGCACCTCGATCACCCGCGAGGGCGGCTTCCTGCACGACGCGGGCGGGTTCGACGCGGAGTTCTTCGGCATCTCGCCGCGAGAGGCGCTGGCGATGGACCCGCAGCAGCGCCTGCTGCTCGAAGCGTCCTGGGAGGTGTTCGAGCGGGCGGGCATCGACCCCACGGCCCTGCGCGGCAGCGACACCGGCGTGTTCGCCGGGCTGATGTACCACGACTACGACCCGCACCTGCACCGCCCGGTCGAGGGCGTCGACGGCTACCGGCTCACCGGCGGCCTCGGCAGCGTCTTCTCCGGCCGGGTCGCCTACACCTTCGGCTTCGAGGGCCCTGCGGTCACGGTCGACACCGCCTGCTCGTCGTCCCTGGTCGCCCTGCACCTGGCCGTGCGGGCGCTGCGCGCCGGCGAGTGCTCGCTCGCCCTGGCGGGCGGGGTGACGGTGATGTCCACCCCGGGCACCTTTGTCGAGTTCAGCAGGCAGCGCGGCCTGTCGACGGACGGCCGGTGCCGCTCGTTCGCCGAGTCCGCGAGCGGCACCGGCTGGGCCGAAGGCGTGGGCGTTTTGTTGGTGGAACGCTTATCCGACGCCGTGGCCAACGGCCACCCGATTCTTGCCCTGGTCAAGGGAACCGCGGTGAACTCCGACGGCGCGTCCAACGGGCTCACCGCCCCGAACGGCCCCGCGCAGCAGCGGGTGATCGCCGCCGCGCTCGCCGCGGCCGGACTGTCCACACGCGACATCGACGTCATCGAGGCACACGGCACCGGCACCACCCTGGGCGACCCGATCGAGGCGCAGGCGCTGATCGACACCTACGGCCAGGGCAGGCCAGCCGACCAGCCGGTGCTGCTGGGCTCGCTCAAGTCCAACATCGGCCACACCCAGGCCGCCGCCGGGGTCGCTGGCGTGATCAAGATGGTGCAGGCCATGCGGCACGGCGTGCTGCCCGCCACCCTGCACGCCGAGACGCCATCGCCGTTCATCGACTGGGACGCGGGCGCGATCGCGCTGCTGACCGAGGCGCGGCCGTGGGAGGTCGGCGACCGCCCGCGCCGGGCCGCGGTGTCATCGTTCGGCATCAGCGGCACCAACACCCATGTCGTGCTCGAACAGGCCCCGGTCACCGAGACCGAAACGGGGGAACGGCCGGAACTTCCGGTCGTGCCGCTGGTGCTGTCGGCCAAGAGCGTCGGCGCGCTGCGCGAGCAGGCCCGGCGGCTCGCGCAGACCGTGCAGGCCGCGGACGTCACCGACGTCGGCCACTCGCTGGCCACCACCCGGGCGCTGCTGGAGCGGCGGGCCGTCGTCCTCGGCGCCGACCGGGCCGAGATCGCCGCGAACCTCGCCGCGCTCGCCGAAGACCGGCCGTCGCCGGGAGTCGTGGTCGGCTCGGCGGGCGGCGGCGGGCTCGCGGTCATGTTCACCGGGCAGGGCAGCCAGCGCGCGGGCATGGGCCGCGACCTCGCGGCGGCGTATCCGGTGTTCGCCGAGGCGATCGAGGCCGTGTTCGCCCGCTTCGACGGCCTGCTGGACGAGCCGCTGCGCGAGATCGTGTTCGGCGGGTCCGCGCTGATCGACCAGACCGCCTACACCCAGGCTGGGCTGTTCGCGGTCGAGGTCGCGCTGTACCGGCTGGTCGAGTCGTGGGGCGTGCGGCCGGATTACCTGCTGGGGCATTCCATCGGCGAGGTCGCCGCAGCGCACGTCGCCGGGGTGCTCTCGCTGCCGGACGCGTGCGCGCTGGTCGCCGCGCGCGGCAGGCTGATGCAGGCGCTGCCTGCAGGCGGCGCGATGGTCTCGGTGCTCGCGCCCGAGGACGAGGTGGCCGCCGCGATCGCGGGCCGCGCCGGGGAAGTGGCCATCGCCGCGGTCAACGGCCCCCGGTCGGTCGTGCTGTCCGGCGACGAGGACGCGGTGCTCGCCGTCGCGGCGAAGCTGGCCGCCGCGGGCCGGAAAACCAGGCGGCTCACGGTAAGCCACGCGTTCCACTCGCCGCGCATGGCCCCGATGCTCGCCGAGTTCCGCGCGGTGGCGGAGAAACTGGCCTTCGCCCCGCCGCGCGTCCCGATCGTGTCGAACGTGACCGGCGAGGTCGTCACACCGGACGAGGTGTGCGACCCGGGCTACTGGGTGCGGCATGTCCGCGAAGCGGTGCGCTTCCGCGACGGGGTGCGGACACTGGCCGCGCGCGGGGTCTCCACTTATCTGGAACTCGGCCCGGACGCGGTGCTGACCGCCATGGCGCAGGACTGCCTGGACGAGCCAGCCGACGCGGCGATGGTCGCCGCGCTGCGCAAGAACCGCCCGGAGGCCCGTACGGTCGCCGCGGCGCTCGCCGAACTGCACGTGCGCGGCGCCGCGTCGGTCGCGTGGGCGCCGATGTTCGCGGGCGCTCGGCGGGTGGACCTGCCCACGTATCCCTTCCAGCGCAAGCACTATTGGCTTACCCCGCCGCCGCCCGCCGACCCGGCCGACGACCGGTTCTGGCGGGCCGTCGACGCGCAGGACCCGCTGCTGCTGGCCCAGGAGATCGGCTCGGACGCGCTGTCGGCCGCCCTACCCGACCTCGCCGCCTGGCGGCGGGCGCGCAAGTCCGCCGCCCAGGTCGACGGGCTGCGCTACCAGGTCGAGTGGCGTCCGGCCGCCGAGCCGCCCGCCCCGAGCGACGCGGACGAGACCGGCACCTGGCTGGTCGTCGTGCCCGCCACGCTGGCCGTCGCCCCGCTCGTCACCGCCTGCGTCGCCGCGCTGGCCGCCCGCGGCGCGAACCCGCTGCTGGTCCCGGTTCGCGCGGCCGACCGCGTTCCGGTCTTCGGCGACATCGAGCCCACCGACGCGGTCGGCGTCCTGTCGCTGCTGGGGTTCGGTCCGGACGGTGTCGCCGACACGCTCGCGCTCACCCAGGCGCTGGCCGCAGTCGATCCCGCGTGGACGCCCCGGGTGTGGCTGGCGACCCAGGGCGCCGTGGAGCAGGCCCCGATTGGGGCGCTGGCGCGGGAACTGGCCGCGGACCGGCTGTGGACCGGCGTTGTCGAGCTTCCGGAGTCCCTGGACGACCGGGCCGCCGCGGCGCTGGCCGCCGTGCTCGTCGCGGGGGAGGAGAACCAGGTCGCGGTGCGCCCGACCGGGGTGTTCGTTCCCCGGCTCGTCCGGTCCACAGTGGACAACCAGGCGGCCCCGTGGGCGCCCCGATCGACGGTGCTGGTCACCGAGGGCGTCGGGGGCGTCGGCGCGCACGTGGCCCGGTGGCTCGCCGCGGCGGGCGCGGAGCGGCTGATCCTCACCACCCGCGGCGCGCGGCCGGACACCGCCGATCTCGTCGCCGAGCTGAGCGCCGCCGGGACCAAGGTCGTCGTGGCCGACTGCGACCCCGCCGACCGCGCCGCGCTCGCCGAGGTGCTCGCGGACGAGCCGATCACCGCGGTCGTGCACATCCCCGCCACGCCGCCGACGGCCGCTCTCAGCGACCTTGACGCGGCTGACCTCGCCGCTGCCGTCGCCGGGGCGGCGAACCTCGACGCGCTGCTCGGCGACTACCCGCTGGACGCGTTCGTGCTGTTCTCGTCGGTCGCCGGAATCTGGGGCAGCCCCGGTCAGGCCGCCTACGCCGCGGCGGGCGCGTACCTCGACGCGTTGGCCCACCGCCGCCGCGCGGCGGGCCGGGTGGCGACCTCGATCGCCTGGGGCCTGTGGGCGGGCGGCGACCGGGCCGCCCAGTTGCGCGCGTTGGGCCTCGGCGAACTCGCGCCGGATCGGGCGCTGGCGGCCATGGCGGACGCGGTCGGGCGGGGCGAGCCAGCGGTGGTCATCGCCGACGTCGACTGGGCCCGGTTCGTCCCGGCCGTGACAGCCGCGCGGCCGAACCCGCTGCTCGGCGAGCTGACCGAAACCGTCGAAACACCGGTCGAGGACGCGGAAAGCGACTTCGTCCGCGAGGTCGGGGCGCTTCCGGCCGCCGACCGCGACCGCAGGCTGCTCGACCTGGTGCGCGGCGAAGTCGCGGTCGTCCTGGGCTACGACAGCCCCGCCGACGTCCCGCCCCGGCGCGCGCTCACCGACCTCGGCGTCGACTCCCTCGCCGCGGTGACCCTGCGCAACCGCCTCGGCGCGGCGACCGGGCTGCCGCTGCCCGCGACGCTGGCGTTCGACCACCCCAACCCGGCCGCGGTCGCCGCCTATCTCGCCGAAGCCGTCACCGCCGCCGCTGCCGAAGCAGCGCCGCTTGACGGCGTGTCGATCGACGCCGTGCTCGACCGGCTGGCCGCCGACCTGGCCACGACCACCGACGAGGAAGTGCGCGGCCGGGTGTCCGCCCGCCTGCGCGCCCTGCTCGCCACCGTGGGCGCCCCCGCCGACGCCGACGTCCTCGCGGCCCGGCTCGACGTCGCCACCGACGACGACATCTTCGCCTTCATCGACGGCGAGACCGGCCACCGCTGACCCCCGCTCCCACCCCGTTTGCGAGGACAGAATGAGCGCACCGACCGACGAGAAGAAACTCCGCGACTACCTCAAACGCGCCGCCGTCGAACTGCACGAGTCGCGACGCAGGCTGCAAGAGGTCGAGGACGCGACCCGGGAGCCGATCGCGATCGTGGGCATGGCCTGCCGCTTCCCCGGCGGCGTCCGCTCGCCGGAAGACCTGTGGCGGCTGGTCGACCGCGGCGGCGACGCCATCGCGGGCTTCCCCGCCGACCGCGGCTGGGACGTCGACGGGATCTACGACCCGGAACCGGACACGCCGCACAAGACCTACACCCGCCAGGGCGGTTTCCTCTACGACGCGGCCGAGTTCGACGCCGACTTCTTCGGCATCTCCCCGCGCGAGGCGCTGGCGATGGACCCGCAGCAGCGGCTGTTCCTGGAGGCGTCCTGGGAGGCCATGGAACGCGCGGGCATCGACCCGGCGAGCATGAACGGCTCCCGGACCGGGGTGTACGCGGGCTGTGTCACCGACGACTACCAGGTGACGCTGCTGTCCGCGGCCGAGGACGTGCACGCCTACCGGATGACCGGGGCCGCGCGCAGCGTCCTGTCTGGCCGGGTCTCCTACACCTTCGGGTTCGAGGGGCCCGCGGTCACCGTCGACTCGGCGTGCTCGTCGTCGCTGGTCGCGCTGCACCTGGCCGCGCAGGGCCTGCGGCAGGGCGAGTGCTCGATGGCGCTGGTCGGCGGCGTGACGATCATGGCGACGCCCACGGAGTTCGTGAACTTCAGCAGGCAGCGCGGATTCTCCGCCGACGGGCGCTGCAAGGCGTTCGCCGCGCAAGCGGACGGGACGGGGTGGTCCGAGGGCGTCGGGGTGCTGCTGGTCGAGCGGCTGTCCGACGCGCGCCGCAACGGGCACCAGGTCCTCGCGGTCGTCGTGGGCAGCGCGGTCAACCAGGACGGCGCGTCCAACGGCCTGACCGCGCCCAACGGCCCGTCGCAGCAGCGGGTCATCCAGCAGGCGCTCGCATCCGCGCGACTGCGTCCGTCCGATGTGGACGTCGTGGAGGCGCACGGCACCGGCACCCGGCTCGGCGACCCGATCGAGGCGCAGGCCCTGCTCGCGACCTACGGCAAGGACCGGGAGCAGCCACTGCTGCTGGGGTCGGTCAAGTCCAACATCGGCCACACTCTCGCTGCGGCGGGGGTGGCGGGTGTGATCAAGATGGTGCAGGCCATGCGGCACGGGATCGCGCCGCGCAGCCTGCACATCGACCGGCCGCACCCTTTCGTCGACTGGTCCTCCGGCGCGGTGGACCTGCTCACCGAGGCCCGGTCGTGGCCGGAGACCGGGCGCCCGCGCCGCGCGGGCGTGTCGGCGTTCGGGATGAGCGGCACCAACGCGCACGTGATCTTGGAGCAGGCGCCCGCCGCCGAACCATCCCCGGCCGCTCCTGTTGACGCTTTCGTTGTGCCGCTTCAGGTTTCCGCGCGGAGCGAGACCGCGCTGCGCGCCCAGGCCGAGCGGCTGCGCGCCCACCTGGCGAGCGGCCCGGCACTGTCGCTTGTGGACGTCGGGTACTCGCTGGCCACCGGTCGGGCTTCGCTCGACCACCGGGCGGTCGTGCTCGCCGGGGACCACGAGACCGCCGACGCCGGTCTCGCCGCCCTCGCCGAGGGCGTGGCCGCGCCCGCCGTCGTGCGCGGCATCGCCAAGGACCGGGAGAAGACCGTCTTCGTCTTCCCCGGGCAGGGCGCGCAGTGGCTCGGCATGGCCGTGGACCTGCTCGACACCGCACCCGTCTTCGCCCGGCGGCTCCGGGAATGCGACGCCGCCATAAGGTCCTCTGTGGACTGGTCGGTGGAAGCCGTGCTGCGCCAGCGGGACCCGGCGGCGCTCGACCGGATCGAGGTGCTCCAGCCGCTGCTGTTCGCGGTGATGGTGTCGCTGGCCGAGCTGTGGCGCACGCACGGGGTGGAGCCGGACGCGGTCGTCGGTCACTCCCAGGGCGAGATCGCCGCCGCGTGCGTGTCCGGCGCGCTGACCTTGCACGACGCGGCCCGGATCGTGGTGCTGCGCTCGCAGTTGTTCGCCGACGAGCTGGTCGGCAAAGGCGCGGTCGCCTCTGTAGCCCTGTCCCGCGCGGAGATCGAGCCGCTGCTGCTGCCCTACGGCGACCGCCTGGCCGTCGCGGGCGTCAATAGTCCGCGGCTGGTCACCGTCGCGGGCGAGCCCGGCGACCTCGCGGAGTTGGTCGCCTCGGTCAAGGAGCGCGGCGTGCGGGCCCGGGTGATCCCGGCGACCGTCGCCTCGCACTGCGCCCAGGTGGAGCCGCTGCGTGAGCGCGTCGCCGAGCTGCTGGCGTTCGTCCGGCCCGCCGTGGGCAAGGTCCCGCTGTATTCCACCGTCGACGGCCGCGTCCTCGACGGTTCGGAGCTGACCGCGGACTACTGGTACGAGAACTGCCGACGGCCGGTCCTGTTCGAGCCCACCGTGCGCGCGCTGCTCGCGGACGGATTCGGGGTGTTCGTGGAGTCCAGCGCCCATCCCGTGCTGACCCTGGCCATCGATGAGACGACGGAGGCGGCGGCAGCGGACGCCGTCGTCGTCGGCACCCTGCGCCGCGACGAGGGCGACCTCACCCGCTTCCACACCTCCCTCGCCGAAGCCCACACCCAAGGTGTCCCAGTCGACTGGTCGCCCACCTTTACCGGCGCCCGACGCGTCGACCTGCCCACCTACGCCTTCCAGCGCAGGCGTTTCTGGGTCGACCCCACACTCCCCGCTAAGTCCGATGTGGACAGCGAGTTCTGGGCGGCCGTGGAGAACGGCGACCTCGCCACCCTCACCGACACCCTCCCCGCAGCCGAGCCGGACGCGCTGCGCGCCGTCCTGCCCGCGCTGACCGCATGGCGCCGCGCCGCCAAGCAGCGCGCGGACATCGATTCCTTGCGCTACCGCCAGCTCTGGCGCCCCATCAGCGACCCGGCCCCGGTCTGGCCGACCGGCCGCTGGCTCATCGCCATCCCCCCGGGCGGCGACGCCGGTCCGGTGGCGGCTTTGGGCGACCACGGCGCGGACGTGGTGACCGTCGTGGTGGACCCGGCGGCTGACCGCGCGGAGGTGACCGCCGCTGTACGGGCCGCAGCGGGCGGGCAGGTCGCCGGAGTCGTGTCCCTGCTTCCGTTGGCGGTGACCGATTCCGCCCGGCCGCACAGCTCCGCCGCGCTCGCGGGCACGCTGCTGCTGTTGCAGGCGGCGGCCGACGCCGAGTTGGGCGGCAAGGTCTGGTCCGTCACCTCGGGCGCGGCGGCGGTCGAGGACGGTGAGCCGCTGACCGCCCCGCACCAGGCTGTGCTGGCCGGACTCGGGCGGGTCGCCGAGATCGAGGTGCCGCACCTGTGGGGCGGGCTCATCGATGTCGGCGACCTCGGGGACCGGACCGTCGCCCGCCTCGCGGGCGTGCTGGCAGGCGGGGGCACCGAAGCCCACGTCGCCGTCCGGGAGTCCGGCACGTTCGGCCGCAGGCTGGTCCGGGCGAGTGGGCGCGGTCGGGCGGACTTGCCGGTGCTCACCGGTACGGTGCTCGTCACCGGCGCCACCTCCACCGAGGGCTTCCAAGCGGCCCGGCACCTTGCCGCGGCCGGACCCGACCACCTGCTGCTCACCGTGGACCACGACGCGGCCCCGGCCGCCATCACCCAGATCGAGGCGGACCTGGCAACCACCGGTGCCCAGACCACGATCACCCCGTGCGACCTGGCCGACCCTGACCAGGTCGCGGCCCTCCTGGCGGGCGTCCCCGCCGACGCGCCGCTTTCCGCCGTGATCCACGCGGCAGGCGTGACGGACGAGGAAGCTCTAGGCTCCCTCACCCCGGACCACCTAGCCCGGATCACCCGCACACGCATGGCGGGCGCGTGGAACCTGCACACGCTGACAGCAGACTTGGATCTGACAGCGTTCGTGCTGTTCTCCTCGGTCACCGCCACCCTCGGCGGCGGAGTCGGCTTAGGCGGCCTCGCCGCCTCCACCGCCTACCTCGACGCACTCGCCGACCACCGCCGCGCCCTCGGCCTCCCCGCCACCTCCCTGGGCTGGGGCGTGTGGTCACCCTCACCACCAGCCACGGCCGATTCCGACCGCCGCGCCCTGGGTCTGTCTGCCGCCGTCTCGGGGCAAGGTGCGGATTCTGCCCCGCCTCCGGCCGTGGTCGAGTCCGATAACAGTGTCCTTGGCCTTTCCGCTACATCCTCGGCGTCGGATTCGGTCCCGGCGCACGTTGCGGCCGAGTCCGACCGCCGTGCCCTGGGTTTGTCTGCGGCCGCCTCGGGGCAGGGTGCGGATTCTGTTCCGCCGCTGGCCGTGGTGGAGTCCGGTAACAGTGTCCTTGGTCTTTCCGTTTCGTCCTCGGCCCCGGCGCGCGTTGCGGCCGATTCCGACCGCCGCGCCCTGGGTCTGTTTGCCGCCGCCCCGGGGCAGGGTGCGGATTCTGCGCCTCCGGCTGTGGTGGAGTCCGGTAACGGCGTACTTGGTCTTTCCGCTACGTCCTCGGTGTCGGAGTCGGCCCTGGCGCGGGTTGCGGCCGACTCCGACCGCCACGCCTTCGGTCTGTCTGCCGCCGTCTCGGGGCAAGGCGCGGATTCTGCCGCGCCTCCGGCCGTGGTCGAGTCCGGTAGTAGTGTCCTTGGGCTGCCTGCCACCTCCTCGGCGTCGGATTCGACCCCGATACCCGCTGCGGCCGAGTCCGACCGCCGGGAGCGTCTCGCCCGTCGCGGTCTGCCGATGCTCGACCCCCGGCTGGCGGCCGCCGCGTTCCAGCAGGCCCTTGCCGCTCCCGGCGAGACGGTCGTGCTCGCGGACATCGACTGGGCCACCTACCTGCGGGTTTTCGCCGCGGACGGCCAGCGGAGCCTGCTGGCCGAACTGCCCGATGCCCTGTCCGCCCGCGCCACGTCTTCGACCTCGGACAGCGCGAGCATCTTGGCCGAACTGTCTACACTGGACCCGACCGCCCGGCGGTCCGCCCTGCTCGCGGTGGTGCGTGCCGAAATGGCCGCCGTGCTCGGCCACGCCGACGCCGAGGCCGTCGCCCCGGAGCGCGACTTCCTCGAACTGGGCATGGACTCGGTCACCGGAGTGGCCCTGCGCAACCGCGTCGAAGCCGCGACCGGCGTTCGCGTCCCGGCGCGCGTCATCCTCGAACGACGCACCGCCCTCGCCCTCGCCCGCTACCTCGACGCCGAACTGACCGACACAGCCGTCGATTCCGCGGCCCAAGACAACGCGACCGCCAGCCCCCTTCCCACACTGGTCACCTTGACCCCCGGGCCCGGCCTGCTGTGCTTCCCGACGGTGCTCGCCACCTCCGGGCCGCACCAGTTCGCCCGGCTCGCCGCGTCGTTCACCGGCGGTGTCACCGCCGTCACCCTGCCCGGTTTCGTCGCGGGTGAGCGGCTGCCCGCCACCCTGGACGCCTTCGTGGCGGCAGCGGCCAACGCGGTCAAAGCCGCCGACCGGCCCCGGGTGCTCGTGGGCTACTCGTCCGGCGGTGTGCTGGCCCACGCCGTGGCTGTCCACTTGGAACAATCCGGCACCCCGGTCGACGCGGTGGTGCTGCTCGACACCTACCCGCCGGGCAGCCCGACGCTGGCCGCCGTGGGGCCAGCGCTGATGGCGGGCATGGGCGAGCGCTTGCGCGATCTCGGCGCCGACGACACCCGGTCGGCCGCCATGAGCCACTACCTCACGCTCATCGCCGACTGGACCCCAACCGACCTGACCGCCCCGGTCCTGCTCGTCCGGCCGACCGATCCGGTTCCCGGCCTGGAGTCCACCGCGGACTGGCGCTCGACCTGGCCGCGCCGGCACCACGTGCTCGACGTGCCCGGCGACCACTTCTCCCTGATCGAACAGCACGCCGAGTCCACCGCGGCGGTGATCGGGCAGTGGCTTGCCCGCACCGCTCCCGCGTCCACCGAGGGGAACTCATGACCGAGTCCGGACAGGACCGCGTGCCGGTCCTCATTGTCGGCGCAGGCCCGGTCGGCCTGGCCACCGCCTGCGCGCTGTGGCGGCGCGGGGTTCCCGCGCGGATCGTGGAAGCGGCCAACGGCCCCAACCTCGGTTCCCGGGCCGTCCAACTGCATCCGCCGACCCTGCGCGTGTTCGCCGAACTGGGGATGCTGGCCGACGCGGAGGCGCTGGGCCTGAAGATCCGCACCACCAGCTACCACCTGGCTGGCGGTCGGACGCTGAAAGTGACGCTGGGCGCGGAGAACGAGCCGCTGATGCTGCCGCAGGAGCAGACCAGCAGGCTCCTGGAACGGGCGCTCGAACAACTCGGCGGCAAGGTCGAGCGGTCCACCACCGTGACCGCTGTCTTGCAGACCGAAGACAGCGTCACCGTCTCCGCGACCAGCGCGGGCCGCACCGAACGCATCTCGGCGGACTACCTCATCGCCGCCGATGGTGTGCGCAGCAGTGTGCGCGACCTGCTCGGCGTCGAGTTTCCCGGCAGCCCGGTCCGCACGAACTTCCTGCTGGCAGAGGGAAAAATCAGCGCGAACCTGGAAACCGACGCCGTGCACTACTTCCTCGGCCGCACCGGGTCGGTGGTGTTCGCCTCGATGCCCGGCGGCCGGACCCGGGTGTCCGGCGCGGTCGCCGACGACTATCCGATGACCGCGGAAGGCGTGCAACGCCTGCTCGACGAGCGCGGCCCCGGCGACGTCGCCGTGCGCGGCCTCGACATGGTCAACAGCTTCACCAGCCAGGAACGGATCGCGGCGCGGCTGCGGGTCGGCCGCTGCTTCCTGGTCGGCGACGCCGCGCACACGCACTCGCCGCTGGGCGGCCAAGGTCTCAACCTCGGTCTGCAGGACACCCACAACCTGGCCTGGAAACTCGCCGGGGTCATCCACGGCAAGCTCAGCCCGGCGATCCTGGACACCTACGAGCCAGAGCGCCGCCAGGCCGCCGAGCACATCGTGCGCACCACCCGCCGGTTCCTTCAGGTGTTCATGCTCGGCCCGATCGGCTCCCGGGTGCGGAACCTGTCGTGGAGCACGCTCAGCGCCACCGGGGTCCTGCGCCGCTGGTTCGTCCCGCTGCTGGCGGGCTGGCGGATCGCCTACCCCGACGTCCTGTCCGGCCAGGATGCCGCGCCGCGCCGGGGCATCCTGCCCAGGCCGGGAACCCGGCCCGCGCACTGGATCGCCGACGCGGTGGCCGCGGCGCCCCCGGACGACCGGTTCCGGCTGCTCACCCTGGGCTCGCCCGGCAGGGGGTTCACCTCGTGGGCGGCCGAGATCGCGGGCAGGCACCCGGAAATCGCGGTGCACCAGCACATCCAGCCCGCCCGCGCCACCGGGTTCGTCCTGCTGCGCCCGGACGGCTACGTCGCCGCGGCGGGGACCCGGCTGACCGACATCGAGCGCGCCGACCGGGTGCTCGCCCACGTGGCCGCCGAGCCCAGGTGAGAGGGGAAGTGCCGCCATGCCGACCAGGGGAAGTCTGGACGAACTACGCGAACTCAAGGAAGCCGTCCGCGTCGGAACCGACCAGGAGGCGACCGCCCGGCAACACGCCAAAGGCAAGCTGACCGCCCGCGAACGGATCGACCTGCTGCTCGACCCCGGCACGTTTCAGGAGATTGACGGACTGCGCAGGCACCGAGCGACCGGATTCGGCCTGGAAACCCGCCGCCCGCACACCGACGGCGTCGTCACCGGCTGGGGGCTGGTGCACGGGCGGACGGTTTTCGTGTACGCGCACGACTTCCGCATCTTCGGCGGCGCGCTCGGCGAGGCCCACGCCGCCAAGATCCACAAGCTGATGGACCTCGCGGAAGCCGCGGGCGCCCCGCTGGTCAGCCTCAACGACGGCGCGGGCGCCCGCATCCAGGAAGGGGTCACCGCGCTCGCGGGCTACGGCGGGATCTTCCGCCGCAACACCCGCAATTCCGGGGTGATTCCGCAGATCAGCGTGATGCTCGGCCCGTGCGCGGGCGGCGCGGCCTACGCGCCCGCGCTCACCGATTTCGTGTTCATGGTGCGCGGCATCTCGCAGATGTTCATCACCGGCCCGGACGTCGTGGAGACGGTGACCGGCGAGCGCGTCACCAGCGACGGGCTCGGCGGCGCGGACGTGCACGCCGAGGTCTCCGGCGTGGCCGCGTTCAGTTACGACGACGAGGAAAGCTGCCTGGAGGACGTCCGGTACCTGCTTTCCCTGCTGCCGCAGAACAATCGGGAGACCCCGCTCGCGGTCGCCTCGGCCGACCCGCCGGACCGGCGCACCGACGCGCTGGCCGAGATGGTGCCCGCCGACCCGCAGCGCGCCTACGACATGCGGGATGTGATCGAGGAGATCGTGGACCACGGCGACTTCTTCGAGGTGCACACACGGTGGGCGACCAACGTCCTGTGTGGACTCGCGCGGCTGGACGGGCATGTGGTCGGCATCGTGGCCAACCAGCCCGCTTCGGTGGCCGGGGTGCTGGACATCGACGCCTCGGAGAAGGCCGCGCGGTTCGTCTCCACCTGCGACGTGTTCAACATCCCGCTGCTGACCCTGGTCGACGTGCCCGGCTTCCTGCCCGGGGTCGGGCAGGAGCACGGCGGCATCATCCGGCATGGCGCGAAACTGCTCTACGCCTACTGCGACGCGACCGTGCCGCGCGTGCAGCTGATCGTGCGCAAGGCTTACGGCGGCGCGTACATCGTCATGGACTCGCGCTCCATCGGCGCGGACCTGTCGCTGGCGTGGCCGGGCAACGAGATCGCGGTCATGGGGGCCGAGGCCGCCGCCAACGTCATCTTCCGCCGGGAGATCGCCGCCGCCGACGACCCCGACACGGTCCGCAAGCAGAAAATCAAGGACTACCAGGAGGAACTGATGCATTCCTTCTACGCGGCCGAACGCGGTCTGGTCGATGACGTGATCGATCCCGGCGACACCCGGCGGGTGCTCGTGGCCGCGTTCGCCATGCTGCGCGCCAAGCACGCGGACCTGCCGTCGCGCAAGCACGGAAACCCGCCGCGATGAGCGCGGTCCGGGTGATCCGCGGCAACCCCTCCGCGGAAGACCTCGCCGCGCTCGTCGCCGTGCTCGCCGCCTTGGCGTCCGATCCCGTCGAGCGGGCAGGCTCCACGGCCCGGGCGGCGTGGGACCGCGGCTCGTTCCAGCAGGCCGGGTCGTGGCGCTCGGCTTCCCCAGTCCCAGCGCGAGTGAGGTGACGCATGACCGGCCTTCCCCCGATCCTGGGCGGCTTCGACCTGACCGACCAGTCCCGGTTCGCCGACGGCATTCCCTACGCGGTTTTCGCCCGGCTGCGCGAGTCGGCGCCGCTGCTCTACCACCCGCCCGGCACACTGCCGGACGGTGAGGGCTTCTGGGTGCTCAGCAGGCACGCCGACATCGCGGCGGCGTCGGTCAGCCCGCTGTTCTCCTCGCAGGGCGGCGGCGGACGCGCGAGCGGCGGCTCGCACCTGGAAGACCTGCCGGTCAGCAGCGGGCTCACCGGCACGGTCCTGGCGATGATGGACAATCCGCGCCACGACGTGTTCAAGAACCTGTTGTCCCCCGCGGTCACCGGAGCCGCGGTGGCGGCCAGAACCGATCGCCTGCGGGCGAGCGCGGAGCGGCTGGCCGACGAGTTCGTGGCGCGGGGCAAGGGAAACCTGGTCGACGACTACACCGAGCCGTTCTCCCTTCAGTCGGTCGCGTCGCTGCTCGGCGTGCCCGCCGAGGACTGGCCGATGCTCACCGAGCTGGTGCACGCGGTGCTCGGGTTCACCGACCGCCGCACCGGCCAGGCCACCGAGCACTCCCGGGCGACCTACGCGCGGCTGCGCGGCTACTTCTCCAGTCTGATAGCTGCCAAGCGTGCCGCTCCCGCCGACGACCTGGGTAGCGTCCTCGCGGTCGGCGAAGTGCCCGACGGGCAGCGACCACTGTCCGATGTGGAGCGCGAAGCCAACGCCAGCGTGTTGCTGGTCAGCGGCTTCGAGCAGCCGCGCAACACGATCGCGGGCGGCCTGCTCGCCTTCGCCCAGCACCCCGAGCAGTGGGCCGCGCTGCGCGCCGACCGCTCGCTGCTGCCGACCGCCGTGGAAGAGGTGCTGCGCTGGCTGCCCGCCAACCCGTACAACCGGCGCACCCTCACCGAAGACGTCCAGTTGCACGGCCAGACCATGAAAGCGGGGGAGAAGGTCACGCTGTGGTGGCCCTCCGCCAACCGCGACGAGGCGGTCTTCCCGCACGCCGACACCTTCGACATCACCCGTGATCCCAACCCGCACCTGTCGTTCGGCCACGGCACGCACTACTGCCTCGGCGACGAGTTCGGCAGGCTGGAAATCTCCCTGGCGCTGACCGCCTTGCTCGACCGGGTCGCGGAAATCCGGTTGGTGGGCCGGGAAGTCTGGGCGCCCAACCACAAGCACACCGTCCTGCTGGACGTGCCGGTCGAACTGGTGTCCGCGTCATGACCACTTTCCTTGACAGCCTCGAAGCGGGCGCCCTCGACTGGGCGCGGCTGCGGGACTGCCCGCGCCAGGACGCCGACGAGCAGGTGGCTTGCGACGCGGCCGAGGCGGGCGTCGCAGAGTTCATGCGTGCCCGCATCGATCCGGACGAGGTGGATCGCACCGCCGCGCTGCCGGAGGGTTTCGTGGACGACCTGCGGGCAAGCGGCCTGCTGAAACTGGGCATCGACGCGGGCATGGGCGGGCTGGGCTTGCCGCCGTACGGCGTGTTTCGGGCGATTGAGGCCGCGGTGAGCTGGTCCACCGCGGCCGGGCAGATGCTCGCCATCCAGGCGGGCGTCAGCGCGGCGGCGCTGATCCCCGCGTTACCCGACGGCCCGCTGCGCGAGTTCGTGCGGGAGCGGATCGGCGGGGGAGCGGTGTCCGGGTTCGGGCTCACCGAACCCACGGGGCAGAACAACCTGTGGCCGGGCATGACCGCGACGCCCACCGAAGACGGGTCCGCCTACATCCTCAACGGGGACAAGATATTCACCGGTCATGGGCCGATCGCCGACCTCCTGCCGGTCGCGGCCACCGAGCGGGGGTCGGACGGCAGGCGGCTCACTGTGTGCTTTGTGGACACCGCGACGCCAGGGTTCTCCGTGCGCTCGGCCATCGAGTTCACCGGCAGCAAGGGCCTGCCCAACGGCGCGCTGCGCTTCACCGACGTCGTGGTCCCCGCTGAGCGGGTCGTGCGCGGCGAACCGGAGACCCCAGGGTTCCCTGTCGCCATGCAGACCGCGTTCACCTTGGGGCAGCTGTACTTCACCGCGGCGCCCGCCGCCGCCATCGCCCGGCTCTGCCTCGACTGGTCCGGCGAGTTCGTTGCCCGCCGCGCCATCGATGGGCGGGGACTGGGGGAGTACGACGAGATTCAGCGCATCGTCGCCGCCACCCTGGCCGACGTGCACGCCGTCGACTGCGCCGTGCGGTGGAGCTTGCTCGGCCCCGCTGAGCGGTGGCTGGAACGGGTGCTGACCAAGAACCTCGCGGTGCGGACCTGTTGGCGCGTGGTCGATCGAACCGTGTCGCTGCACGGCGGCGAGGGCATCGAGACTGCCGCGAGCAAGCGGCGGCGCGGCGCCGTCCCGGTGCCGCTGGAGCGCCGGATGCGCGACGCGCGCGGGCTGCGCATCGCGGGCAACGTCGACTTCCAGATCGACAACTTGGCCGGGCGCCGCATCCTCACCCGGTTCTTCGGGGCGACCGGCGAAATGGCGGACCTCGTTCTGCCGACCGAGAACGACCTGTCCCCGGCGAACCAGGCGCACCTGGCGGTGGTCGCCACGCAGGTCCACCGGTTCCACACGACCTGCCGGGAGTTGGTCGCCCGCCACCCGCAACCGGAAGACCTCTTCGCCCGGCAGCGTACCGTGATCCTGCTCGGGCGAATCGCGGCGGAGCTGTTCTCCGCCACCGCTGTCCTCGCCCACGCGGCGAGCGGCGCCCCCGTCGACTCCATTATGGACAGTCAGGCTGTCGCGGACGCCCACTGTGTCGAGACTGGTCACCGGCTGGCCGATCTGTGGCGGCGGCTCACTCCCGGCACCGAACCCGACTACGCCGAGTTAAGCGCGGCGTGGGTGAAGCACATGAAGGTCCGACAGGCACAACAAGGGAGCCAACCATGACCGAGGCCTTATCCGTCGACCGAGAGTTAGCGGCCCAGATCCTGCCCTTCGACGCGTTCGACCCGCGGTTCCACCGCGACCCCTACGCGGTGTACCGCCGCATCCGGGAAGAGAACGGCCAAGTTTTCCGCACTCCGGCCGGGATGCTGATCGCGGTGAGCCACCAGGACGCCTCGGCGGTGATGACCAACCCCAAACTCGGCTACGGCGACGAGCCGGTCGTCGCCGACCAGTTCTCGCCTAACCCCGACGGCCCACCCGGCCGCCCGCTGATCTTCATGGACCCGCCGGACCACACCCGCATCCGCGCCATGGTGTCCAAGGCGTTCACCCCGAGGATGGTCGCCGGTCTGCGCGACAGCACCGAGAAGTTCGCCGCCGAACTCATGGCCACCGCCCGCGACAAGGCCGTCGACGGTCGCGTCGACCTGATGTCCACTGTGGCCAGGCCGTTGCCCGGCCTCGTCCTCGACGCGCTCATCGACGTCCCCAAGCGCTACCACGAGGAGTTCCTCGGCCTGGCCAACATCAGCGGCCGCGGCCTCGACCCCGGCTTCATCCTCTCCCCAGAGGAAAAACTCGACCGCGACCGCGCCCGCGAGGGTTTCGTCCGCGCGGGCCTGGAGATGGCCGCCGAACGCCGCGCCAACCCCGGCGACGACCTGATCAGCCAACTGGCCCTCGTCCAAGCGGCCGACGGCGACCAGCTCACCGAGATGGAACTGGGCATGACCCTGATGAACCTGCTGGCCGCGGGCTTCAACGCCACCGCCGCGTTCATCGGCAACGCCTTCCTGGCCCTGCTGCGCAACCCTGACCAGATCACCTGGCTGCGCGCCAACCCGGACCAGATCGTCACCGCGACCGAAGAACTCCTGCGCTACGACTCGCCACTGCAGATGGTGCCGCGCACCGCCCTCGCGCCGACTGAGGTCGCTGGTTTCCCGATGCGGCCTGGGGAGCATGTGGCGGCGATTCTCGGGGCGGCCAATCGGGATCCTCAGTTCTACGATCGTCCGGAGACGCTGGATCTGTCTCGTCCTGCCAGTCGGAACCTTGGGTTTGGGCATGGCATCCACTTCTGTGTGGCTGCGCCTATCGCTCGGATGACCGCGCAGTTCGCGATCGCTGAGATGGTGAAGCATGATATGACGCTGGCTGTGGATGAGCCTGATCGGTTTCCTGGGATCGTGTTGCGCACATTGGCTTCTTTGCCGGTTGATCTTGGGTAGAGGTGAGGTGGGCGGTCCCCGGTGCTTGGTCGCCGGGGGCCGCTTGGGGGCTGTTGGTCTGCTTTGGTCTGCTCGATGGGGTGGAGTGGTTTCTTTGGGGCCCCTACGAAGGAAGATCCCGTCGTGGGAAAGACGGGTGGGGAGCCTTCGGCCCCACGACCACGGCCAGTTTAGGGATCTTCCTTCTCCCCCAAAGAAACCACTCCAGCTAGTCCGGGTTTTATGGTGTTTTCATGACCGGATATTTGATGTTGGACGCGCCTCACATATGGGGGCTGACGTGGGGTTTTACGGGTAAGCTGCGCGTGTTCGGGCGCGTTGGGCGCCTCATTGTGGCCAGGTCTGGGGGCCTGCGGTGACCAGTGGTTTGTTGACTCGTGGCGCTCGTGAGCGGGCTGCGGGAATGCCCGTGTTGCGTGGGGTGATTTATGCGCGGGCGTCTGCGGACAGGAAGGGTCGGCAGATTTCGGTCGAGTCTCAGGTTGTCGAGGGTCGGAGGTTCTGTGAGGCCAACGGGATCACGGTGGTCGCGGTGTTGCGGGACAACGACATGTCCGCGAGCCGGTACGCGCAGTACGCGCGGCCGGAGTACGCCGAGGCGTTGCGGTTGATCTCGGAGGGGGAGGCGAACCTGCTGTGGACGTGGGAGAGTTCGCGGGCGCAGCGTGAGTTGGATGTGTTCGTGGAGCTGCGGAAGCTGTTGATCCGGGTGGGCGGGTACTGGGCCTATGACGACCGGATCTACGACATGAACGTCCCGGACGATCGGATCGACACCGCGGAGGACGCGGTGGATTCCGAGCGCGAGTCGGAGAAGATTCGTAAGCGGGTGCGTCGGGGGGTGGCCTCGCGGGCGCATGACCGGTGGTGGCATGGGCAGAAGTCGTTCGGGTACCGGAAGGTGTTCGATCAGGACACGGGTGAGGCCGTGGACATGGTGCCCGATGAGGTGACCGGTCCGGTCGTGGTGTGGATGGTGGAGCAGGTGATCGCGGCCCGGTCGTTGGGGTCGATCGCCCGTGATCTGGATGGTCGGGGGGTGCCGACGCCGAGGGGCGGGCGGTGGAGCGCCCGGCATGTGCGCAAGGTGTGGGACGCCTCGCGTGATCCGGCGAGCTGGGCGAGGTTGATGGCGGGGTGCACCGGTGAGCAGCGGGCGGCGGCGGACGAGGTGCTGGAACGGGTCGGGTCCCGCAGGGAGCACCCGTCGTGGGTGGCGCGCTCGCTCAACGCCGAGAAGGTCGTCACTGTGATCCCGGCTCCGTGGACTGGTGAGGCGGTGCGGTCGGTCGTGTTGAACCCGGTGATCGCCGGGTTGCGGGTATTGCACGGGCAGGTCGTCTGCGAGGGCCGGTGGCAGCCGTTGATCAGCCCTGGGCAGCGTGCGTTGGTGGTCGCTCGGCTGGGTGATCCGCTGCACGCCACGCGGCGGGACGGGGTCCGGGTCAAGCACGTGCTGTCGGGGATCGTGGTCTGCGGCAAGTGCGAGAGGCCCACGTATTTCAAGTCCAGCGACGGCGGGGTCTATGCGTGCGCCAAGGGGTGCCGGTCGCGGAAGGCGGCTCTGTTGGAGGCGTTCGTGGTGGAGGCGCTGTTGACCCGGTTGGAGAACTCGGCGGAGCTGTTCCGGGTGGCGGCCTCGACGGATGAGTTGACCAAGGCCGCCGACGAGGCCCGGGACTTGCGTGCCCGGTTGGACGGGTTCACCGACGCCGCCGCCGACGGGGAGATCGGCCCGGAGCGGCTGGCGCGGATCGAGGCGAAGTTGCTGCCCAGGATCGAGGCGGCCGAGCGGCGCGCGCAGTCGCTCGGGGCGGTGCCGCTGCTGGCCCCGGTGGTGGGGTCACGGGCACGGCAGGTGTGGAGCACGATGGACGTGGAAGCCCGCCGGGCGGTGCTGCGGGCGGTGCTGCGGCCCCGGTTGCTGCCGACCAAGCGGGGACGGGCCGGTTTCGACCCGTCGTCGGTGGCACTGAGTTGGCTTCCGGTGGCGTGAACGGGTGGTGGTCGCCGCCCCGGCACCCCTGCGGGGCCGGGGGGGCGACCGTTATCGACGTGGTGTCACGGGAGCCCGACAGGCCCGCCGGAGGCGTTCTCGCGGGTGGTCAGGGCGGTCACGGCCGGGCGGAAGATGGCTGTGAGCAGGTCACGCTGGGCCGGGGTGAACGGCGGAGCGGCTGCGGCTGAGGCTCGCGCGGCGGCCAGCGCCTCCGGGCTGAGCACCGCCGCCGGATCAAGGTGGCCGCTCACTCCCGAATCCCCCGCTCAGTGGTGAACCCGTAGCGCTCGGGCGCGGCCGGGACCAGAGGGTGGCCGTGGTGGTCGCGGGGGTCTGCGGTGGGGGTGATCTTGGGTTCGGTGGTGATGACCAGGCCGAAGGTGGCGAGCAGGGTGATCACGGCGGCGATGAGTCCGGTGGTGGCGTTGCCCTGGTCCGGGGTGAACAGGCCCGCGCCGACCAGGCCCTGGGCCAGGGCGGTGAGGCCGCCGACGATGGAGGCGATGACGCGGAGGGGATGACGGGTCACGTAGTGGGTCCTTTCGGGTGGGTGGGGTGGGAGGTGGTCGAGTCGGTCGTAGAGGCGCACGAACGCGACGGCGGCTTTGATCAGGAGCCAGCCGCAGACGATGAGCAGCAGCACCCAGGCCCCGGCGGGGTCGGGTGTCACGGCAGAACCAGCCAGTTCCCGGCGTAGATCCGGTTCGGGTCGGTGATGTTGTTGAGGCGGGCGAGGGCGGCCACGGTGGTGCCGTGTCGGGCGGCGATGCCGGAGAGGGTGTCACCGGGGCGGATCTGGTAGCGGCGGGTCTGCGGCGGCGCGGTGGGTCCGGGCAGGCGCAGGGTCGCCCCGGCGAGGATGCGGTTGGGGTCGGGGATGTGGTTGAGCGCGGCCAGGGCGGTCACGCTCGTGCCGAACCTGAGCGCGATGGCGGTGAGGGTGTCGCCGGGTCGGATGGTGTAGGTGCCGCCGGGTCCGGGCGGCGGGGCGGGGACCGGCGGGGACGGCTGCGGACCGGGTGCCGGGATGGTTCCGTCGAGGGTGAGGGCGGTCAGGGACCAGCCGTTCATGGTGGCGTTGCGGTCGACCTTGTCCGGGATGCCGGGGACGGTGCCGGTGCTGGTGTGTTGGTGCAGGGCGAGGCGGGGGTGGGCCCAGCCGGGGTTGCCGGGGTCGCCGTTGTAGCGGGCGATCCAGAGCATCACGTCGTGGTCGGCCCACTGGTCGGGGCGTAGAACGTTGCGGTACCAGTCGAGGTTGGCGTAGACGAGGACGCGGCGGATGCCCGCCTTGGCGCGCAGCCGGTTGATGAAGTCGCGGACGAAGGTGTTCGCGTCGGCGCGGAGTTCGGGGGCTTCCATGTCCAGC
Source organism: Actinokineospora sp. NPDC051303 (assembly GCF_055586285.1). NCBI lineage: Bacteria > Bacillati > Actinomycetota > Actinomycetes > Pseudonocardiales > Pseudonocardiaceae > Actinokineospora > Actinokineospora sp. NPDC051303. Next base: position 47,911 of record NZ_JBVJIN010000001.1, read on the forward strand.
ATCGGCGCGAGGACCCGGCCGCCGGCGAGCCTGTGGCGGTGCAGGTGGGTGGCGAAGTGGTCGACCTGGGCGGGGATGTTGCCGGGGCGGGCGAAGTGGTAGCCGCCGGGGATGACGCCCGCCGAGCGGGCGCCGTTGATGTGGGTGGCGGCGTCGGGGTCGGTGAAGGTGGTGTTCTCGGTGAGTTTGATGCTGGCGTAGGTGATGTTGTTGCCGCGAACGGCGTGCCAGTCGGTGACGGTGTTCCAGTGGGACAGGTCGATGCCGTAGTCGGTCACGTGGGGTCCTTCGGGTTGTCCGGCGTGGCCGGGGTGGGGGTGAGGTGGGCGCGCAGGCCCGCGAGTTCGCGCAGCACGGTGAGGTGCTCGGCGCGTAGGGCGGACAGTTCGGCTTTGACCGCGGCGAGTTCGGCGAGGACGTCGCGGGTGTAGGTGGCGCGTTCGGCCAGCAGCGCCTGGTATCCGGCGTGCAGGGCGGTCAGGGATTGCTGGTCGGCGGCGGCGCGGGCGGCGCGCACGCCGCGTCGGGCGGTCCACGCGCCGGTCGCGGCTCCGGTGAGGGGGCCGAGTAGCGCGGCGGCGGCGGTGAGCCAGGAGGGATCCACAGTGGAGTGACCTCCTGGTGGGCTCAGGTGGGCAGGACGCGCAGGGTCAGGGAGTCGGTCAGGCCGTCGCCGGCGCTGTGGGTGCGGCGGGAGCCGATGACGGCGGCGATGATCGGCCCGCCCAACCCGTCCGGGTCGGAGACGGTGACCACGTCGCCGAGTTGCACGCGGGGGTCGCCGAGGACGGGGATCTCGGCGAGGACGGCCACCGGGTCGGCCAAGTCGTCCAGCAGGGATCGGGCGACGGTGGCGGCGGGGTCGGGGTGCTGGCGGAACGGGGTATCGGGCAGTTGCAGGACGCGGCGGCCGTAGCGGGCCGCGGATGCCTGGTCGCGGGTGATGGTGGTGTGGGCGGGGTCGTCGGTGACGGGGTTGCCGGAGATGCGGAAGGCAGGCTGGTCGTTGTCGGTGGCGAAGCGGACGACGAAGCTGTTCGGGTTGGACACGGTCAGCCGCACGGTGGCCTGATCGTCGTTCGCGGTGAGGGTGACGGCGACGTTGCCGACCTCGGCCCCGGTGGCGGCGTTGACGCAGACGTAGCCGCCGAGCACGTCGCCGTCCCAGGTGGCGCGGGTGTGCCGTAGCAGGGTGGGGTTGATGCGGCAGCGGTGGTCGAGCACCAGGGTGCGGGTGGTGGTGCCGAACGGGGTGTCGAGTTCGTCGGCGGTGTGGGCGGTGTAGACGGTGGCGGTGTCGCGTTCCAGGCGAACAGAGTGGGTGTGGGTGATCTCGTTGCGCACCGAGTCCAAGGCGATCGACGGCGCCAGGTCGCCCAGGTCGACGGCGGCGGTGATGGATTTGACCGGCGCGGGCCGCGGGCGGGCACGGGTGCGGAAGGTGAACAGTCCGTGCTCATCGAAGGAGGCAAGCCCGTACTCGGCGGCCACGGCGTCTTTGATGACCGACCAGGACTCGCCGCCGACGATCTCGGGCAGCCCGGTGACCCAGTTGTGCCCGACGTCCAAGTCGGCCTGCGGGACGTGCGGGGCACCCCAGTCCATTGGGGGCGCGGTGGTGGTTTCGGCGATCTGGAGGCATTGCACCGGCAGCGGTGTGCGGAACTGCACGGCCCCACGCGCGGCGGTGACCTGGTGGGGCAGCTCCAGCACCAGCGTGGACGGTCCGGTTTGGGCGCCGTCGAGGTGCCAGCGGGTGGTGACGGTCCGGTTGGTGTGGTCGTAGGCGATCCAGAGCCCCACCGAGTGCCACGCGGCCTGTCCGGTGATCCTCGGGCCGGTGATGGTGGCGCGCAGGACGGGGGTGGTGGTCGGGTTGTCCCAGATTCGGGCCACGAGCTGCCCGTCGGTGGTGATGGCGGCGTCGATGGTGGTGCCGTCGAGTTTGACCAGGCTGGTCGACACCGAGATCACGGTGCCGTCCGCGTTCGGGTCTGAGTGGAAGGTGTTGGCGGCCCCGGCGTGGATGTGGAACTCGATCAGGTGCCCGCGTCCGCTGCCCAGGGCGAACGGTTTACCCATAGTGCGTCCGCTGCCCCAGGCGAAGCAGTCCCGCCCGCCGTTGGCTGCCAGCCCGTAGCGGCCGGGGACGAACTCGGGCACCGAGGGGCCGGTTTTGCGGCCGATGATCAGGGAGGCGTCGAACCCGATGTCGGGGGCCAGGCCGCCGTGGCAGGTCATCGCCCACAACACCCCAGGGTGTGGTGGTGGGGACAGGTGGATTCCGTTGCGCCGCAGAACATGATCGACAATCCATTGGGTGTTGGTGCGGTCGCGGTAGGGCCAGATCGCGGGGTTGCGGTAGGTGCGCTCGGACGCGGCCCACACCGGCAACGTGACCGCGGCCCGCAGCCGTTCGGCCGGGTCGAGCGCGTCGAGGGTGACGGTGCGGTCGGCGGCCGAGAGGCGCAGGGCGCGGGTGGTGCCGGTGAACTGCCGCACCAGCCGCCGCCCCCCGGTGGTCACCAGCCCCAGGTCCAACTGAAGCGCAACGTCCACAACGGACACGCCGTGCAGGGGGCTGTCGGGGCGGTAGGGGGACAGCATCCGGGACATATCGACCGGGTCGCCGGGACGTGCCCCGGCGAGGGTGGCGGTCAGCGTCGCGGCGGTGTGGCCCTCGATCAGCGTGCACTCGGCCGGGAGGTCCCCGGTGATCGACCGTTCCACCGTGACCGAGTCCAGCACCGACGACAGGTCCGAAAGCGGGTGCGTGTACTGGCCGTCGCGTCCCCAGTCCACGACCAGTCGGCCGATGGGGGTGCGGTCGGGGAAGGTGACGGCGGCGGCCAGAGCGCGGTCGTCGGGCAGTTGCATGTCAGACCTCCAGAAGAGTGAGCGTGGTCGCCCAGGCACCGGGCACCGGGTACGCGGCGGTGAGGGCGTCGAGAACCACTTCGGCCGCGCCGCCGCCCGGCGCCCACCCAGACGGGGTGGTGCCGGGTTCGAGCTGCCACCCGGTGGTGGCCACCCGCCCACCACCGGCCGATGAGCCGGCGGTCAGGGCCAGGCGGGCGAACGCGGCCGGGGCGGCGGGGGTGTGCGTCAGCCACAGCCGCGCCCCGGCCCCCGGGGTGATGGCCGCGTCGGAGGTGGCGAACGAGACGAACGCCCCGGCCGGGTTGTAGAAGGCGATGAGCAGTCCCACCGGCAGCACGGTCGAGGTCACCCACACCGACGCGCACACCGGTTCACCCGGGAGCACCGGACACGGGTCGGCGATGAGCTGCCCGCCCCCGGCCGGAACCGCCCACTCCAGCCCGCCCGCCAACGGCACATCCGGCACCGGGACCTCGGTGGTCCAGGCGAGGGTGCCCGCGCTCACGGTGAACCCGACGGTGGTGTGATCGAACGACCCCGCCGCCGCGATCCCCGGGGGCAGGCGGTTGCGGCGCTCGGGGTCGATCAACCACAACGGACCCGCCACCAACCCGTGGTGCACCGCGTCCAGGAAGGAGTGGGTGTCCGGGTCGAGGTAGGGCCAGGACAGCGACCACATGCGTTTCACCGCGACCCGGTCCACGGTGACCCGCCCACCGAGTGAGCGGTGAATCGCGCCGTAACGGGTCGCGGTCGCGTCCGGGCCGCTCCCGAGCGAGGGGGACGGCAGCGCCCGCAGCGCCCCGACCGGTCCCAGGTGGAACTGACGCACCCCGCATCACCCCGCCCCGCCCTGGTGGTCAGCGTCGGGCGTTGGCCGCGTTGGTGGCGTTGACCAACCTGGCCACCCCGGTGCCGTCCACCCGCAGGCGCGCGCCGTCGAGGGCGGCCAGGACCCCGGCGGTCACGGCGGCCGAGATTTCCCACGCCCCCAACCCGCCGACGCCCGACATGGCCGGGGTGGTCGGGCCGAGCGCGGGCACCCGCCGGTTGACCACACCGGCCGTGACCGTGGCATCCATGGCCAGGGGCAGGGTGTCGGTGAGGTCGGACAGGTAGTCCCGCACGTCCGGGGTCCCGTCCTCCAGCCCGCGCAGGAACCCGCCCATGATCATGCGCCCGGTGGGGGCGAGCAGCACCCGGTCACGGGAGGGCGGCCCCTTCCAGTCCGGCAGCAGATCGGTCAGCGACTTCAGCTTGTCCTTGATCCACTGCCACGCCAGCTCCACACCGCGGATCAGGCCGCGGATGATGTTCTTCCCCGCCTCGACCAGCAACTCGCCCAGGTCCCCGAGCGCGCCGAGGATGCGGCCGGGGAGGTCGATGAACAGGCGCAGCAGTGCGCCGAGGCCGTTGGACACCGCCCCGGAGATGGCGTCCCAGATCCCGCCGAGCATGTTCCGCAACCCCGACCAGACACGGCCCCAGTTCCCGGTGATCAACCCCAGGACGACGTCGATGACGCCCTGGATGTAGCGCATGGCCCCGGCGATGATCGACCCGATCGCGGCGAACACCCGTTCCACCACGCCCAACAACGCCTGGATGACCGGCATCAGGGCGCGGGCGAGCGTGTCGATCAGCGGGGCGACCGCCGAGACGACGGTGGCGAACGTCCGGGCGACCTGCACCAGGACCGGCACCAACGCCAACACCAGCGAGGTCAGCGGCGGCAGCAGCTCGCCCACCAGCGACAGCAGCGGCGGCACGATCGGCAGCAGCGCGGTCACCACCGTGAGGAACGCCTCCGCCAACGGCGGCAGCACCGGCGCCAGCGCGCCCACGGCCACCACGAGGACTTCGCCGAGCAACTGTCCTATTTGGACCAGGGTCGGGGTCGCCTGGGTGAGAGCATCGGAGATGATCCCGGCCAACTGCTCGATGAGCAGCACGATCACCGGCAGCACCGGCTGCACGGCGCGCAGCGCGACCAGCAGCACCTGGGCGAACACCCCGGCCAGTTGCCCCAGGACCGGCAACACCACGCCGAGTGCCTGGAGGAACGCGCCCCCGACCGCAGCGACGATCGGGGTCAACTCGGTGAGGAACCGCGCGAGCAGCGGCGCGTTGGCCGCCAGCGCCCCCGCCAGCATCGTCCCGAGCTGGACCACCAGCGGCGCGAGCGCCTGGGCCAGGCCGAGCACGGCCGGGGCCAGCGCGGTGATCGCGCCGCCGACTGCCCCACCCAGCAGACCGGCCACAATGGACAAAGCCGGGGCCAGGGCCTCCACGATCGGGGCCAGCGCCTGGGCGGCGGGGACGAGCATCTGCGCGAACGCCAGCGCCACCGTGCCCGCCAGCGGCGCCAACGCCGCCAGCACCTGAGCCAGCGGGCCGATCGCCGGGGCCGACGCCGCCAGCGCCTGCCCGAGCTGCGGGCCGAGGACCGCCACAGCCGGGGCCAGGAACGTGACCACCGCCTGCCCCAGCGCGGCCAGGACAGGGGTGAGCCCGGCGGCGATCGCGGCGAGACCGCCGAAAATCTGCGTGAGCGCCTGCTGGCCCTCCGCCGAGCGCAGAAACCCCAGAACAGCCGCGGTGACCGCGTTGAGCGTCGCCAGCAGCGACGCACCGGAGGTGTTCGCCGCCCGCAGGACCGCGCCGACGATCCCGACCAGATTCCCCAGCAGGGTGGCCAGCTCGCCCAGGGTGGACAACCCGGCGCTGAGCCACTGCTGAAGCTGCCCGGTCTGCCGCGCCTCGGCGATGAACGCCGAGAACTGCCGGGTGCTATCGGCGATTGCTTCGGCGAATCCCGGCAGGAACCCGGACCCGACCACCGCGATGTCGCGCAGGACGCGCAGCAGCGGCTGCACCGCGTTCGACAACTCACCAGCGGCAACCGCGGAGTTGTCGAAGACCGTGGCCACGTCACGGGCGGTGCGGGCCTCCCGCAGAAAGAAGCCGACCCCACGCGCCGAAGCGTTGAGCGAGTCCGCGATCTCGGTCGTCCCGGCCCGCAGGACCGGCATATACCGGGCACCCAGGTCGGTGACCTCGCGCCCCAGGTTGGCGAACAGCCGCTCCTGGACGTCGAGCTGGAGCGCGGTGAACTCCGGGCGCAACGCCCGCACCGCCTCCGCCGTCCCCCGCATCGCCGGGGCGAACTCGGCGACCGCCTCGGCGAACTTCGCCGGGTCCGACTCCGACAGGGCGTCGGTGAAACCCTCCGTGCCCAGCTTCAGGGTCTGCAACACCGCGACGGCCGCGAGCCCGGCAGCCGGAATCAGCAGCAGCGACCCCGACGCGGTGGCCGCCGCGCCACCCAGCCCACCGAGCACGCCCACGGCGTTGCCCACAGCCGCGGTGAGCGCGGCGTACCGCAACGTCGCCGCCCCGGTGACCGCCGTCGCCCGCACCGTCGAGGCGGTGACCTGATCCAACCCCCGCGACAACGACACCGCGCCGCGCACCGCCGCACCCAGGGTGCGGTCCACCGCCACCCGGACCGTGACCCGCTCACCCGACAACCGCCGCGCCAGCCCCTGGAAGGCGCTCTCGGCCTGCGCGGCGTCCAGCTCCGCCAACAGCCGGACAGCGGTCTGATCACCCTCCCGAGCCGCGACACGAAGCTGCTCGCGCAGCAGAGCGGTCTGCACCTGCGCCGTGAGACTGATCGCCGGAGCACCCGACTCCGCCGTGCGGACCTGATCCCGCACATGACGCCCCAACCCCTGGAGGCTGGGCATGATCTTGAGATAGGCGTGACCGACCGTCGCCACGAGGCACCACGCCCCTCAAGGCAGATGCTCGTTGTCGAACAAGCACACCGGACCACCCGGACAAATCGGCGCGTGCGAGACAACCTGCCCGATGAACGCGGCAGGGGCGACGGAGATCTATTTCCGGCTGGCCCGTTCGGAGATACCGTTACCCCTTCAGGGTGACATCAGCGAGGATCTCGTCACATGGCAATCGATCGCTGATAGCGTCATCTCGTGTTGAAGCAGACCCTGGGGGGTTTACGCGTTCGACAACATCCTCCCAGGTCGCTGGACTAGGGGAGGTTTCATGTTCAAATCTACTCTTCGGAGATTTTCGGCCACGGGGATGGTGGTGGTGGCTGGTCTCGCATTGACCGTTGCCCCGGCTTCGGCGGCGCCGTCATGTCCGTTCGACCATTCGTGTTTCTGGTCCAACGCGAACTACACGGGCTACAAGTACGACGACGGCGGTCTCAGCACCGCGAACTGGGGCAACGTTTTCTATGCTGGCACCAACATACGGTTGTGGGGGGGTGACGGTCTGGAGACCAACGTCAGCTCGATGGTCAACCGAGATCCCGATTCGTATGTCTCGATCTACTACAACTCGTCGTACCGTGGTTCGTGTGCCTTCGTGGTGCCGAACGGCAACGTGCCGAACTTCGGGAACGTGACGCTCCCCAACGGCACCCCGATGAATGACCGGATGAACTCGCACAGATACAACGACCGCTGCGGCGGCTGATGGCCTCGTTCACTGAAATACGCGAAGACTTCGAGGTGTCGAAAGAAGAAGTTGTTCGTAGCTTGCGGGAGTTCATGTCAGCGGAATACGCTTCGACAATTCATCCGTGACCCTACGATCGGGTTCGCATCATCATAGCGATCTCTCGCAACGATCGGGTTTGCACCTCGGACTCCGGTTCAGCCGGGTCGCTATCCAGCGGCCCGGCCAGGTGCTCGTCGGTGATCTGCTGGCCGAGGGCGGCGGCGACGGTGGCCCAGAGGATCGTGACTCGTCGTTCCAGCGCGGCCAGCAGGACTTCCACGCGGGTGTGTCCGCCGTCGGGGTGGTGTGCGCGCCAGACGGCGGCGTCGGCGGGCAGGTGGGTGACGAGTGCGCAGAGTCGTCGGTAGGTGAGGTGGCCGCGGTAGAGGTCGAGCAGGTCGACGCCGATGCCGAGCAGGTCGGTTTCGAGGGCGTCGGCGGTGGTGGTGTCGCTCAGGAGTTGGGCGACGGTCAGCGGTTTCCCCGGCCCAACTCCTTCATGACCTTGGTGGAGAAGTCCTCGGCGTCGGCGGCTGTGGTGGCCAGTGAGCGCCAGGTGCGGTATTGGTCCTCGCCGAGGATGATCCGCAGGGCGGTGAGGTGTTTGCCGTCCTCTTCGGCTTCGAGGGCCTCCAGTGGGAACTCTTCCGCGCTGGGCAGGGTGAATCGCTTGCCGCGCCACATGACTGCGAGATCGCTGGTTTTGGTGTCGGGTTTGCCGGTGGCTTCGGCGCGTTGGCGGCTGCTCATGGGCGTGCTCCTGTCGTGCCGGTGTTACCGGCGGTGGTGGTCTGGGTGGGCGTGGTGTGGATGACGGCGGGGTCGTCGGTGAGCCAGACGGCGAGGACGGTGGAGCCGCCGATGGGTGCGAGGGCGGCGAAGGTCATGCCCCAGCGTGCTTCCTGTTGGCGGGACCATTGGGCGTCGTCGGTTTCGGAGACTTCGGCGCGGGGGATGTAGAGGCGGTGGTGGTAGGTCTCGGTGTCGCTGATCTGGTCGATCCAGTCCACGCACAGCGCCCGCACATCCCCACGCGGGATGCTGCTGATCTCGGCGCGGTACTTCTTGGCCCCGGCCCCGGTCTCGGTGAAGACGAGGCCGCCGAAGTACGCGCCCAGGACGGTGGCTTTGGTCTCCTGGAACGCCGACTTCACCGTGAGTTCCTGGCTCTTGTAGATGTATCGGGCGGGGGTGAGTTGCTGCCAGTGCTCGGTGCCTTCCTTCTCGACCTTCCGCGCCAGAGTCACACCGTCCGGCGTGGACAGTCCGAGTCCTTTCCATGCGGCGGGCAGGGGGGTGGTGGCGTCGGGTGGTTCGGGGGTGCCGGGTGGGGCGAGGGAGAGTTCCCCGGTGCCGGGGACGCGCACCAGCGCCGAGTTCAGTGCCATAAAGGGTGACCTCCGGGTCAGGTTCGGGTGGTAGGGGTGCGGGCGTGGACCGCGACGGCGGCGGTGGCCAGCGGCGCACGGGTGTAGGGGTCGTCGGCGGTGATCGGGGCGGTGACGGGTTCGGTGTGCAGCAGCGGGACGGGTGCGGGGCGGGCGCACAGCAGGCCCGTCACCAGGTTGAGGGTGGTTTTGGCGGCGTGGTCGGTGCGGTGCCAGCAGGTCAGGCGGACCACGCTGCGTTGGACGGCGGGCCAGGCCCAGGTGTGGGTGTCCTCGGCGACCAGCAGCCACGGCAGCGACGGCGGCCCGCCGTCACGGCCCCGGCCGGTTTCGGTCGAGACCTTGATCGTCGCGGTGTCCGGGTGGGCGGCGAGCAGGCGGCGCAGGACGCGCACCACGAGTTCGACCACGTCCACCGGCACCGGCAGCGGGCCGGGGGCGCTCACTCGCGTAGACCTTCCACGTCCAGGCCGACCGTTCCGGCGGCGCGGGTGAGGACGCCGTGGTGGGCTTGCATGCCGATCCCGGCCGGGTGCCGGACCGCGACGGTGGCCCCGGCGCGGTCGTGGTTGGGGTCGTCGAACACCTCGACGGGAAGCGGTTGCCCGCTGTTCACGGTGTGGCCTTGGGCGCGGGCCGCGGCGCCCACCTGCTCGGCCAGCGCCCGCAGGGCGGCGGCCACCTCCGATGACCGCAGGATCTCGCCGACCCCGGCCCGGTCGATCTCGAACCCCTCCACCATGACCATCAGCCCTCCACGTGCCGCAGGGTCAGTTCGTGGTGGACCAGCCCGAACCGCGGTGCCCACTGCTCGGGTTCGCCGTCGACCTCGAAGGTCCGGCCCCGCCACTCGACCCGCTCCCGGGCGCTGATTGGGTCGAAGGTAAACACCCGCCACCGGGTGATGATCGGGGTCCGGGTGGGTTCGGCGGGCTCGCTGGACCCGCCCGGTTGGACGTTGGCCCACACCACACGGCGGGGCGCGGCCGGGCCGTAGTCCAGGACCGGGGTCGGATTGTCATAGGCGTCGGGAACCTCGACGGGACTCACTACGATCAGCCGGTGGGGAAGACGCACAGCACCCTCCCCACCGGCAGTCACCACTGCCGGTCGCTACTTGAAGTGAATGAAAAACACCGCCACGACCACCAAAGCTCCTGGTCAAGAAGTGTGTCTTCCCCGCGCACGCGGGGGTGTTCCCCGCCGCCCCCGTGTGTACAGCGTGGCCTGTGCGTCTTCCCCGCGCACGCGGGGATGTTCCAACCACAGACGCACCCGTCCGCCCACGCCAAAGTCTTCCCCGCGCACGCGGGGGTGTTCCGCTATGCACGTGCGGCCCTCCAAAAAGACGGGGGCGGTTTTCCCCGCGCAGGCGGGGGTGTGGTTTATGTGGTCCAGATGGTGAATGCGCCGAGTCCGCCGGGGGAGGTGGGGCGGAGCAGGTCGAGTTCGGTGTCGGTGAGGTAGAGGCCGCCGCCGTCGTGGGCGGCGACGCGGGTGTGTCCGCCGATGGTTTCGGACTTGTTGCCGTCCGGGGGTGCGGCCAGCGCGCGGAGGACGGCGGTGCAGATGACGCCGACGGTGGTGTCCGGTGGTGGGTCGGGGAAGGGGATCACGCGGGCGCGGGCCAGGGCGGAGGCGTCGGCGATGAGCACGGTGACACGCTCCTGCAGAGCTTCGGTCACCTGCACGTCGGTGCGGGCTTGGACGTCGGCGACGGTGGCCAACGGAGGGAGGGGGACGTTCACGGACCACCCCGGTTCCCGCGCGTGGGTCAGCCCGCGGTGCCCCACGGGCGCGGCTCGACCATCACGCGCTCCACGCCCAGGTAGGGGTGGTCGTCCAGTTCAGCGCGGACCGGGGTGATCCCGTTGGTGTCCAGCGCCCAGAAGTGGTCCACGTCAGGGACTTCCACGCAGGCGTTGCAGGACACCCGCACGACACCGCCTTCTTCCACCGCCCGGTACCCGACCACCGAGAGGCTGTGGACCCCGACTTTGCAGGTGGCCGGGAGCAGCGCCACCCGCCCGCCGAGGGCGTCGGTGCGGTAGCGGACGATGGTGTCGGGAGGACGGTTGTCGAACATGCCCGCACCCTAACCCGGGCCTCGAACACCCGTTCGAGTCGGGGGTGGGCGGGTGGTCAGGGCGCGGGCTGGTCCTTCGGCGGTCGTCCCCCGCTCGCGCGGACGCCGGTCGCGGGGGGCAGGGCGCGCAGGGCCTCGATGGTGGTCTTGTCAGTCACTTCGGTCTCGCCGTGGTGGAAGACCACGCCCAGGTCGTCGACGACCAGTTCGGGGTAGCGGCTGCTGGTGAACTTCACGTCCGGGCCTCCCTATGCCGCTGCTGCCGTGGGGGTGGTGGTGAGGCCGGTGATCTTGCCGTGGGCGATCTCGGGGCCGTATTCCAGGCCGATCTCGCCGTAGATCTGGGCGCGGTCGCTGGCCCCGGAGCGCGCTAGGGGTTCGGAGAACAGGAAGCCCTTGCCGGGGACTTCGAGGATGACCGGGGCGCACTGGTCCAGGGAGACGACTTGCACGGTGTCGGTGGGCATGTGCCGGTTGAGCATGATGTTGAGCCGCCCGAAGTCGGTTTCGATCGTGGACACCGCGACGCCGCCGACGGTGCGGGACTGCTCCTGGTAGTTCTTCTTCGTGACGAACTCGGTGGTGAGCTGGCGTTTCTGCCAGGCCCCGCACATCAGGGTGGCGGTCTCGCTGATCTGGATGCCGCCGTTCTCCCAGACCTTCTGCAACAGGTCGAGAACCATCGTCTCGGTCAGCGGGGCGGGGGCGGCGTTGGTGACGACGTTGGTGACCGTGGCCGCGAGGATGCCCCGGGTCTTGCGTGCGGTGCTGTTGCTGCTCGGTTCCTGGAACACCCCGTTGACGAACGAGGCTTCGACGTCGCGGCCGATCTGGACCAGAGCCAGGCGGGTCTGCCAGTCCATCTCGTTGGCCACCGCGTTCGCGCCGCCGAGCGCGGCGGCGTTGGGGTGCGCCGACCCGGTGCCCGCGAACATGTTCTGCGCCGCCTGGCGGGTATAGGTGATACCGACTGCTTCCTGGTGGATCTCCAGGACGTTGCGCTCCTGCCCCCGCACCCGCGACTCCGGGGTGGGGGCGTCCGCGCCCTCGGTGCGTTGCCGGTCCTTGTCGGCCGGACGCAGGTCGTAGACAGACCAGGTGTGCACGATCCCGTTGGCGCGCTTGCCCCCGGTCAACCCGCCGATGGCGGACAGGAACGGGGTGTCGGTCGGGGTCAGGGCGAACAACTCGCCCACGAAGTTCGGGGCGTTGTAGGTGTTGGCGATAGCGGCCACACCAGGCATACAAGTCTCCTTTCAGTGATGGGGTTCCGGCGTGGCCGCCGGGTCAGGGGCGAGGCATGGCCGTGAGCCGTTGGTTTTTCAGCGAGATGGCCGCGGCCCAGTCGCCGCGCTTCTCCGCCTCGGCGATCTGCCCGTCCAAACCCGCCGGACCGGACTGCCGCGCCCCTTGCGAGGGGTCGGGGGCGGGGCGGCGGGGGCCGTCCTGGCGGGCCAGGTGCGGGCGGCGGGCCAACTCGGCGGCCAGATCAGCGGCGATGGCAGCGGAGTCGATCTCCCCGGCCTCGCCGACGTAACGGTCACGGTCCTCCAGATAGCGCGGGGCGTCGGTCGGATCGGCCCACCCGGTCGCGGCGGCGCGGATCTCCGCGTCCACCGCACGGCGCCGCAACGCGGCCACCTGGTTCTCGGCCGCGGTCGCCCGCGCAGCGGCCTTCTCCGCTTCGGACTGCTGCGCGGCCTCGATCTCATCGAGCCGCTTCGCCTTCGCCCTGGCCTCCCGGGCGGCCTTCTCAGCAGTGGTGATCTTGGTTTTGGCGGCCTCGTAGAGCGCCTTGTAGTCCGGGTCCGCGTCGCCCTCGCCGGTCCCGGTGCCACCAGGTGGCCGGTCGGGGGTCGGATGTGGCCGTGAGGGCTGGTCGTCTTTCTCCGGTGGGGTCGTCGGGTCGACCCTCAATTCGGTCACGGGTGACCTTCTCCAATCATCAAGGTGGTTGTGGGAAACTATCCGGGTGCGTTTTCCTCTGACCCGGACTCAAGTAGCCGCCGTGCTGCTTGCCGTGTCAGCGGCAGCGCAAGTCGCCGCCGGAACCAACGGATCGGTGACACCGTGGGCGCTGTGGTGGCTCATCGGAACCTTCGTGACTGCGCTTGGCGGCGCGGCATTGGGCAGCGGCGCCTCAGTCAGCATCAAAAAAAATGGTGCGGTACGACCAAATGGAGTACGGAAAAACTCGCTGGAGATCGTTTCGGGTGAACGCTTGACTGTCCGCGACTAGTTCAGGTAGCCGTAGCGGTGGAGTTGGGCGACCAGTTCGGTGCGGTCGTCGGTGCTGTTGACGATTTGGGCGGCGGTGGGGCGTGCGGTGCGGCTGGCCCGGTAGCGGTTGCCGGGTTGTGTGGTGAGGTTGCCGAGTTGGCGGCCGATGCCGCGCACGGTGGTGGCTTCGCGGGTGTGCTCGCGGCCTCCGGCGGCGTAGACGGCTCCGGCGCGGCGGGCGTTGACCACGCGTGCCATGTCGGCTCCGGCGCGGATGGCTGCGGCGTCGCCTTTGCCGAAGGCTTTGTCTTGTTGCGCGCGGGTCATGCGGGTGAACAGGGCGTCGGGGTGGTTGTCGGGGTTCTCGTTCTCCCACTGTTCGTGGGTGACCGGGCGCATCCCGCAGTCGCACCGGGGGTGCCGCAGGAATCCTTCGCTGTAGCGGTAGAGGCGTCCGGCGAGGATCACGCAGCGCCCGCAGGCGGGCAGGCGGACGATGCGCTCGTATCCGGCTACGGCGGGTTCGGCGATCATCGCGGTCTGCACGGCGATGCGGCCGGTGTCGCCGACCTCGGTGGAGACATACGTGAGCAGCCGTGCCAGGCCCAGGGCGTGGGCGTCGCTGGGTGCCATGCCCAGCCCGAGTGCGCGGCGTAGGTAGGCGAGCACGTAGTCCAGCAGGGTGCGCAGAGGCAGGCCATTGGAGGCGAACCCGGCGAACGCCCCGGCCACCACCCGCCCCGCCGGGGCGGAGACCGCCCCGGCGGCGAGCAGCGCGGCGGCGACGTAGGGCGCCGCGCGCGCGGCGGCGGCGATCTGGCCTTCCTCGGCCGCGATCACCGCCCTCGGCCGGACCTCGGTCTCCCACGACCCGGCCAGATTCCTCGGGTTCAGGTGCGACCAGGCGTCCTGCGCTCCCTGCACGGCCTGGCGGACCGCGAGTTGCTGGCGGGTGTAGACCTCGGCTTCATGGGCGGCGACCGGGGCGGTCACCGCGGGCTCCCGGCCGCGAGGAACACCGGGGCCTGCGGGCGGCGCGGAGCCGGAACCGCGGGCTCGTCCGGCCGCGCCTGGCCCTCATCCACTTCGGGTTCCGGGGCGGGTTTGGGACCGTACTCGGCGGCCTGGTCTCCGCCGACGACCCGGGCGTAAGCCTGCTGGTCCTCGGCCTCCATATCCCGGATCTGAGCGTCGGAGTAGCCCAGCGCCCGCCGCGAGGCCCGGCGCGGCAGCAGCTTGTCGGCGGCGTAGAGCTTGGTCACCGCGTCGGCTTGGGCGGCGAACGTCGGCGTGGCCGCGTCGACCCACATCGTCTCCATCCGCAACGCCTCCGCAGGGATGCGGCCGTCGCGCACGAGCAGGACCAGGCGCATGACCTGCTCCCACCCGTCCCCGAACGACCGCTGGCGGCGCTCGGCCCGTTTGATGTGACGGCCCTCAGACGAGCGGATGCCCTCCGCGCTGGCGGGGTTTTCCGTGGCATAGCCGAGGAAGTGCGGCGGCAGCCCCGACAGCGACGAGGTGAGCCGGGCCAGCGCGTTGAGTGTGTTGTGGAAGTTGCCCAGGTCCGCTTCGGGGAACTGCCCGACCGCGACCCCGTCGTCCTTCGGGCTCTTAGGCGAGGCCCACAGCACCCCGGCCACCGCCTGCCACGGCGTGAGCGGCTTACCCTGCGCGTCCACGAAATCGGACTGCTCGAACCCCAACGCGTACCGGCGGGGCATCGCGTGGAACTCCGCGGACACCATCATGTCCGTGGCGATCTTGCACGCCGCGTCCGACAGCGGAATCACCGACGCCAGCTCCGAGCGGCCCAGCGTCGCGGGCTTGGAACGGCGGCGACGGGTGCGAGGCCGGTTGATCAGCGGCACCACGGGTACCTCGCCCATTCCGTGGGTGTCGCGCCGGTCCTCGGTCCAGGCGGCCCCGCCGTCTTGGGAGGTGTACCAGATCGTCACGTTCGGCAGGTAGAGCGTGGCGTGCGAGACGACCTGGCTGGAGGTGCCCGGGGCGGCCTCGTCGTCGTACCAGCGTTTGAGCGCCGCCCGGACCTTGCGGGTGCGCGGGTCGATCTCCGCGTGGACTTCAAGCGGCGATTCCACGGTGACCAACGGGGTGTCCTTATCGGACTCGTTGGTTCCGACGATGGCGAACGCCCGCCCCATCAACAACGCATCCACATGCGCCTGCTGCGACCCCAGATCCAGGCGATTCGCCTGCCAGATCCGCCACAAGTCCCGGTCCGCGGCATCGCGCCCGCCGAGGCGGAATCCGGTCACGTCCAGCCGCTCGTCCAGGCTGTCCACGATCAGTTCGGGCCAGTTCACCACCACCTGCCGCACCCGGCCGTCCAGGCGGCGCAGCAACTCCGGGTGCATGTAGGACAGCGGCTGCTCGCCCTCGTAGTAGGCGTCGAGCAACTCCAACTCGGGAATCTGCGCGTCGTGTTGGGCGGAAAGCCGTTGTAGCCAGGTTGTTTCCGGAAGTTCGAGAAGGACCGCTGCCACCGGGCATCACCGCCGGGGCGTCGGTACGGTGCGCGAAGGCGCAGACAGGAGGAATGGAACGTGCAGTCAGGATCGGTGCCGTTGTGGGTCACGATCGTCCTCGCGGTGATCGCCTTGATCGGTCCGCTCGGTGGCGCGTGGGTCGGCGGCAGGGTGACAGCGAAGCGTGACGATCGGCGTTGGGAACGCGAATACGAACGGGAACGCCTGCGACTTGACCATGAGACACGAGCCCACTGGCGCGAAGAACGCCTCAAGACATACGCAAGAATACTAAGGATCTTGGAATCCTGGCAGGGACAATTCTTGATATGGCATGACGTAGAAAGTGGACGTGCTCACAACGTGAACAAATCACAAGCGAAAAGTGAACTCGGCACCCTTTTCATGGAGTACAGGAAGGTGCTGCCTTCAATCCATCTGATCGGATCGGCCGACACTGTGCGCCTGGCGCAGAAGATTGACCAACAGTTGCTGATGGCACAGGTGATCGTGGACTCGGAATGGGGCGGCAACGTTGATTTCC
This sequence comes from Actinokineospora sp. NPDC051303, assembly GCF_055586285.1. Lineage (NCBI taxonomy): Bacteria > Bacillati > Actinomycetota > Actinomycetes > Pseudonocardiales > Pseudonocardiaceae > Actinokineospora > Actinokineospora sp. NPDC051303. The sequence continues at coordinate 64,051 of NZ_JBVJIN010000001.1, forward strand.
GAAAAGCATTGGAACGTGCGACACGGCCCGCCTATGAGGTGCTCAGGATGATGGCCGAGTTGAGGCGGGTAACGCGCGAGGATTTGGGCATCGAAGGCGGTGTCGCCGATGAACTGATTCCCCTGATTGGCAGTCCTGTCACGTCACCACCATCCGACCCGACTTCTTGACCTTCTGCCCACGCAGCCGCCAGCCGCCGACCGCCATGGCGGCGGTGGGTACGGCGTCGATCCGCTTGCCGGTCTTTCCTCGTTCGGGTTTGTCGGGGCGGATGAGGTCGGGTTCGCCGGGTGGGTGGCGGACTTCGACGGAGTCGAAGCAGAACTGCGCGACGGGGTTGCCGTGGTGGGACCAGCCGCGTGATTTGGTCAGGGCCATGAGTTCGGTCATGCCGTGGGTCATGCCCTTGTAGGTCTGCGGGACGGGGTACATGGGCACGCCAGTGCGGCGCTCCAGGCGTTGGCGGACGGGTTCGCCTGACCATTCGTCGTAGGAGATGTCCGCGACGCGGAGCAGGCCGGTGTCGGTGGTGACGTCGTTCTCGATGACCTGGTAGTCGATGACCTCCCCATCGGTGACGGTGATCCATCCCTGTTCCGCCCAGCGGGTGGCGCGGCCGTCCAGGCGCTCGTCCAGAAAGCTCACCCCGGTTTCGGGCAGCCAGAACCGCCACAGCGCGGAGGGGTGCCCGTCGATGCCCTCGGGGACGATGAGGCACCAGGCGGTGAGGTCGAGTTTGGAGGCGAGGTCGAGGCCGCCCCAGGCGGGTCGGCCCGCCAGGCGCTCGCGCAGCAGCGCGGGGTGCTCGGCCGCGGTTCCGGCGCAGACGAGGTAGAGGTGCATGGGCATCCAGCGGGTGGACTGGGCGACCCATTGGTTGAGCCGGAACTGGCGGAACGAGTTCTCCTTGCTCGGGTCGTTGCGGGCTTCCAGCGCCTCTTCCCGCAGGGCCGCGAGAGACAGGAAGTCGCCCAGCGCCGGATTGGCGATGTGCCAGTTGGCCTCGTCCCAGGGGTCGGCGTCGGCGGGCAGGTTGCGCAGGTAGACGAACCGATGCGGCGCCCTTGCCGGGTTCTCGGCGATCTTGACGCACTCGTCGTGCTCGGCCTTGGCAAAGGACGTGGGGTCGTTGCCCGCGGTGGTCGCGGCGATGAGCAGCGGCTCAAGGCGGGTGCCCATACCGGTGCGCATCGCGGTCCAGAAGTCCCCGGACGGCTGGGTCAGGACCTCATCGAAGATCACGCACGAAGGGTTGGAGCCCAGGTTGCCCAGGGCGTCGGCGGGAACGACGGCGTAGACGGAGTTGGTTTTCTCGTCCACGATGCGGGCGGAGTGCTCGATCACCCGCAGCCGACGCCGCAACAGAGGGCTGAGCTTGACCATGCGGGAGGCGACGTTGAACACGAGCTTGGCCTGCTCGGTGTCGCGGGCGCAGCCGTAGATCTCTGCGGACTCCACCCCGTCGCCGCAGAGCATGAACAGGGCGACGAACGCCAGCAGCTCGGACTTGCCGTTCTTGCGGGCGATCTCGATCCACGCGATCCGGAACCTGCGCACATAGCAGTGGGCTTCGTCGTCCCAGCGGACCTCGCCGAACAGCGGCCGGACAATGTCCTCGCGCTGCCAAGGGGCGAGGATGAACGGCTTCTTGGCCCAGCGGTCCTTGGTGTGGACGCAGACTTCCTCGGCGAACGCCTGCGCATGATCCGCCCTCGGTGCGCAGAAGTGTTCACCGCGTTTGCGGCAGGTGCGGCCGTCGAAGACCCGGCCGCACACCGGCAACCGCGCCCCGTGCTTGTCCTTGGTGGTTGTGCGGGGCGTCGCGGTGGCGGTGCGCGGCCGGGCCGTCGCGGTCTTCGTGCGGGCGCCGCTTGCGCGGCGGTTCTTAGCTGAGGAGTCGGCTCGCGCGGTCGTGGTCGCCATCGGCCACCTCGACCTTGATCGCCTGCCTGTCGGCGGGGGTCAGGCCGAACCGGGCGGCGAAGGTCAGGAACGTGCGCTCGGCCTCTGCCTGTACCTGCAACGCCGGGTTCTTCATCAGCCCGGACCCGCCTTGTTGGACTAGCAGGGCGGAGCCGTTGACGAGCTGGGTCGCCGCCCGATACCGGGCCAATGCTTCACACAGCACCAGGAACGCGTCGGCGTCCCACGCGGTGAGCACCCGGCGCTCGATCAAGCCGGGGGCCAGCCGTGCCCAGATGCCCCGGGCGGCGTCACCGGCCCAGTCCGGACAGATGATTTCCTGCTCCGGTGGGGCGGGCTCGTGGGTGTTGATCCGGTCGGGCCGATCGCCGTGCAGGACCCGCAGAGCGGTCGGTTTGGCTGCCGGGCCTCGCTTGCCCATCGCACCTCCTTCGGCCCTATACCAGCTGTGCTGCTATGCGACCACTCTTTCCGGTGAGCGGCCGACCTCCTGCGCTAAACGTGAGACGTGAAGCCGAAGTTCAGCCGGACCGAAATAAACTCTGCTCGGACTTGACCGGTGTGCTAGTAGATAGTTGCAGGTGAGAGAGGTGGAAAGCTGCTGGTAGTGCGACCGATCTTCTGCCAGAGTGAATCTGGCAGAACTTCACGAGGGCAGAACTTTCGTTGTTTTCCGCCCCGTAGATCCGACCTTGAGGGGTTGAACGGTCGATCTGTGACCGTTGGGCGATCGCCTCTGGACCTTCGACCCTTCATAGGGTCGGATAGAGAGCGGCCCCCTCGTGAAGAGGGGGCCGCTCCGGGTCCTCTGCCCGGACACGTCAGACGGGCAACCGCCTACCCAGCATTTCGCCACGTCAGCGTGCTTCTGCCGAACAAAGGAGATACTGCAACAGTGACCTTACGCCGGGCTGCCCGCAAGAAGCCAGACTCACGACCAATGCAAGCGCCAAGCGGTCGTGCCCCCTGGCGCTTGGCAGCGCTTGAATGGATGTTCGGAACGTGGCGCTACACGATCCGGGCGATCGTCTTCTTCGGTGTACTCGAAGTGATTGCTTTCGCTTCGATTCAGGTGTTCAATATCCAAGCTAAAATCGGAAACCTGGTTGTTCTCTGGCCAATGGTGGTCATGTAGGCCGTGTGACCTGCTGGGCGTGGACGAGCAGGAACACGCGTCCACGCCCAGCTTGGCCTCTAGCTTCCACTCGTGCGGCCGCGGCTCGGTGAGCCCGCGAGGCGGCTGAGGCCGCGCCGGAGGCCCGCGGCTGCGGCGCGGAGGCGCTGGCGCATGGTGGCTACTCCTTCCTCTCATCGGTGCTGGTACTGCTGTCTGTGGTGGTGGGCATGGGGATGTCCAGGACACGGGCGACGGCGTAGCCGTCGAGGTACTTGTCGCCGATCATCCGCAGGCGGGCGGCGTCGAGGAAGGCGTCTTTGTCCTCGCGGGTTGTGAAGCAGACGGCGAACCAGTATTCGGAGTCGGTGGCCAGGCGGAACCGTTCGTCCTCGCGTTTGGTGCGTTCGCGGAAGCCTTTGGCGAGGGCGTCGAGTTCGGCGGCGGAGTCGGTGGCCAGGTTTCCGGTGTAGTCGACGTCGGCTAGGGGGTCGGGTTCGGGTTCGGCGTTGAGTTGGGCGAGAAGGTCCGCGTTCGACGTCGGCCCGGCCAGGGCGGCGCCTGCTTGGAGTTGGGCGAGCAGGTCGGCGTTCGGATCGCCCGCCCCGGCGGGCTGGTCAGGGGGTGAGGCCACGGCGGAAGTCCTCCAGGTCGGCGAGGGGGAACCAGTCCAGGATGGTCTGGTAGTCGGCGGGGGCGTGGCGGCGGATCGGGTCGGTGAATCGGAAGTCGATGCCGTCGAAGGACCGGCCGAACCACTCGTAGTCCACCGGCAGCGGGCAGGCGTGGCGGGCGAGCATGGCCCGGACGTCCGCGATGCGCCAATCCCACACAACCGACACTTTGCGCAGGTGCTCACGCACCGGCCCGTGGGTGACCACCGACATGCGCCGGTTCGGAGAGTCCGCGGCGCGGACGCCGTCGCAGTTCCACGCCCCGGGCATTCCCAGGTCCTCGCGCAGCAGGTCCGCCACATCCTGATAGGACGGCTCCGGGAACTGCGCGGCCTCGATGACCGCGCACCGCTCCGGCGGCTGGAACACGAACGCGTTGAGCCACCGGTACAGCGACGGGTGCGGGAGGTTGATGATCGGGGTGTCGAAGAAGTCGGTGTAGAAGGCCAGGCTCTCGGTGATGAACCGCAGGCCCGGCACCGAGGACAGGTGATACGGCACCACCTGGACCCCGGCCTCGCGCAACGCCAGCCACGCGGCCAGGCTGTCCTTGCCCCGGGAGAACCCGAGCAGAACCGGTTTCCCCTCGGCGGCGAGCTGTTCGCGGATCTGCTGCGACGGGGTGATCCCGTCAATCGTGATCGGCACAGGCGCCTCCCCTCGCGGCGGTAACCGGGTTACCGTTCGGACACTCGGTTACCATCGGTGCGTGTCCGACCCCATCGCCGCGCGTGACGCCGAGCTGGCCGAGGTGTTCGAGCGCCTGGAGCAGGCCGCCGAGCAGGAGGCCGCGTGGCGGGATGAGAAGGAATCCCTTGCCCGACAGGCGAAAGCGCTCGGCGCGTCGCACCGGCAGATCGCCTCCCGGATCGGGATGACCCACCCCGGGGTCGGCAAGCTGATCACCAGGACCACCCCCGGCGGGGACGGTCCGGCGGACGTGGGGTGAGCCGTCCCGGAAACCTGACCAGCCGGAAACAAGCCTCAGTGGCTTGTGCCCTTGTGGCTGGCCCAGGGGTGTCCCCCCTGGGGGTGGCTGTGCGGGTGGCTGCGGCCGGACCGGTCCGGCCGGGGTGATCCGGTGGCCTGCCGGTCGGACTGGCGGCAGGCGGTCACTGCGGGCGGTCATGGTGTGTTCCACCCTCCGGTGGTCCTGGGGTCGGTGGCGGTGGCACGGGCATGGCAACGGGCACACAGCCCCCGCCCATGGGCGGGGTCGTCGGGATCGGCACCGGCGGCCACCAACTCACGGCGGGTGAGCGGCCAGTGATCGGCCACAGTGGACGGACGATCACAGGTGCGGCCCGGGTGGTGTGCACAGTCGGGCAGGTCGCAGCGGCACGACGGGTCCCGGGTGAGCACGGCGGGCCGGAACCGGGACCGGTGCGCGGCGGTGTAGCCACGCTCGGCCGAGGTCCCACCCGCCCGGCGCGCGCGGGTGCGGCACCAGGGGCAACGCCCCCCGGAGCTGGTGAGGTTCGGGCAGCCCGGACGGGAGCACGGGCGGGCGGCGCGAGCGGGCACGGGCATCACCGGTGGGCGCGAGGTGGACGCGGCGACGGGAACGGGCCCCAGCCCCCACCCGGGCGGGTGGGGGCTGGGGGGCGGTGCTCACTACTCGGTGGTCCAGTCCTGGGGGAGGTGGTTGCACTGGTAGGAGATCCAGTAGTCCAGCCCTGCCACCAGGGCCACCAGGCGGCCGGTTTCCTGCGGCTGCCAGTCCCGGAGATGAGCCCGGATCACGGTGAGGGTCCGGTCAGGGTCGGTCACCGGGTACATCACCCACTCTTCCCAGTGCGGTTCCGGGTAGTCCACCCCGGGGGCGGTCCACTGGGACGGCAGGAAGCCCCCACGGGTCAGCCACTCATCCATCCCGGTGACCAACTCAGGAAGCCGGTCACAGTCTCCCGGGTCACCGGCCCCGGCATTCCAGGCTTCCACCATGTCCCTGATCTGTGCCCATGCGGCTGTCGGGTCCATGTCAGGCCACCTGCAAGAGCTTGAAAGCCTTCTGCTTCCGTTCGGGGGCATCCTTGCCCAGCAAGGCCCTTTCGGCCCGGATGCGGGCGGAGTTGTCCCCTCCGGCAATGATCGCGGCGTGGTGGTCGATGTACTCCACAATGGTCTGGTACCCGGCCCAGTGGGTTCCGGTCTTGCCCTTGATGATGTTCGCGTTCGTGTCCCCCCGGAACAATTTCTTGAGGGTGCCCATCAGGGCGTCGTCGCGCTCTTTCACGACCGGTGGGGCTTCCCCTGCGGGCTGGGGCCAGATTTCCCGGCAGACCTTCTCGAACTCCCGGATGGTCAACTGCTCTTTGAGCATCTTCTCCGCCTCGTCGGCGAAGGCATCCCGGTACTCGAAGCTCAGCTTCAACGCCTCCCGGGCTTCCAAGATCCTGGTCGGTGCATTCGGGGAGTGGCGGACGGCCCAACGGCTTTTGTGGTTGCCCAGTGCGGCGGCTTGAGTGTTGGCACACACCACCCGGACCGGGGTGATCAGGAACTCCGAGGACTTCCCGGGTTGGAAGTAGTTAAACCCGGCCAGGTGCAGTTCCACCGCGTCCACCCCGCCCACGAGGATTCCTTCGGGCATCCGGGCGGTGATGAAAGTGTCCAGCCCATCACGGAGAGACCCGGCAGTGTCCACAATGGCCCCGGACTCGTCCAGGATGGCTTGCAGGGTCTCAGCCATGACTTCGTTCTGGATCGGGGTGTACTCCAGACCACCCACACTCAAGGTCTCCCGCTTGCCGGTGAACGGGTTGGTCCTCACCACGGCCCGGTGATGAGGCACCATGATCGGGTTGACGCAGTCGTCCTCGGTGACGGTCCGGGTGTCATCCAGGCCCTCATGGTCACCGACGGAGCACATGTCGTCGTGCTGGTTGCCCAGCACGGCGGAGCACTCCACACACTCGGTGCCCACGGGCAGGGCCATGAGCGGTTCCATGGACACATTCCAGTTGTCCAGACGGGCCAGCTTCAGAGCTTCGGCGGTGGTCATCGGGCCGGGGGCAACGGTGCCCAACCGGTGCCAGGCCGGGGTGTTGGCGGAGACAAAAGCGGCGGTGCCATCCTGCCCAATCTCAATCAAATGAGCCATCACAGAGCCTTTCAGGGGGTTTTCTGCCCCTACCCGGATCGGGTGGGGCGGTCTTGTCTGCCCCACCAACATTACCGGCTCACCGGCCCTTGTCCAGCACTTTCGGGCATCTCCGGAATGGGATCACACGAATAGAGCATCGACCCCTGGCGCACATTTTCGCGTATTCACGAGCAATTCTTTGACCTGCGAAAATGGGAAGCCGTGGGAATGGGTGAGGGGGGGGGGGGGGGGGGCCACGACCCCCCACTTGTCCCCCTTGTTTTTTTTGGGAAAACACCCCAAAAGATGGGGCGCCTTTCCAAACGGGAGGGGTTTTTTTTTGTTTCCCT
>NZ_JBVJIN010000001.1:71206-205062 GCF_055586285.1 Actinokineospora sp. NPDC051303
GGAAGAGGGTATCCCCCCCTGGCGCACGTTTTCGCTTCTTCACGAGCAGTTTTTGGACCTGAGAAAGGGGGAAGCCGGGGGAGGGGGTGAGGGCTCGGCGGTGCACCGCCGAGCCCTCACGTGTGCCCTCTGGGCTGTTTGCAGACAAGACCCGAAAGGCGTGGCCTATCCTGCCAAGCGGTCAGGTTCTTGTCGAGTCACCGTTCATTCGTCCCAGCCTTGATGGTCGCTGATCTCCAGGAGCGTGGCCATGGCTTCCTGGTCGGCGATCAGGTCGGCCGGGGTCATCGCGGCCAGGCGGAGCAGGTCCGCCTCCAGGCGTTCGCGTCCCTGGTCGGTGCCGGGCTCGCGGTAGGCGGGCGGTTCACCGTCGCCGAACATCCGCCGGTACAGCTCGACTCGCGCGGCCTCGACCGCGGCTTCGTCGTTGGCGCCGGTTTCGCCGGGGTCTGGCTCCGGTGTCGGCTCGATGGGCTGGTCGGGGTGGCAGCCGCCCACGAACCGGCCGCCGGAGGGTGGGCCGATCCACTGCGCGGGGACGTGGCTGGTGATCCACCGGCCGTCGCGGGTGCGGCGCACCCGGCCCTTCCCGGCGGGCACGGTCTGGGCGCAGTACTCGCAGGTGCCCTCGTACTTGTTGGCGCGGTAGGTGATCTCCCGTGGCATCACGGCCTGCTTGTCTGCCCGGTCAGGGCGCGGTGCCGGTCGGAGTCGACCGGCACCAGTTCCGGGCCGGAGACCCCCTCGTCGGCGTGCGGGTGGCACCACGGCTCGTCGTACTCGGTGTCGAGGATGACGCCGAGTTCGCCGCAGGCGGGGTCGGTGCAGGTGGCGCACCCGCCGCACAGTCGCGCGCCGAGCTGGTCTCCGCCGTAGACCGCGACCACGGCCGCCGGGGTGTCGGGGTGGTTGACGCAGGCAGGCGTGGTCATCGTGGTCCTCGGGGGTAGTCGGGAAGCGGGTAACGCGCGGCCTGCTCGGTGGCAGGGGCGAGCAGGTAGGCGGGCAGCGTGGTGCGGCCCTCGGACAGCGCCCGGTAGACCCGATGCCACCCGTCGATGATCAGGTACGTGCTCTCCCCGTCGATGGTGATCGGGGCGACCAGGAGCGGAATGGACAGGTCCCGGGTCGCGGCGTGGTCGGGGTCGACGTGGACGAGGAAGCGCAGGAACACCTCCAGCCCGCTGATTCCGGTGTCCGGGTACAGCGTGGCCGCGTTGTCGGGGTCGGCCTCGATCAGCTCCTGGGCGAGGGTGACGCACCAGCGGTCGGTCCCGAAGGTGAACATCTGGCACCCGATGTGCGTGGCCGGGTGCGGTGTGGACGGCCCGGTCATGGCTGCTCTCCGATCGGGCGTATCGGGCCGGTGATGTTGGCGCGCAGGCTGCGGTAGAGCCGAGCCAGGTGGGTCTTGGTCTCCCTGCTCACGGGCGTGCCGGTGCGGTTGTGGTGGGTCTCGGCGGCGCGGAGGACGAGGCTGGTCCACCGGTCGGTTTCGATCAGCAGCGCGCACGTCGCACAGGCCGCCCAGTTGCCCAGGCTCATGTATTGGGTGTCGATCCTGTGGATCGTGGGGAGGGGGTCGAAGTCCCGGGCGGGGACGACGAACTCGGCGGGGGCCATGCAGAAGTCGCACTTGCCGCGCCAGCCTGCCGGGGCCTCGATGGGCACCGGGTCGTGGTCGACCGGGCCGGTGGCCAGAGGGTGTCGGTAGGACGCACCGTCGGTGTCGGTGTAGCGGTCCAGGGCGTTCTGACACGCCTGGCAGATGATCACGGGCGGTGTCACTGGCCCTCCAGGTGCTCGATGACGTAGATCCCGGGCGGGAAGCCCGAGTCGGTGGAGTTGTGGGCGTCGGGCTCGAACCAGACCTGCACGGGCACGTCGGCCAGGCCCCTGCCCAAGGAGGGCAGGACGCTGGTGACGGCGTGCTCGACGCCTCGCCACAGTGAGAGAGCGGCCAGGGTCAGCCGCTCGGGCGGGATCGGGGGCGGCTGCTCGGGGGGCGTGGCCCCGGGGCCGAACAGCCACGGGTCGCCCAGCCCGGACAGGGCGACCACCATGGCGGTGCCGTCGATGACGAACACCCGCACCTGGGCGCGCTCGGGGATCGTGCCGAGGGACTGCTCCAGCCCCAGCAGCGCGTAGACCTGCTCGGCCGCCCTGAGTAGGGGCGGGCGTTTCCCACCGCCGAAGGCCGTGGTCGGGGGCGTCACGGCAGATGCCTCCCGTCGAGGTAGACACCTTCGTCCGGGTGGTCGCGCAGGGCGTGTTCGGCCTGGGCCTCGGTGAGCAGCCGGACCTCGAACTGGAACGCCAACTCGCCCTTGTCGTCGCCGGGGACGTGGAAGGCGACGTTGTCGCAGATCTTGTTCCAGTGCCAACGCGCTGCGGGCGAGAAGTCGGACAGCCCCACCGGCTCATCCGGGGCGAACTCCGGTGTGACCGGCCCCTTGAGCAGGGCGGCGTCGGCCAGACCGGCGACGGTGACGATGAACGCCACGTCGTCCTTGGGCGGCTGTACCAGGTGCACGCGGAAGGTGAGGTTCAGCGAGAACTCCCCCATCGAGCGGAGGGCGATGAGGTTGCCCAACGCCCACTGGGCGCAGTCGAGGACCATCGGGTCCGGAACGGTGTCATGGGTGTGGGTCACAGCAGGCTCCCGGCGAGCCAGGCGCGCAGTCGGGCGAGGCGGCGCTGGATCGGGTGGCGCAGGTGGTAGCGGCGGACGCTGACCCGTCCGGGTCGGGGGCTGTGTCGCTCGAACTGCCGCAGCAGGACCACGTTGGGGCCCGCGAAGCGCGGCACGCCGTCGCGCTGCTCGTTGTAGGTGTCGATCCAGCTCACGATCCGGTCGACCATCCGGTCCGCCGCGGTCGGGGTGTCGTCGAGGTCGCCCGCGGGCAGGCCGTGGGCCTGGACGTCGATGATCCAGGGGGCGTCGATCCGGTAGCGGTAGACCGTGGCGGAGACCACCAGCCCGAATTGCTCGTGCAGCTCGGTCACCAGGTGCCGCGCGAGTTCCGGCACACTCCAGTGCTCGGTCTCACCGGCCCGGGACCCGACACGATCACCGACTCCGGGTCCATCGGTGCGGCGGACTTGAGGCGGAATGCCTCTGTGCCTGCCCAGCATTCTTGACATGAGGAAACACCCTCCACAGATGATGCGGAATCCCCCACGGCCCACACAGGGGCTGTTTTCGGGGGCTTGCCCATTCATCATCCGGCGGCATTTCCGGATAAAGCAATCATTATTAAAGCAACAAAGGTCACCGGCACTATTCGAGCAATTCGCATCATGTCAATGAATCGGAAAACCGGTGAATCGGAAGAATGGGGGTCATGATTCGCGGCGCGGAAAAGGGGGTGTGCGCGGGTGGCGGCGGGGCGGGAGCGCTCGCGGCCGTCATCGGATGGGCACGGCAGGACCGGGCGTCCGCCTGGCCCGCCGCCGCCCGCGCACAAGGGGGCGGCCCGCCGCGCAGGGGGAAGTGCGCAGGCGGGCCGCCGTGGGGGTGGGCTTGGGGTTTCTCGGCTGGTGCGGGCACAGCTCCGCCGAGCCGCACCAGGATGGCAGAAGACGGGTGGTCTGGTCAACCTATCATCGGATTATTCGCAGTCGTGGGTCATGGTCTCCTTGCGCTGGTTGTCCAGGATGCGGCCCAGTTGCGCCCAGTGGTCGAGTGCCCAGGTGCGCGCGCAGGCGGCGCACGCGGCTTCGACGTGGTCGGTGTCGATCCACAGGGCGGGTTGGCGCACCCAGTCGGATTCCACGTCGGACCAGACCAGGACGGTGGTCTCGCCGCAGACGGGGCAGGCGTGTCCGCGGAGTCGGTAGCGGGGTTCGGGTTCGACCACGGCGCGGGCGGCGGTGACCCAGCGTTGGGTCTCGCCCGCGGCGTGGTCGAGGTAGTCGGGGTCGTGGTGCTGCCAGTGCTCGGCGTGCGAGGCCCATAGCCGGACCTGTGTGGACAGTGTGGTTCTCGGGCCGGGGCCGAACAGGTGGTGGCCGAGGGCGGCCAGCGCCTGGCGCATCGTGGTGCCGATCTCGGCGACCACGGCGAGGGCGTTCATCGAGGCGGGCGGGCGGGAGCCGGACGCGGCGCCGCCCATGCGCTCGGTGCCCGGTCGGGTGGCTTGGACGAGCTGGTCGAGCAGGCACGGCACGAGGCCGCGCTCTACTGTGCCGTCGTCGCGGGTGATGGTCTGGACTCCGGGGGCGGTGAGCTGGTCGACGGCGGCGTCGAACATCAGCCGCGCCGCCACCGGGTCGACCGTGGGCCGGTCGTCGCCGTGGTCCTGGTCCTGGTGTTGGTGGTCGAGGGTGCGGGTCATCGGGTGGTCTCCACGGTCGGCGCTGCTGCAGAACGGCTCGGCTGGGCGGCGGCCAGCCGCGAGGGATGCATCCGGGTCGCCCGGTCGCGGTGCTCGCGCCGCCCGGACCGGTCCCGGGTCAGCGGGGAGCAGACCTCGCCGGGCCGGGCCTTGCAGAACGGGCACGGCACGCGGCGGGCGGAGGCGTGGTCGGGGTCGCGCGCCCAACCCATGACCGCGTAGACCGCGGCGATGCCCCGTGCCCCGGCGGCCATCGCCGCGGCCCGCTCGCGGCGGTCTCGGCGGCGGATGGGCACGACCGGGGCCAGGCCGCCGGTTCCGGTCGGGGTGGCGCGGGCGGCGGCGATGCGCCGCAGGACGTCGTCCGGGGTGATCCGGCCGTGGTGGCTGGCCTGGATGGCGGTGAGCGCGGCGTGGCATTCCCCGGCGCTGTGCCCGGCCAGCTCCCGCAACCAGGTGCTGACCTGGGCGTCGGTGGGCGGAGTGTGCCCGGTGACCCGGTAGTGGGCCAGCAGCGCCCGCACCTCCGAACGGGTCAGCGGCGGCAGAGGCTCGCGGCTCATGCCCGCGCCTGCGCCAACTCGCCCCGGCCGTCGAACGCGATGGTCGCGGCCAGGGCGTGGGCCAGGATCGCGTCGAGGGTGTCGGGGTCGGCGTGCGCGGGCAGCTCCCGGACCGCGAGCCCGACCGGGGAGCGGTCGTCGTCGGCGATCGCGTCGGCTCGTATCCGTTCGATGCCCTCGCCCGCCGCGACGGCTCGCGCCCGCTGCTCGGGTGCGGCGCCCACGATCGCGGCACGCTGGTGTTCGGCCACCAGCTCGGGCAGCCACGACACCGGCAGCCGTTTGCCGGACCAGGCGCGCAGTCCGGCGGCGATGACCGCGGGCTCGACACCCTCGGCGAGCAGGCCGATCACCTCGCCGCGCAGCCGGTCCCGCACGCGGCGGGGCTGGGCCGGGGTGTGGACGGTGACCAGCCGCTCGGCCTCGACCCGGTGATTCTGCCGCGCCGAGACGGGCTCGGCGTGGGCCTGGCGCTCATCGGGTGGCGGGGCCGCCTCGCGCGAGTGCGCGCTCACGCGGGTGCGCGCGGGGACACCCCCTTGATCTTCCAACGTAAGACGGGGTTCTCCAGTCTCCCGCTCCCTACTCCCTTCTCCCAGGTCCTTCGCCGAAGGGTTCGGTGAAGGGTTCCCGGAAGGGGTCGCCGATGGCTTCTGGACAGGCCCGACCTGCTCGACAGTCTCGGCGGGGGCGACCACGTCGGGCACGGTCGCGGTGTCGGCGGCGTGGGTCGGTGCGGCGGCGCGGCGCGGGCGGTCGAACGCGGCCTTGACGGTGGCGGGCAGGACCGTCGCGGCGGTGCCCAGCTCGCGGGCGGCCACCGCCGGGGCGGGTCCGGTGATCTCGGCCGGGAGACGCAGCAGCTCGGCGGCCAGGGCGGCGCGCAGGATCGGCGACTCGATCTCGAAGGCCACCCGCAGCGCGGCGCGCAGCATGTTCGGCTGCCGCCACAGCTCGTCACGGCGGATGAACGAGCGCACCAACAGTTCCTCGGTGTCGTGGTCGATCACGATGAACCGGGCGGCGTCCAGCTCGGCCAGCGCGGCGCGGACCCCGTCCACCCCGAGATCGGGGTGGGCTCGTGCCCAGCGTTTCGGGGTGAGGCTGTGCACCCCGGCGTAGGAGAGCTTGTCCTGGGAGCACAGGTGCAGATACAGCAGCTTCGCCGGAGTGGACAGCACACGGAAGTCCTCATCGGTCCAGATACTCAGATACAGGCGTGCGTGATCACGCGCCACGGGAGAACCCCCATTCGATGATGTGCGGGCGCTCGCGCCCGGAAAGTCGTTGGGTGTGCGGGCGGTGCGCCAAGGAAAGAGAGCCGCCCGCGTGCGCGGGCGGCCCGTCGCGCTGTGTGCGGTGCGGTGGCTAGATGGGGTCGGGGATGGCGACGGTGCCGCTGCGGCTGATGGAGAGCAGCTTGTGGACCGTGCTGCCCTGCCGCCAGTGGTTCCAGGCGCGGATCACCAGGGAGAGTTGTTCCTCGACGCTGATCCGTCGCGACGCCCCGTAATGGCCGGACAGGCGTCGGTGCAGGGTCAGGATCGGGTTCCCGTCGGCCAGGCCGACCAGTTGGCCCAGGGAGGTGAAGAACTCATACGCCGCGTCCGGGTCGAGCCGGGAGAACAGCCAGAAGCAGTAGTCGCCCACCCTGGGTGTCAGCCGCAGGCCGCGGACGGTGGAGCCCATCAGCTCGACCGCGTCGGCGAGGTCGGGGTTGTCCCGGACGAACTGCTGGACCTCGGCGTTGGTGTACCCGCCGCCGCCCAGGGGTTGGTTGTCGCGGCGGGACAGCGCGAGCCTGGCTGCGGCGGCGACCCGGCCGACGTTGCGCATCCCGGACAACTGCAAGGCGTCCCCGGCGCTGCGTTTGCGTCCGGAGTCCATGACGTCCTGGGCGTCGCGGCGCAGGCCGAACACCACGAACGTGGACACCGTGACCCCGGCGCGGACGATCGCGGCCAGCCGGTGCTGCCCGTCGAGCAGCGTTCCATCGGCGGCGAACTTGATCGCCTCGCCGCTGGTGTGCCACCGACCGGCGGCCATGTCCCGGGCATAGGCGATGACCGCCGAGTGGCTCACCGACCGGTTGTGGGTGTTGGTCTCGGCCAGCCACGCCTTGGCCATCTCCGGGGTGACCGCCATCAACTCCGCCTTCGGCCCGCTCGCGCGTCCGGAAGTCTTCACGGTCCTGTTCCTGTTCGTGGTCATGGTGTCCGGTTCTCCTTGATCGCGGTCAGCACATCGGTGGCGCGGTTGAGCGCCCACCCGCAGGTCTCGGTCACACGTACCCGGTTGTCCGCCCACCGGTCATCACGCACCAGCCGCTCCCACCGCCGGATCGCCGCGTCCAACCCCTGGGCCGCCTTCACCGCGTCCTCGACCAACGGACGCCGCCGCCCCTGCCCACGGTGGGCCGGTTCCGGCGGATCACCACGGCCGGTCACCGGAGGCGAGGGCAGGGGGGCGCCGCGTTCAGCGGTACGCGGATCGGCCCCCGCCTGGACTTTCGCCACGAACACGTCCTGCTCGGCAGGAGGCAGATCAGCCGCCACCCGTGCGGCCGTGGTCACCGGCACCGCGCCCGACTCCACTGCGGACTGGAGTGATTCGGTGCCCTGCTTGACCACCTGGCGTGCGCGTGAGACCTGCCGCAACGACACGTTGAGCAGGTCCGCGGCCTCCTCCCGACTCGGCGGCCGAAGAAAAGGTGTGCCATCGGGCACACCTTTCGGATCGCGCGCAGGACCCCGCTCGCCCGACGCTCGTTCGGCGATCTTGGCGGCGATGACCGCGCGCTGGTTGTCGGTGAGGTGGCGGCGGTGCAGGTTGGTGGAGACGACGTAGCGCCACGGCTCCCCGGCGAACACCACATAGGTGGGTTCGACACCGGCTTCGAGGCAGGCGCGGTACCGGTTGCGCCCGTCCACGATCCGCCCGTCCGGGTCCCGCACGATCGGCTCGGCCAAGCCGTGCTCGGCGATATCGCCGACCAGCTCGGCGAACGCGGCGCCCACCATCAACGGGAACAGCTCCGCCGCCGGATGAACGGGAACATCGGAGGGCCACACGGGCAACGTCGCCATCGCCCCGCTCACCGTCGCCTCCGGGTCGGCCGCCGCAAAGTCTGGATGTGAGTGGTCACGAGCAGGAACCTCCTGTGTGGACAGTGCTGGTGGGCGTGGGCGTCTCATCGGGGCGGCGTGCCCGCAGACGCAGACGCTCACGGATGCGGGCGGTGGTGTAGGTCGACAGCCGCAACACGGCGGCGATCTCGGCGTCGGTGCGGCGCTGGGAATACAGGGCGGCCACGGCCAACTCACGTGCGGCCGTGGACAGTTCCTCCCCGAGCACTTCTCCCCGCACCGCCCGCCACGCCGCCCGCGCGTCGGCCTGGGTGTAACCGGTCACGGCGCGGGAACCTCCACATCGGACCGGCTACGCGGCGGTTCGCGCAGTGGGGTGAGGTTGAGCGCGTAGACCGGTTGCAGCTTGTTCTGGTTGCGCCCGTGGGCATCGGTGCTGCGCACGTACCGCCGGTGGCGACCAGCACCCCCGCCGCAAGCAGCCGCCGCACCGTCGCCCCGATCACCGCGGGCCGCACCCACGGCGGCAACAACGGCCGCCACCGGTTCGCGGTGGTCTCCCGGAACGGGTCGGTCATCGCGTCGCCCACGATCGCGGTCACCACCGTGCGCACATGCTCGGTGTTGCGCGGGTCCCCGGCGATCAGCGCGGCGACGTTCGCCACGGCGTCGGGGTACTCCAACGGCAGCGGCACCAAGGTCCGGGCCAGCCCGACCGCCGCCTCCACCATCTCGGCAGCGGCAGGCGCGGGGCGCCCACGACCAGCCTGGGTGGGCGGGGTGCGCGCGCCCATCAGTCCAGCAACCGCAGCGTGCGGACCTCGGTGACGTCCTCGCACTCTTTGACCACGTCCGGGAACCGCTCCACCAACACCCTGTGCGACACACTGATGCGCGCGGTCTTCTTGTAGGTCAGAACCGGTTTCCCGTCGATCACGCCGATCTCGGCCTCGCCGAGCGCGGCCTTCACGACCGTCTCGAACGTCCTACGCAACTCGGCGAGCTGCCGCTGCTTCACGACGGTCTCGCGCAGGCACGCGAGCACCGGGGCCAGATGGTCCAACGCGGCGGACACGGCGCCGCTCCCTTCAGCGGGAACCGAGGCATCACAGGCAAATGGGGACATGGAGAAGCCGCCTCCCAGCGGCACAGAACAAAGCAGAGGCAATCGAGGACACTCGTGAACCCGGCCGGGAGGCACAACCGCCACACCCGACCCCCCGGATAACAGCGTCAGCCACACCGACAACAGCGCGGCCCACGCGCCCACCAGGCAACGCAGCGGTAATCGACCCAACACACACCTCCCCAGGGCACACGGCGGAACGACCCGCCGCACGAGTCACGCGGACCCCCAGGACCACGCGAGAGCCCAACCAGACCCAACAAACGCTGCCCAACTTAGCGGTTGGGGCAATTTTGGCAAGTGTGTGGCAAACCACTTCGCGCTGGTCAAGGTCGCGACTAGTAGCCCGGACGCATCGGCGGGTTGCCTTCGCGGTGACGGTTGGGGAAACTTGGGCGCGTGACGGACAGCGAGCGCGTGACAGACGGCGAGTACGTGCGCCCCGACTGGCCCCTGGGGCCGTACCTCCGCGCCGCCCGGGAGGCCAAAGGCTTAGGTTTCGAGGAAACCGCCGCCCTCTCCGGCGTCAGCCACCAGACCATCCGCAACCTCGAACGCGGCTACACCATCAAAAACGGCGCCCCAGCACCGGTCGGGACCAAGAAGACTACCGTCGAGCGGCTCGCCGAAGCCCTCGGGGCCGACGTCGAGACCGCCCTGCGGTTCATCGGCGTCACCTCTGAGGACCCTCTCGCTCTCGCCCGCCGCACCACCGCGCCCCTGCTGGCCTACATCACCGACGAAGAACTTGTCGGAGAGCTGCTGCGCAGGCTCGCCGGGCGTCAGGCAACGCCTGAACGACCCATGATCGGCATTCCCGCAGGTGATCAACTATCCCAAGTGGATGGACACGCCCCGGACGGGTGATATAAACAGCGTGTCATCCGACGAACAGGAATCAGGGAGGGGCCGTGACGGACGATCACGCGGTCCACGACGTCACCGACGCGGAGTGCTACTACTGCCAGTCCATCACCGGCGAGAAGCTTCACCTGTGGTGGAAGATCCTCGACAACGGCGACGTCTGGACCTGCCTCGCCGAAAGCGCGCTCCCCCCGGTCGTGTTCACTCCCGGCGAAGCCACCGAACTGCTCGACGGCTGGAAGCGCCTGCACCGGCTCATGCTCCGCGGTCAACGCGCCAGCCCCAAGATCACCGTCACTCCGCGCCAGCCCGGCAGCAGCATCCCCACCGCCCTGGTCTTCGACCTCCGCGACGGCTACCTCACCTACTGGAGAGGCGGCGAAACCCGCCGCGACATCCAATTCGACCAAGCCGTCCTCGAAGAGGTCATCACAACCTGGGAAGACGTCTGCGCCACAGCACACCAAACACACCGCCGCCACCTCAACGAATCCTGATCCGAGACGCAAACCGATCCCGGCCACCGCACGGCTACGGCATCGATTGCAACCCGCGCAAGAGCCGTCCGAGCACCGTGACGTCCTCTTGAATCCACATCGGCAAGTCAGGATCGGCATCGAACACGGGCTTGCTCGGTTTTCGCTTCGGCAGCTCGACCACCGCGGCTTCAGAAACCGGCTCCGACACCTGCACCGGCCGAGCCGCGTCGTTTGTGATCTGCGGGAGCACGCCGGTAGGCCAGTCGTCGCGTGCGATCGGTCGGGCCAAGCCCTTTCGGTCGAAGTCCTGGGGTTGCCAGTTCAGTGTGAGTGGGTGGCCGTGTCTGGCTTCCCGCTCGATCAGTTGGGCCACGGTCACGGCGCGGATGTTGTGTCCGTCGTGTTTGCCCATGGCTGTCTGCCTCGCGT
Source organism: Actinokineospora sp. NPDC051303 (assembly GCF_055586285.1). Classification (NCBI taxonomy): domain Bacteria; kingdom Bacillati; phylum Actinomycetota; class Actinomycetes; order Pseudonocardiales; family Pseudonocardiaceae; genus Actinokineospora; species Actinokineospora sp. NPDC051303. The sequence continues at coordinate 82,091 of NZ_JBVJIN010000001.1, forward strand.
CATTGAAAGGGTGTCGGAACTCGGGCGGGTCTGCCCGCGGGTACGGGTTGGTGGTCAGGCGGTGGCCAGACGGTGGAGTTGTCGTGTGGTCTGGATGAGGGCCAGGGAGTCGGTGTCGCTCAGGGCGAGTTTCGCCAGGTTCCGGAAGTGGCGGGTGGCGGTGGTGATCTGGTTCGGGGTGGTGATGATCGACCCGAACACGTGCCGCACGTAGAGAGTGTCCGTGGGCGGGGTGTCGGGGAAGGACAAGATGGTGTACGAGAATTGTTCGGTGCCGAGGGCGGGCAGGATCTGGATGGTGATGTTCGGCAGGCGGGCCAGCCTCGCCAAGTGGTCCAGTTGGTGATCGCGCACCGATTCGGGCAGGTCGAGCAGGTGTCGGGGGAAGATGGCGTGCAGGGTCAGCGGGTCGTCGGCGCTCAGGCGCCGCTGCCGCCGGGCGGGGGCGGCGACCTCGGCGTCGGTGGCGGTCTCGGGCAGGGCCAGGCGGGTGTACTCGGGGGTTTGAAGCAGGTCCGGTAGCACGAAAAGCGAGCAGACCCGGGCCAGGTCCGCGTCGTGTTCCAGGCTGATGTAGTCGCCGTCGGACAGGCCCAGGCCGTGCCACCACCCCCGTCTCACGGCCTGTTCCCACAGCTCGATATACGGTGCCCACTCGTTGATCGGAACGTGGTAGACGTCCAGCATCGCGGTCAGGCCCGCGTAGTCGGGTACCTGCCCCTTCTCGATCCGGCTCATCTTCCGCGTGTCATAGCGCAGCGATTTCCCGGCTTCCTCTTGCGTCAAACGGGCCGATTGACGCAACCGTGCCAAACGCTGCCCGAGATGCTGAGCACGGGGAGAAGGGGCGAACCGGTACATGTCGTGTGAAACTCCAGACGAAAAGACGGACGTGCCGTTCACGGGGATGACTGGGAAACAAGGCTGCGTCACCGAAGACAGGGCGGCCCTGGTGGTGCGGCGATTCGCTCCGTGTTCATGTGTTTCTGCGTCAAGTGATCGAGGCAAGAGGGATGTTGAGGTCCCCATCTCGTTCCAACGGGTAGAACAGGACAGCAAGGCGCGTCCAGAGACGCAGGTCAGCCTGGCTGGGCTCGTAGTTGGTTTCCACCGTCGTCCGGTGCTCGGCGACAGCCGTCGCTAGAGCGTGCAACGACGAACGCGCGAGATCGAAACCGGCGTCACCCTTCAGAGCGCGTACTCGATAGGCGATCTGCTCACGTCGTTGCTCGACTTCCGCGCGGAAATCATCGGCCTTGATTCGCCATGACTCATACTGAAGCGCGACCTCGCGGTGCTTCTCGGCGCTGATCTTGTTTTCGGCGTAAGCCGCGCGCACGTCCGCCATCTTGTTGTCACGATCACGATACGTGATTTCCATACGGCGGTAGATACGCAGCAGCACCCGATCGGTCTGCACGATGTAGGGATCACTGATCATCGCCCGCCAACGACCGAGAATTGGCTTCCGAAGTTCGACGTTGACCAACACCTCCGCCGCACGGTCATCATCCGGCTCATAGGACAGGGTCATATTGTCTATTCCATTGCTCATAAGATAATTTCCTAGGCCGAACCAGGTGAATATTTCAGTGTGATCTCGAATGGTTGACGGCTAGAGGAATCCACATCTTTCTCGGCTGTTCCCACATCTCGGGGATAGTGGCGAAATCCGGCCCGACTGGACGAAGAACCGGAAGTTCGTCCCCGGGCGGGTCGTTGGCCAGCAGCCAGCGAACGGTCCACAAGGCCGGACCCGCGTAGTAGTCCACTACATGAGTTGGGCAGTAAGGGTCGCTGTCCGGGCCGCGTGGTGTTCGATAGGCCAGGGCGGCGTCCTGCGACCACATGATGATCACGTCCACGACTTGTGGCCACGCCAGCGTCGCGCCCAACGCCTGAACAGAGTCTTTCCCATACGCGCAAATAAGCCAACTCCGCGCACGCAACTCCGAAAGACATGTATCCATGCCTTCGCCGAACTGTGGCTGGCCGGTTTCTCGAACGCCCATGGTTCCCATCAGGTCATTTCCAAGGAACATCGATTTTGTGTCGAAACTGTTCCCAGATCAATCAACGCTTCTCACCTAGATCATCGGGCAAGTCCCGGTGCACGCCTGCCGCGTCACGTAGCTTGCGAAGCGCCCGACCAGCCGCGTTGATGAACGGCGGCTCACCGGTCGAGGTGACCACCGCGGCAGCACGACTCACCGCCGAAAGCTCAGCCAGTGTGAGCTTGACGGTGACCGACAGAAGTCCCTCGGCCTCCTTGTCGCCCTTCGGCTTGTTCGCCATGGCGGCTTCTCCTGTCACACGTGGTGCCATTGGGGTGCCGGACGCCGAGCTGACACGGAGGTGATGTGGTCAGCCGTCAATGCCACGCCGGGTGTCGTCATCCGGTCTGGGTGCTGGCAACTCACGAAACCCGTTGACAGGTGTTGTGCGGAAGGGCGTGACCAGGGCATCACGCAGGTCGTCACGCGCAGTTAGGCTTACGGTGGATAGTCGTATGGGCACACTCTGGAGCGTGGACGACGTGGCACGGGAAGCAGCAGAGGTAGCAGAGTTGCGCCGCGCTCTAGGCGAACGTCTCGCAACCTTCCGAAAGGCTGCGGGTCTTACACAGCGCCAACTTGGCGCGGCTACGTTCTGCGACCGGACGCGGATCTCTCACCTAGAGAAAGGTCGCACCCGAGCCGACGAGCAGTTCTGGAGAGGCACGGACGAGACGTTGCGCGCCGATGGGGCGCTGTTGTCCGCGTTCGCTCAACTTGAGAACGCGAAACGTATTCACGAGCAGCAGGCTCGCACCAACGAGTTGGCTGTAGCCCGCGAGCGCATCGACAGGTGGAAGCAGGGCGACTCAGAGGTACCCAGCACAGCGCCTGATACCACTGATTTTCCTGCACAGGGCTACGACTTGTCGTCGGTGGTCGAACTGCTTGGACCAGCACAGACCCTTGACGTGCTGGCAAGCTACACAGCCTCGGTCATCGCACGCTACGAATTGGAAGGGCCGCACCGGCTAGCACCGGAAGTGCAGGCGCTTCGCAGGCTAAGCCTCCAACTCAGCAACCACGTCACCAGTACAGCCGAACGCACTCGCCTGGCGTCGACCAGCGCACGCCAAGCGGCGCTCCTAGCCTACATGTCAGTCAACCTCAGCCGCTTCGCTGACGCCGAGCGCTATGCGCTCGAAGCCGCTGTGCTGGCAACCGCCCTTGATGACGTGTCGTTGCAAGTCTGGGTGAAGGGCACGCAAAGCCTCGCCGCCTACTATCAAGAGCGCTACCAAGAAGCGCTGAACGTCGCCCAGGTAGGCGTGCGGCTCGCAGGTGACGACCCTCAGCGCATCCGCTTGTTGTCGAACGGCGTAGCACGGGCTGCCGGGAAGCTCGGGGACAAGCGAACCGCGGAATCCGCCATCGACAAAGCGTTGCAACTTGCCCACGACACCGGCGGCGCGGCAGGCATGACGTCCTGTATCGACTTGGCTCCCTACGGCTGGGCACGTACCGCCGCCAACACGGCGACTGCGTACTTGGCTCTCGGTAGCTACCCTCGCGTGCTCGAACTCACTCAGGAGCTGAGCGCTGTGGTGACTGACTCCGACTCGGACTGGAGCCGATCACTTATCGGTTTGGACGAAGCAACGGCCTTGACGCTTGGGCGCCACGCCGACCTCGACCACGCGGCGGCGGTCGGGATCGCGGCCTTGCAAGCCTCCGCTACCAAGCCGATCACGTCAGTGGGCAACCGCGCCCACGAACTTGCTGCCAGTCTGCGCCAGCGTGGCCCAACCCGCGCAGGCCAGGAGTTCACGGCCGCGCTGCACGAGTGGCACCAAGGAAGTAGAGGCACGCGGGAATGAGTACCTTTCCCTCAGACCTCCCCAAGGATCTGGACGAACCGCACGTGATCCGTGCCCATGACTGGGAGGCGTTCACATCGGTCGACATGATGGACAACCACTGGAACAGGCCGGGTTGGTCTCCAGACAGACGCTCCTACCACTGGATGCTTACCTTCAGCGACCCTGCCCTCCAACACCTGGCCGAACACTGCCAAGCCCACATCGACGCGCCGTACCTTGACCCGGTGCCCCTGGATGCACTGCACCTGACCCTGGGCCGGATCGGCTTCACCGACCAGGTCGCGGCGGATATTGCACGTCAAGTCGCTAACGCCGGACAGCGGCGCTGCGCAACCGTGGGCGCGTTCGACATGACGATCGGGCCGCTGGCGGGCTCGCGCGGAGCCATCAGGTTCAGCGTGACCCCATGGTCACCTCTTCTGGCGCTACATGCCGCGCTCACTGAGGCTACCCAGCACCTGCTCGGTGACCAGGCCGCAATGGACACCGGGCACTTCCGACCACACCTGAGCATCGCCTACGCGAACACCCCCGCGCCAACTCCAGTGACCGCCGTACAGGAGTTACGCGACCTGCCAACCGTAACCGTGGGGGTGTCCTCAGTATCCATGGTCGAGCTACGACGCGAAGACCGCGCCTATCGCTATGACGTGTTGGCAACCATCGCCCTCACGGAAGGTGGCGGCTCTCCTAGCGGCGGAAACTGTCAGATCGAGAAACCCCCCAGAGTTCCGACTTGACTCCACCCCATCGAGCACCTGGCGGGCGTCGGTTCGGCTTCGTGGGGGGCAGGTTCGCTTGTGCTCCTTGGCCCATCGAGCACTGTGCAGGCTCGGGTGCGGCTTCGTGGGGGCGTGGGTTTGCTCCTTGCCCCATCCATCTGGCACCTGGCAAGGGCCGGGCTCGGCCAGTAAGAGTGGTGTGCTTGGCCGGTGGGCGAAGCCGAGGTGCTCTTTGGTTCCCTCGCTCGCCAGCCCACCCGACAAGAGCCCTAAACCACCGCGCAGCCGGGTATTCCAAGGCTGCGAACCAAGTCCAGGATCTCAGCGCGATACAGCTTCTCCGGGTCAACGATCTGAGGGCGCAGATGCCCATGGACCTCCAGCGTCACCAACCCATGCAGCCGTCCCCACACCCGCAGCGCCAGGCTCGCCGCAGCGGGGGGCAGGTGGGGATGCGGGGTCCGGACCATCGCGGCATAGGCGGGGTCGTAGTCGGTCCACTCGTGGTCGCTGCCTACGTGCAAGTGTTGGGCGCTTGGCCAGGCTTCGGCGACGATGGCAGTGAGTAGGGCGCAAGCGCGGTGTTCGGCGGCGCGGGCCTCGGCGCACGGTGGTAGCTGGTGAGCTGGCACTCCGTCGCCGTAGATGAGGCGGAACTCGGTGGGGTGGGTGATTGCCCAGTGGCGGAAGGTATGGCCGTAGGCGAGTAGCTGCGCGGTTGGGTCGCCTGTCGGTTGGGCGTTGTGGGCGGCGGTGAGGGCGTCGGCGAGGGCGGTGTACACCTTGGCGATTAGCTGGCTTACCAGGGCGTCTTTGGTTTCGTAGTAGCCGTAGATGGCGCTGGGGGTCATGCCCATCTCCCTGGCGACGGCGCGCAGCGAGAGCGCGGCGATGCCGCCTTCGGCCATGTGGCGCAACGCTATGGCCCTGATCTCGGCGGCCGTCGCCGCCCTGACCCGCTTCCGCCAGGTGTGTGCCCCGTCCACCATGCCTTCACTTTACAGTGTTGTGACCCAGATCGGCGTGTGAGAACAGATCGCCGTTGTGTTGACACGCATCGTGTAACTCCTACACACTGTTCAGTGTTCGCCGGGCGTGCCCGGCCGCACGTCTCTCTCGCTGGTTTTCCGTCCGTTGCCGAGTGCAACCCCGCACAGGAAAAGAGCCATCCGTGGACTCTTCAGCCCCGACGCGACAGCATGCCGGGCTCAGGCTCGCGCTGTTGGCGTTCGCGCAGTTCATCATCGCGGTCGACTACAACATCGTCTACGTGGCGCTGCCGGACATCGGAGCCGATCTCGGCTTCACCGAGCAGTCGCTGCAGTGGGTCGTCAGTGCCTACGCCGTCGGGTTCGGCGGGTTGCTGCTGTTCGGCGGTCGCGCCGTCGACCGGTTGGGCCAGCGCAAGATGTTCCTGCTGGCCCTGGCGATCTACGCCGTCTCGTCCCTGGTCGGTGGGCTTGCCGGGGACCCGGTTCTGCTGGTCGTGGCCCGGATCGCGCAGGGCATCGGCGGCGCGTTCCTGTTCCCCGCGACCCTGTCGCTGATCAACACCAGTTTCGCCGAGGGCGCCGAGCGCACCAAGGCGCTGGGCATGTGGGGCGCGGCGGGCGGCGCCGGTCTGTCCGCTGGCGCGCTGCTCGGCGGCCTGTTCACCGCCTACGTCGGCTGGGAATGGGTGTTCTACATCAACATCCCGCTCGCCCTGATCGCCATCGTGGCCGCGCCCAAGCTGCTCGCCCCGGACGCGCCGAGGGTGCGCGGCGAGGGCAGCTTCGACGTGCCCGGCGCCATCATCGCCACGCTCGGCTCGGTGCTGGTCGTCTTCGGCCTCATCAACGGCCCGGAGGCGGGCTGGGGCTCGCTGCGCGGCGCGGGCGCGCTGATCGCCGGTGTCGTCCTGCTCGGCCTGTTCCTGCTGATCGAGGCCCGCACCAAGGACCCGTTGGTCTCGCCGAAGATGTTCACCAACCGCAGCCTGTCGTCCTCGATGCTGGTCATCCTGGTCTACCAGGGCGCGCTTGGCGGCGCGTACTACCTGCTCACCACCTACCTCCAGCCGGTCTTGGGCTACAACGCCCTCGCCGCGGGCCTGGCGTTCCTGCCGCTGACCGTCATCAGCGTGGTCGCGCTCGGCCAGGTCGGCCCGCGCATGATCGCCAAGTGGGGCGTGCGGACCACCCTGTTCGTCGGCATGATCGGCACCGGCATCGGCCTCGCGGCCATGGTGGCGGGCATGTCGACCGGCGGGTCGTTCTGGACGATCCTGCCCGGCGTCGCGTTCTTCGGCCTCGCGGGCGGCGTCACGTTCGTGACGATGTTCGTCGCCGCGGGCACCGGGGTCGCCGCCGAGCAGCAGGGCGTGGCCTCCGCGCTGGCGTCGACGTCCCAGCAGGTCGGCGGTGCGATCGGCCTCGCGGGCCTGATCGCCTTGCTGACCTCAACCCTGGACGGCGCCGCCGCTGGCCCCACCCAGGCCACCATCGACGGCCTGCACCTCGCGGGCTACATCGGCGGCATCGCCACCGTCGTCGGCGCGTTCTTCGCCTTGGGAATCAAGAAGGTCGCCGCGGCGCCCGCTCCCGAGCCCGCCGACGTCGCGGTCACGCCGGGCGGAGAGGTCCCGGTCGCCCAGTAGCTCCGTGGTGTCCCCCTACTGAGCGACCGCCGCCCGGCATCCCGGTGGCCCGCGGATTCCCCCGTCCGCGGGCCACCGTCTTCCCCGCACCACTCCCTGAAGGGCTGCCCACCATGACCACGACCACCGCCCGCCCAGCCGAGTCCGCTGGCACGTTCCTGCTCGGCGGCGACCTGCCCGTCACCCGCCTCGGCTACGGCGCGATGCGCCTCACCGGCCCGGGAATCTGGGGCGCCCCAGCCGATCCGGACGAGGCCGTGCGCGTGCTGCGCCGCGCGGCGGAGCTGGGAGTGACCTTCTTCGACACCGCGGACTCCTACGGCCCGTTCGTCAGCGAGCAGATCATCCGCGAAGCCCTGCACCCGTACGCGGACGACATCGTCATCGCGACCAAGGCCGGGCTCACCCGCCCCGGCCCCGACGACTGGCGCCCCCTCGGCAGGCCGGAATACCTGCGCCAGCAAGCGGAACTGAGCCTGCGCCACCTCGGCGTCGACCAGATCGATCTGTTCCAACTGCACCGCATCGACCCCGCGGTGCCGCTGGCTGACCAGATCGGCGAGCTGAAAGCGTTGCGGGACGAGGGAAAGATCCGCCACATAGGACTGTCCGAGGTGACCGTGGCCGAGGTCGTCAAGGCCCGCGAGATCGCCCCGATCGTCTCCGTGCAGAACATGTACAATCTCGCCGAACGCAAGTACGAGGACGTGCTGCGCTACGCGGAGAAGGAAAACCTGGCGTTCATCCCGTGGTTCCCCATGGGCATGGGACACTTGGCCCAGGCCGACAGCCCCCTGGCCCCACTGGTGGCCGACTTGGCCGCGTCCCCCGCCCAACTCGCGATCGCATGGCTGCTGCGCCACTCGCCGGTCATGATCCCCATCCCCGGCACCTCCACCCTGCCCCACGTCGAGGAAAACATCGCCGCCGCCCAAATCGCCCTATCCGACGAGCAGTACAAGGCAATCACCGACGCGGTATGACCTCCCTGGAGTCGACATGCCTAACCCAGACCCAAACCACCGCGTAGACGTCGTAGAGGGCGCCCAACACGTCACCGTCACCATCGACGGCACAGTGGTAGCGGACTCCACCCGCCCACTGCTGGTGTTCGAAACCGGCCTACCCGTCCGCTACTACCTCCCACCGGAAGACGTGGACTTCACCGCGCTCCAGCCGACCGACACCCACACCACCTGCCCCTACAAGGGCAAAGCGTCGTACTGGACCTACAACGGCACCCCCCAACGCACGGACGTCGTGTGGGCCTACCCGGAACCCATCCCCGCGGTCCAACAAATCAAAGACCACATGTCCTTCTACGACACCATCGCCGAAATCACCGTCGAACCAGCCTCTTGACCCCAGGAAGCGGCCCCGGCACTCCGGGGCCGCTTGCCTATCGCGCTTTGTTCGCCGCGTCCAAAGCCGCCTGCCACGGGTAGCTGTCCATGGCGCGCCCTCCGGTCCGGGGCGGATGAGGCACGAAGCCACCTTCGCCGAACAGCACCGTGACCCCGGACGCACGCAATTCGCCGACGCTCCGCGAAAAAACCCGATTGGCGGCCAACGCCGTGTTCACGAACGGCAGCACGACAATCGGCACACCCAGCCCGGTCAACTCGGCGAGCTGGGTGAGGACATAGGTGTCGGCAGTGCCATGCGCCCACTTGTTGACCGTGTTGTAGGTCGCGGGTGCCACGATCACAGCGGTGGCCTTAGGCAGTCCCTGCTGTCTACTTCCCCGGTGGTCGGTCCGGACCGGATGACCGGTCAGTGCCTCAAGCGCGTCGAGATCAAGAAAATGCGCCACAGCGGACGGCGTGGCGACACACCACACATCCCAGCCGTCAGCCTGCGCCAACTTCACCATCCGATCAACCTGCGCGGCCGGGCCCGCGCCGCAAACGACGAGATACAGCACTGGAGCGCTCACGCTACGACTCCCGCCCGTTCGGCCATCCTATGGGCTTGCCAGGCTGATTCACCACTGGTGTTGTCCAAGAGCGAGCGCAACAAGCCATGAGCCAGCGGGCGGCAGCGAACTTCTTCCGGGGCGATACGTTCGGCCTGACCGAGTAGTCGCACGGCTTCCCGGTAATCGCCTGTTCGAGTATGGGCTTCCGTCAGGTCCAGGAGAAAGTTGGCTCGCCGTTCCGATGGCAACGCGGCTACCGCGGCGGTGGTGATCGCTTCGGATCGTTGCCCGCTGCTGGTCATCGCACGGGCGACGCTGCGTGTCGCGCGCGCCAAGGACCAGGTGTCGGCGACGGCAAGTGCGGCGTGCATCGCTCGATCCGCTGCGAGCCACGCGATGTGGTTCTCCCCGAACTTCAACAACATGGACGAGGCCAGGCGGTAGGTCGTCACCAGAACCCGGTGAGCGGCTATGTGCTCTGCGCTGCCGAGGGTTTGCACCGCGAGTTGGGCGTCATGCATCAGCCTGGGGAGATGTTGGGCCACCACGGTGAAATGCGACGACATCCACGCATGGTCGAGATAGGCGGCCTGGTTGGTGATGCTCCGGATGCTCACTGGCTTGGTGCTGGCTGCGGACAAGCCTGGGTAATGGCCAAGAGCCGAGCGAATAGCGTTGACTTCGGTCGCGTCGACGCATTGGGTGGCTGTTTTGGCGCCAACCGGATCTGTCAGTGTCCGCGGACTGAGGCCCAGCACCTCGGCCACCCGCTCCACCATGGGCAGTCGCTGTAGGTCGCGTTCACCCTTCTCGATCTTGTCCAGCCAGGAAACCGAGCGGCCCACCATATCGGCGAACTGCTTGCGACCAAGGTTGCGCCGCAGCCGCCAGTAGCGCACTCGATGACCAATAGGCCGAGTGTCTCCGCTGTCCATGCCGCTCCTTGATCTGTCCGCGACGCGAAGGTGTCCTGTTCAGGGTAGCGAGTCGGCGGTCACACATTATTGTGTGACGCGTTTTCGACTGTCACACCTAGCGTCATCGACAGACACCCAGCATCGATGCGCCGCACTGGCCCTTCTGCCTCAGGTTCCTGGTGCGGCAGCCTTCCTCGGTGCTGGATGTCACCCTTTGTCACCAAGGTGGAGTTGACCAGATGCCGTACACGCTCATTCACCAGGCCGATGCCGTGGCTCACCTGCCGAAGTCGCGCGAACTGCTGGCTGTCCGGGCGGACGGGTGGGAGTTCCACCTGCTCAGCACGGACGACGCTGTCGTCGGTTTCGCGGCGAGCCGGGGTCAGGTGGGACACACCGATGTGGTGTTCGTTTTCGATCCGGGGCCGGTGGTCGGGATGCGGGTGGTGCTCGACCACGGTGGTGGTGTTGTCTGGGCGAAGCACGGCAATGTCGTGGGCGATATCGCCCAGGAGTTGGTCGACCTACCGGCGCCGGGTGAGGCGGGCGCGCCGCGTCTGGTTGTTCCGGTGAGTGCGCTGTTGGCTCCGGTGCCAGGCACACCCGCGAATCACGGCTGGGCTCCGGAGCGTGTGGGACGAGTGATGCGCGGGCAAGGGTGAGGATTGGTCTCGGGAGATGCTGACCAGTGAGCCGCCGGTTTGCTGGTCCTGCGCCCAGTTCTCAGTGAAGGTGTGTCCGGCGTTGCGGATGGGGCATACCCTGGTGCGGGCGGGATCGTTCGTTCTCTTCGGGGTTGATGGCATTCGCTATCGGGTGGGGCGTTTTGGGCCGGTGCCGGGGGAGCATCACGTTGTGTCGTTCGCTGACCCGGGGATTCGGTGGACGCTTGCGGCGAAGTTGGTGCGTGGGTTGGCCGACTGCGCGGTCCTCAGCCTGCGATGAGGGATGCCTTGCGGTAGCTGTGGAATCCCGCGTCCGTCTTGCGGCCCAACCGTCCACAAGCGACCAGATGGGAGAGCGCCGGGGCGGGTTTCATGGCGGGGTCGCCGAGTTCGTGGTGGAGGGTGGTGAGGATTTCTAGGCAGACGTCCAGTCCGATGGCGTCCATGAGGGTGAAGGGGCCCGTGGGGTGGCCGTAGGCCTGCTCGACGGCGGTGTCGATTTCCTGGATGCTCGCGTCGGTGCGGTCCAGGAGGTGGATGGCGTTGTTGAGGTAGGGCAGGAGTAGGGCGTTGACGAGGAAACCGGGGCGGTCTCGGCATTCCACCACTGTCTTACCCAGGAGGTCGCAGACCTGGCGGGCGGTGTCGATGGCCGCGGCGCCGGTGTGGTTGGTGTGGACCAGTTCCACCAGGCGGATGGTGGTGGCTGGGGTCAGCACGTGCAGGCCGACGACGTCGGCGGGGCGGGTGGCGAAGCTGGCGACCGGCAGGCTTGACGAGGTGGTGGCGAGCACCGTGTCGGGGGCGCACACCACATCCAGTTCCGCGAACACCTCCCGTTTGGCTTCGGGGGAGTCGGTGACGGCTTCGATGACCAGGCCGCAGTCGCGGAGCCAGGTGATCTCGGCGCCGGTCTGGAGGCGGGACAGGGCCGCGCGGCGGGTGGCCGGGGTGATCCGGCCGCGGCGGACCGCGCGCAGGGTCGACTCCGCGATGGCGTCGGCGGCGGCGTCCGCTTTGGCCGACGAGCGGGCGACCAGGATCGTGGGATAGCCCGCCACGGCGCACAGTTCGGCGATGCCGCGGGCGACGTTGCCGGAGCCGACGACGCCGATCGCGTGGACCGGGCGGGCCTGGGGGTACTCGCTCGGGCGGACGGTGGTGGGGCGGTCGAATCCCGGTGCGCCGTCGGCGGCCATGCGCCGCAGCAGTGGGGCGGGGCGGTGCGCGGGGTCTGCGGTGCGCTGGTGCAGTGCCTCAAGGCTGCCGAGCGCAGCGTCGAAACCCATGTGCTCCACCAGTTCCAGTGGGCCGAACGGCAGATCCAGGCCGATCCGCATGGCGGTGTCGATGTCGGTGGCGATCGCGTGCCCACCGTCCACCATGGACACCGCCCGGTTGAGCGAGCCGAGCACCAGTTCCTCGGCCAGCGCCAACTGCGCGCCGGTCGCGGTGAGCTCGCGCAACCCCAGCGCGGGCAGCAGACGGTCGACGGTCCGCGTCGCCGCGGTCGACGTCATCGCCGTGCGGACCACTTTGACCGCGCGGGAAAGCGTTGGGGGAGCGGGAAAGCGCAGCGCGACGACCTGCGCGGGCCGGGCGCAGCCGAGCGCCAGCCGGTGCGGCGAGTGGGACGTGCTGGTGGTCGCGACCACCGTGTCCGGTCCGCAGGCCGCCGCGATCGCGCGGACCGCGGCGGATTTGGCCGCCCAGGAGTCGGCGACCGCCTCGATGACCACATCGGCCGCCGCGGGCGTGTCCGCCCGCTGGACGCCTGCCTCGTCCAGCAGGACGGTCAACGCGTCCGCGAGCGCGCCGCTGCCGAAGATGCCGACGACCAAAGGCTTTCCGGGCATGGCCCATCCCTCCCTGCGCTATCCCAGGCGCCCGGGACGACGATGTCCACTCTCACGACGGAGAAAAGGCGTACTGCTCGACCTTACGGCCCGCGGACCCCTGCCGCGGCCCCTAGCGTCCCCTGAATCCGCTCAGCCGGACCGAGGCAGGCTCTGGTGCAGCCCGAGCGCGAGTTCGTTGCGGCGGTTGACTTTCAGCTTCCGGTAGACCCGGGTCAGGTGTTGCTCGACGGTGCTGACCGTGACGAACAGCTTGCTCGCGATCTGCCGGTTGCTGTAGCCCTGCGAGGCGAGCACCGCGACCCGGTGCTCGGCGTGGCTCAACTCGACCACGGGGGTCTGCGCGGGCGTCCCCGGCGTCGCGGCCGGAGGAGTGGGCGCCGGGGCCGCGCCGCGTTGCTTGACCAGGTGGTCGGCGCGGCGCAGGGTGAGCTGCGCCTGCGCGCCCTCGCCGATGGCGTGCTGCGCCCAGCCCAGGTCGGTCAGCGTCGCGGCCAGCGCGAAGCGGTCGTCGCTGTCGGAGATGATCTCCGCGGCGGTGGCCAGCAGCCGCGCGCGTTCCTCCGCCTCGCGGGTCGCGGCGAGCGCGCGGAGCGCCGCCGCCCGGGTGTGCGGGTCGTGGGGGCCGCAGAGCCGGAGCTGCTCGGCGGCCAGTTCCTCGGCCTTGCGGTCCATCCCCAGCCGCGCGCACGCCCAGGCCGCGTCGCTGCGCCACGGCACCAGCGCGGGGTAGTCCATCCGCCACGCGGTCATCAGGTCGCCGATGGCGGTGAAGTCGTCCAGCGCCGACTGATGGTTGCCGGTGGCGTAGTGGTGGCGTCCTCGCGCGCGCAGGTAGTACAGCCCGATGGGGGTCTGGAACATCAGGTCCGGCACCGGGGTCCGCAGGAGCCGGGCCGCCTCGGCGTGGTTGCCTGCGACGGTCGCCGCGGTGATCGCCACCGACAGCGGGAAGCCGATCAGCACGCCCCAGCCCGCCGCCGGGATCACCGACATCGCCGTGCGCGCGTGCGCCTCGGCCGCCAGGTCGCCCCGGCGCAGCGCGATTTCCCCGCGCACCGCGGAAAGCAGCCCGTGCCACAGCGCCGCCCCGGCCGCGCGGGCCTCCTCGATCAGCCGGTCGCACACCAGTTCCGCGGTCGCGGTCTGGTCATTGGCGATCAGCGCCAGCAGCGACAGCACGATCGGCATGATGGTGCGCTCGCCCAGCCGCGCGGACTCCAGCGCCCGGTGCGCCAGGGTCGCCGACTCCTTGTTCGGGCCCGCGGCGATGGCACTGCCGAGCGCGTCCGTGGCGCATAGGTACCCGCTCAGCGGCGTGGCCACCGGCTCGCCGTCGTCCTCGGGCGCGGGCGTGGCGGTCGCCGGATACAGGTGGGCGAAGACCGTCCGCAGCGCGCGCAGCAGCGCGGCCGTCTCCGGCTCGTCCGCGCCGGGGGAGCGCTCGATGCGGTCCAGGGCGTTCGCCGCGGTCTCGACGTGGCCGAACCACAGCAGCGACACGACCGGCGCGATGGCGTCCCGGCCGACCACGTGCCCGGCCTCGATCGCCGCGCACAGGCCGCGCAGGTGCCGCACCGCGCGCGCCGGGTCGACCCGCCACTCCGCGCGCAGCAGCAGGACCTCGGTCATCGCCCGGGTTCGGTCGTCCGCGTCGGCCCCGTGCCGCTGGGCCAGCCGCAGACACCGCGCGGCGAAGCCGGACTCGCCCGCGGCCATCGCCTGCTCGGCCGCCTCGTGCAGCACGGTGATCAGGCTCCCGTCGACCCGCTCCGCGGCCACCAGGTGGGCCGCGACCGCCGCCGCCCCCGCGCCGTCCTTGTGCAGCAGGCGCGCGGCGCGCAGGTGCAGGGTCGCGCGCTCGTCGTGGTCGATGCCGTCGCGGATGAGCCGGGCGACCCGCCGATCGCGGAACTGCCCGCCGACCAGGATGCCGTTGCCGTCGAGGGCGGCCATGGCCCGCGCGGTGGTCTCGGTGGGCAGGCCGACGAGGTCGCCGAGCCATTCGGCGGTGACCGCGGCGTCGGCGACCGCGAGCCCGCGGGCCGCGCGCAGGCCGGAGGCCTCCAGCCGGTACAGGCAGCGCGACAGCGTGCGCTCGAACGCCTCGCCGGGCATCAGCGCGGTCGCCGAGCTCGGCCGCGCGGCGGCGTGGTCGTCGGCGAGGGCGTGCACCAGCGGCGGGAGGCCGCCGCTGAGGGAGTGGGCCTGCGCGGCGAGCGCGTGCGCGGTCGCGGGCTCCATGCGCTGGGCCAGGATCTGCTCGACGCCTCTGGGGGACAGCGGGTGCAGCCGTAATCGGCGACAGTGCGGCTCGTGCGGGAGTTCGGCGTGGAACAGCGGGTGGGTCGAGTGCGGGCGGGCGGCCTCGGTCAGCACCAGCATGGTGTGCGTGGCGCGGAACCGGCGGATCAGGAACAGCAGCGACTGCAACGACGACGTGTCAGCGTAGTGCAGGTCGTCGACGCCGATCACCAGTGGCCGGGGCGAGTCCTCGGCCAGCCGCAGCAGTTCGTCGCCGATCCCGCACAGCGGCTGGGAGATGCTGTCGAAGTCGTCGTCGGGGCTCACCGCGGCCGCGGTCTCGCGGGAGGCGGCGAGCAGGGCCTTGACCCGCTCGGTGGTCTCTTCCGGCAGGTCGACCCGGCTGAAGAGTTGGGCGAGCACGCCGTTGGGGATGGTGCGCTCGCAGCGGGCGGCCACGGCGTCGAGGTAGATCGCGCCCGAGGCGAGGACGTGGTCGGCGAAGGTGCGCAGCAGCTCGGTCTTGCCGCTCGCGACCGGACCGGTGACGATCACCACTCGACCCCGGCCCGCGACGCTGTGGGTGAACAGTTCTTGCAGCTCAGCGAGGTGTCGTGCGCGCTCGACAAGCATCGAGTCCCCCTTATGGGAAGATGTCGACGGCTCGTGGCCGTGGGGAGTTTCCGGGCTGCCGGGTCGGTTCGGAGAACCAGGCGCGGCCGGTCAGGGGTGCTTGGCCCGACACCACCACTCCGCTGTGCGGTGTTCGGAGACAACACGGTGTGTACTAAGTGCACTTAGTATATTGTCTCTGCACTGTTAGACTGTCAATCATGGGAGACTCGACGACGAGTCGGCGGGCGAGGCTTCGTGCGGAAACCGCGTACGAGATCAAGGCCGTCGCGCTCAAGCACATGGCCGCCAACGGGACAGCGGCCATCTCGCTGCGGGCGATCGCGCGCGACATGGGGATGACCGCGGGCGCGATCTACAGCTACTACGACAACCGGGACGTCCTGATCAGCGCGCTGATCACCGATGTCTACAACGCGCTGGCCGACGAGCTCAAAGCCGCCCGCGACGAGCTTCCCGCGGACGACGTCGCGGGCCGCATCCGCGCGCACGGCATGGCCTACCGGCAGTGGGCGGTCAGCCGCCCGGAGGAGTTCCGCCTCCTCTACGGCGACCCCGTCCCCGACTACCAGCCGCCCGCGGGCGGCGCGGCGGCCGAGGCCGAGCGCAAGCTGTGCTCGGCGCTGCTCGACCTGGTCGCCGCCGCGTGGCCGCAGGCGGCGAGCTCGGTCGCCGGGGATGTCTACGAGTGGTCCGACTTCGACGCCGCGATCGCCGACCACGCCCGGGAGCAGGGCCTCGTGCCCGCCGTGGCCGCGCTGTCGCTGCGGGTGTGGGGGCGGATGCACGGGCTGGTGGCGCTGGAGGTGTACGGCCACCTCCAGCCCCAGGTGGCCGACCCGGTCAAGCTCTACCGCACCGAGATGCGCGACCTCACCCGCTCCCTGGGCCTGGGCGACTAGGACAGGCCCTAGCCGCGCAGGACGGTCGAGCTGTCGATCTTCCAGATGCCGTCCTGGTTGACCAGCCCGTAGCGGTGCCGCTCGCGGGACACGCTGCCGCTGGTGAAGGTGTACTCCACGGTGGCCTCGACGAACGCGCCGTCGCCGCCGGTCACCTCGGAGACCCGCACGGACCGCTTGTCGCGCCAGAACCGCTGGTAGGTGGCGAACCCGCCGGACGGGTGCGCCTGGTACTTCGGGGTGAGCCGGACCCACGCCTGCTCCAGGCTGCCGGGCACCAGGGCGTAGTAGTCGCCGATGGCGGCCTGCCGGGCCGCCGGGGTGTCCGGGGCCGGGGTGGGCAGCACCGGGGCGGGGGGCGTGGTGACGGTGCTGGTCACCGTGGTCACCGAAGTCACCGTGGTCGGCGGGCTCGGGGTCGTCGTGGTGACCGGCGGTGGCGCGGGGACCGCGGACTCGGTCGTGGTCGCCGGTGGGGTGGAGGTCGGCTCGCTGGTCGTCGGGCCGGGGGCCGCTGTGGCCGGGCCGCCGTCGTCGCCGGACAGGTTCAGCGCCAGCATCCCGCCGACTAGCGCGAGGACCACCACGGCCGCGGCCACCAGCAGGACGGGGCGGGTGCGGTCTTTCGGGGGCGGCTCGTCCGCCGCGACCACGGGCGTCGGCTCGAACAGGGGGGTTGCGGACTCGAACAGTGGGGTCGATGGCGCGGCCGGGGCGGTCAGCGTCGGCGGATTGGCCGCGGCCGGAGTCGCCACGACCGTGGGCGCCGCGGCGGGCAGCGCGGAAAGCGGCTTGTCCCCGGCTAGGGCGGCGCTGATCTGGGCCATGGTCGGCCGCGCCGCCGGGTCCGCGGCCAGCATCCGGACCAGCAGGTCGGTGAGGTCGCCGGACCGCCGGGGCGGGGTGATCGCCCCGGAGGACACGCGGTAGAGCAGCGCCATCGTGTTGTCGTCGACGCCGAATGGCGGGATGCCCTCGATCGCGGCGTAGAGGGTCGCGCCGAGGGAGAACACGTCGGAGGGGAACGTCGCCCGCTCGCCCTTGGCCACTTCGGGGGCGAGGTAGGCGGGGGTGCCCGAGACGGTGTTGGTCATGGTGCCCGCGACGTCCTCGACCAGCCGGGAGATCCCGAAGTCGGTGATCTTCACCGCGCCCTTGTCGCCGAGCAGGATGTTGCCCGGCTTGATGTCGCGGTGCACGATCCCGGCCTCGTGCGCCGCGGCCAGCGCGGCGGCGACGTCCGCGCCGATCCGCCCCGCCTCGGCCGGGGACAGGGTGCGCTCGGTCATCACGTGCGCGAGGCTGGTCGAAGGCAGGTGCTCCATGACGAGGTAGGGGAGCCCGTCGTCCTCGATCACGTCGTAGACGGTGATCGCGTTCGGGTGCTGCAGCTTGGCCGCGATCCGGCCTTCGCGCATCGCCACCCGGTTGACCTCGTCGGCCTGCACGCCGCTCAGCGACGCCGGGGTGCGCACCTGCTTCACCGCCACCGTGCGGTGCAGCCGCTCGTCGTAGGCCTGCCAGACGACCCCCATACCCCCGCTGCCGAGTTCGCTGATCAACCGGTACCGACCGGCGATCACCCGGTCTTCGTCACTCATCTCGCCTCGCCACAGTGCAATCTCACTCCATACGGGTTACACGATCGAGTGAAACCGAAACAGGAAAGGAGATCGTTACCACTCTCGGGGGGTCTATGGCCAGCCGCGCCGTGTTTGCCCTGCGGCCGTCCGGGTATGCGGCACCATGCGAATCGTCATCGTGGGTGCGAGCGGCAACGTCGGCACAGCTGTTCTCACCAGCGCGTTAGCGGCAGGCCACGAGGTCGACGGCGTGTCCCGGCGGGCGCCCGCGGCGGCAGGCGTCTACGACAGGGCGAACTGGCACTCGATAGACCTGACCGACACCGGCGCGCTGCCCCTGCTCACCGAGGCGGTGCGCGGCGCGGACGCCGTCGTCCACGCGGCCTGGGCGATCCAGCCCAGCCACGACCGCGAGTACCTGCGGCAGGTCAACGTCGAGGGCAGCCGGATCGTGACCCAGGCCATCGCCAGCGCCGGGGTGTCCAGACTGGTTTACCTGTCGTCGGTAGGGGCTTACGCGGAACGGCAATCCCTGACCCCGGTAGACGAGACCTGGCCAACGACCGGCATACCGTCGTCCTCTTACAGCGAGGACAAGGCCGCCGTGGAAGCCCTTCTGGATGAGTTCGAGCTGGTTCACCCGGACGTGTCGGTCACCCGGCTGCGGCCCGCGCTGATCCTCCAGCGGGACGCGGCCAGCGAGATCCAGCGCTACTTCACCGGCCCGCTGGTGCCCGGTCCGCTGTGGAAGCTCGCCAGCGACGGTAGGTTGCCCCTGCTGCCGATCCCCAGCGGCTTGGCCCTCCAGTTCGTGCACGCCTCCGACGTCGCCGACGCCGTGCTGGCGGCGGCCGAGCGCGGCTACCGGGGCGCGGTGAACCTCGCCGCCGAGCCCATCATGGACGGTCGCGACCTCTCGGCCGTCTTGGGCGGCCGGGTCATCCCGATGCCGAGGGCGGCGGTGCGCACGGCCGCGTCGGTGGCCTGGCAGGCGCACGTGCTGCCCGCCTCGCCCGGCTGGATCGACCTGGCGATGGCGGCGCCGATCCTGCGCGCCGACCGCGCCCGCGAAGACCTCGACTGGCACCCGCGCTGGAACGCCCAGGACACCCTGCGCGACCTGGTCGGCGGCCTGGCCGACGGCGCGGGCGTGTCCGCCAGCCCCGCCCTGCGCCCCCGCTCCTGACTCAGAGCGGATATCGACACCGGAAAGGAACGGCATGAAGGCAGTGACCTGGCACGGGAAACGGGACGTCCGGGTGGACACCCACCCGGACCCGGCGATCGAGGACCCCACGGACGTCGTCGTCCGCATCACCTCGACCGGCCTGTGCGGTTCCGACCTGCATCTCTACGAGGTGCTGGGCCCGTTCCTCCGCGAGGGCGACATCCTCGGCCACGAGCCGATGGGCGTGGTGGAAGAGGTGGGTCCGGAGGTCACGGCCCTGTCTCCGGGCGACCGGGTGGTGGTGCCGTTCAACGTCTCCTGCGGCACTTGCTTTATGTGCAACCAGGGCCTGCACTCCCAGTGCGAGACCACCCAGGTCCGCGACCAGGGCATGGGCGGCGCCCTGTTCGGCTACACCAAGCTCTACGGCGCGGTCCCCGGCGGACAGGCGGAACTGCTGCGGGTCCCGTTCGGCGACACCCTGCCGATCAAGGTCCCGCACGGCCCCCCAGACGAGCGTTTCGTGTTCCTCTCCGACGTTCTCCCGACCGCCTGGCAAGCGGTCCAGTACGCCGACGTGCCCCCCGGCGGCAGCCTGGCCGTGATCGGCCTGGGCCCCATCGGCGACATGTGCTGCCGCATAGCCCGCCACCTGGGCGTCGAGAACGTCATCGGCATAGATTTGGTGGACGAGCGCCTGGCCCGAGCATCCCGCCGCGGCGTCACCACCCTGGACCTCCGCGAACACGGCAACACCCTCCCCGACACCGTCCGCGACCTCACCGACGGCAGAGGCCCGGACTCGGTCATCGACGCGGTGGGCATGGAGGCCCACGGCGCCACCGGAGCCAAACTCGCCCAACAGTTGGTCGGCCTACTACCCGACCCCGCCGCCGCCAAGCTCATGCGCAAAGCGGGCGTGGACCGCCTGGACGCCCTCCGCCTGGCCATAGACCTGGTCCGCAGAGGCGGCACCATCTCCCTCTCCGGCGTCTACGGCGGCATGGCGGACCCCCTGCCGCTGCTCACCTTGTTCGACAAGCAGATCCAACTCCGCATGGGCCAAGCCAACGTCCACCGCTGGGTGGACGACATCCTCCCCTTGCTCAACGACGAAGACCCCTTGGGCACCGAGGGTTTCGCCACCCACTCCCTCCCCCTGTCGGAGGCCCCACACGCCTACGAGATCTTCCAACGCAAACAGGAAGGCGCCATCAAAATCCTCCTCAAACCCTGATTAATCAGCACGTTTCCGCCCACTGGACAGCCCGGGTAACGCCCCCATTCCACCCACCGACTCCCTCCCTGAGACAGAAGACCCAAAACGGGAGGCGAGCCGGTGCCCATCGCGTCGACACCAGATGCCAAGGCGCCAGAGCCATCCCACCCCCCACAGCGCCCCACCCCCACAGCCGCCTTCGCGGCGGGCGCGACCCTCACCGTGATGATGCCCCCACGCCCCGCCCACCTGGCAGCGGTGCGCACCCACATCCACACCTGGCTAACCACTCTGGCCGTAGCGGCCACCACCGCCCACGACATAGTCACAGCCACAGACGAAGCCCTGACCAACGCGGTAAACCACAACCACAACACCCTCACCGGCCTAGTAGCACTGACAATCGAAGCCACCCCCACCGCGATCACCACCACCATCACCAGCAACGGCACCTGGACATCCAGCACCCCCAAAGACCCCTGACGGCCACCGGAACCGCGCCCCCCACCAACCTCACCCCCCGCCGAATCGCCCGCAGGCAATCCCGAACACCCGCGTGTCCCCCCACATCCTGCGGCGAGTTATCCACAGGCAAGATCATTCTCACCTGGATTGTCGGCCTGGCTTGATAGACTGGAGCGGGGTCAGCCCCCAGGGTGGGTGGGGCTTTGTTGTGGGGCTGTGGGGCGGCAAATCAAGGGCTGTCGCGGTCGTGGCTGGAGCGTTGGTTGATTGGCCTTCGTGTGGGCTGGCCAGCCAGCCCGGCCTCCTGCTGGCCTCGCGTTCCTGTCAGACGGCTCTGTCGGAGTTGGCCTTCCTACCAGGCAACTCTGCTGGGCCTGGCCTCCTGCTAGGCCGCCTTCTGCCAGCCCCGCGTTCCGGCCACCCGCGTTCCTGCCAGGCCGAACCAGCGCCCGCCCAGTGCTCGATGGTGCGGAACGAACAGCAGCGAACCTGCCCCCCCACCGAAGCCGCACCCACGCTCGCCAGGTGCTCGATGGGGTGGAGTGGTTTCTTTGGGGGTGAAGGAAGATCCCTAAACTGGCCGTGGTCGTGGGGCCGAAGGCTCCCCACCCGTCTTTCCCACGACGGGATCTTCCTTCGTAGGGGCCCCAAAGAAACCACTCCACCCCATCGAGCAACCCCCGCAACCCAGCCACCCACGGAACCCCGAGCAACCCCACCAACCCACGCCACACCAGGAACCCAGCCACAGAAGACACCCCATCGAGCAACCCCCACCCAAGCACGCATGACAGCAGGCACACGCGGGTAAGCCCCCACTTTGGCCCCATCTCATCAAGGAGGCACCGCGTGCCACCGAGGCGTAAACGCGACCAGTCCGCCCCCGAGCCGGTCAGCCCCACGGGAGCGACGTCCACAGAGGATCAACGAGCCCAATCAGGCGACTACCTCACCACAGCCCAAGGCGTGCGACTCCCCGACACAGACCACTCGCTCAAAGCGGGCTCCCGTGGCCCGACCTTGATGGAAGACTTCCATTTCCGGGAAAAGATCACCCACTTCGACCACGAACGCATCCCCGAACGCGTGGTCCACGCCCGGGGCGCGGCGGCCCACGGCACCTTCGTCGCCAACGGAAAGGCCGCCTCAGTAACCAAAGCCGCCTTCCTGGCCGAGAAAAACCGAGAAACCCCAGTGTTCACCAGGTTCTCAACAGTCCTCGGTTCACGTGGCTCAGCGGACACCGTCCGGGACGTTCGAGGCTTCGCCGTCAAGTTCTACACCGCTGAGGGCAACTTCGACTTGGTCGGCAACAACATGCCCGTCTTCTTCATCCAGGACGGCATCAAGTTCCCCGACATCATCCACGCGGGCAAACCGCACCCTGACCGCGAGATTCCCCAGGCGCAGACCGCTCACGACACTTTCTGGGACTTCGTCTCCCTGCACACCGAGGCGACCCACCACGTGATGTGGGCCATGTCCGACCGAGGCATTCCGCGCTCCTTCCGCACCATGGAAGGCTTCGGCGTTCACACTTTCCGCCTGGTCAACGCCGACGGAGCTACCGCGTTGGTGAAGTTCCACTGGAAGCCCGTTGCCGGAATCCACTCTCTCACCTGGGAGGAAGCACAACTGGCAGCGGGCGTGGACCCCGACTTCCACCGCCGAGACATGGCCGACTCCATCGAGGCGGGCGCGCCGTTCGAGTACGACCTGGGCATTCAGGTCATGCCCGACACCGAGGACCAGACGTTCGAGGGCATCGACCTGCTCGACCCCACGAAGATTGTCCCAGAGGAACTGGTCCCCGTGCAGGTGATCGGGAGGCTGACCCTCGACCGCAATCCCACCAACTTCTTCGCCGAGACCGAGCAGGTCGCTTTCCACACCGGAAATCTGGTGCCGGGCATTGAGGTCACCGACGATCCGCTGATGCAGGCTCGGCTGTTCTCCTATCTGGACACTCAGCTCACCCGGCTCGGCGGCCCCAACTTCACCCAGATCCCGATCAACTGCCCGCACGCGGCGGTGAACGACAACCTGCGCGACGGGATGCACCAGATGGCCGTCCACCAGGGACTGGCGCCGTATCTGCCCAACAGCGTCGACGGCGGCTCGCCGCGGGTGGCCACCGAGGCCGAGGGCGGCTACGTGCAGCTGCCTCGGGAGGTCGATGGCCGCAAGCAGCGCGCCAACCCGGTGTCCTTCTCCGACCACTTCTCCCAGGCCGCGATGTTCTACCGCAGCCTGTCGCCGGTCGAGCGGACGCACACGATCCAGGCGTTCACCTTCGAGCTGGCCAAGTGCTACGAGCAGGCGATCCGCGAGCGGATGCTGGCCAACCTCGCCAACATCGACGCCGAGCTGTGCGAGCGGGTGGCCGCGGGCCTGGGGTTGCCCGCGCCGAGCGGCAACGCCCCGGCGGACACCGTCGTGTCCCCGGCGCTGTCGCAGATCCCGCCCGGCCCGGGGCCGATCACCGGCCGGGTCATCGGCGTCGTGGCCACCGACAATGCCGATCTCGCGGGCGTCGGCAAGCTGCGGCGGGCGGTGGAGGCCAAGGGCGCGATCCTGCGGGTCGTCGCGCAGACCGCGGGGGTGCTGAAGAAGGGGCGGACGCAGCTGACCGTGGAGCGTGCCCTGCTCGCCACCCGTTCCATCGAGTACGACGCGATCGTCGTCGCGGACGGCACGGCGGGCCTGGCCGACATGAAGCTGTCGGTCCTGCTGGAAGAGATGTTCCGGCACTGCAAGGCGATCGCCGCCTGGGGCGACGGCGAGCAGGTGCTGCGGGACGCGGGCATCGACGTGACCGCCCCGGGCATCGTCCTGGGCGAGTCGGTGGCCCGGCCGTTCACCGCCGCCCTGTTCGACGCGGTCGGCCTGCACCGCGCCTGGGACCGGGCCGAACAGGTCATGGCGAGCCACTGACGGCGCGCTGGTCCCACCCGGGCGCCCCGGGTGGGACCAGGGTCAGGACCGCGCTCGGGCGGTGGCCCGGTCGTTGGCCTTCTGCACGGCCTCGACCAGTTCGCTCTTGCTCATCGAGGACCGGCCCTTGACGTCGAGGCGGCGGGCTAGGTCGTAGAGGTGCCGCTTGCTCGCGTTGGCGTCGACGCCGCCCGCGGTCTCGCCCCGTTTTGACGTCCGCCGCTCGGCTTGGCGGTCGGACGGCCCGCGTTCCGCCTTGGCTTCCCAGTGGTCGCCGACCTTCTCGTAGGAGTGTTTGAGCGCGGCGTAGGCGGTGCGCTGCGCGCGTTCCCCTTCGCCGTAAGACTCGATCGCCGAGTCGTGGGCGGCGACCCAGAGGCGCTGCGCGTGCGCGTCCGAGCGGCGCACCGTGCTCGGCAGGCTTTCCCGTCCCGGCATGTCTACCTCCCGTCCCCCGTGTGTCGGGTGTGCCCTCGCCGCGCCGCCGCGAAACGCGCGGGGGTTTCGGCGCGGGCGGTCGGGGTAGTTCCGGGGCGGCGAGTCGACACGGAGGTGCGCCCATGACCGACAGCCCGACAGACCTGCCCGCCCGCTCGTGGTGGGCCCTGCTCAAACGCACTGTGCGCGGGTTCCAGAAGGACAACCTCACCGACTGGGCGGCGGCGCTGACCTATTACGGCGTCCTGTCCCTGTTCCCCGCGATCATCGTGCTGTCCGCCGTCCTGGCGATGCTCGGCCCGTCGGCGACGGCGACGCTGGTGGACAACGTCAACGCCCTCGCCCCGGGCGCCGCGGCCGACATCATCACCGGCGCGCTGCGCGAACTCCAGGGCAACGCCTCGATCGCGGGCCCGCTGGCCGTCGTCGGTCTGGTCGGGGCGCTGTGGTCGGCCAGCGGCTACGTCGGCGCGTTCATGCGCGCGTCGAACTCCATCTACGAGATGCCCGAGGGCAGGCCGGTGTGGAAGACCATCCCGCTACGGGTGGCCATCACCCTGGGCGTGGTCGTGCTGCTGGCGGTCAGCGCCGCCGGGGTCGTGGCCACCGGGGGCATCGCCGACCGGCTCGGGTCCGCGCTGGGCATCGGGTCGACCGGCGTGCGGATCTGGGAGATCGCCAAGTGGCCGGTCATCGCGCTGCTGGTGAGCCTGGCGCTGGCCATCCTGTACTGGGCGGCGCCCAACGTCCGGCACCCGCGGTTCCGCTGGCTGAGCCCCGGCGGCCTCTTCGCGGTCACCGTGTGGGTTCTCGCGTCTGTCGCGTTCGGACTGTATGTGGCGAACTTCGGCTCTTACAACAAGACCTACGGCTCACTCGGCGGCGTCATCGGCTTCCTGGTGTGGCTGTGGATCAGCAACCTCGCCGTCCTGCTCGGCGCGGAACTCGACGCGGAGATCGCCCGCGCCAAGACGATCTCCGAGGGCAGGCCGACCGACCGCGAGCCGTTCCTCCCGCCCCGCGACACCCGTTCCCTGGACAAGGAGGAGGAGCGCGAGATCGAGCCGGTGCTGACCGACCGCGACCGCGCCGAAGCGGGCCACCGCCGCGGCTGACGCGCCGGTCAGGTGAGGCCGAGTTCGCGGGCCCGCACGCCCGCCTGGAACCGGGTGTCGGCGCCCAGGGCCGTCATCAGCTCGGCCACCCGCCGCCGGTAGGTGCGGACCGACAGGCCCAGGGCCCGCGCCGCGGTCTCGTCCTTGCTGCCCGCCGCGAGTTGGTCGAGCACCAGCGGGGCGATCGCCCGCAGGTCGGCCTGCTCGCGGGTCCAGTCCGCCAGCGCCGTCGACGCCTGCCAGGCCGCCTCGAACAGCGACGACACCGCCTGCACCACCTCGGGGACGGTGACGACGCTGTACCCGCGCGGGCCGTGGGACTTGTCACCAGCCAGGATGGCGACCCGGCCGTCGATGATGACCGTCTCGTTGGGCTCCTGGGTGGTGACCCGGATGTGGGCGCCCCGGGCGGCCATCCGCTGGGCGAAGCGGGCGCGGGCCGGGTCGAGCAGGAAGGCGCCGCGGTAGAGCTTGCGCACCCGGGGCGCGTCGGGGCCAGCCCACGCGGGCTTCCCGTCCCAGTCGGCGCTGAGGGCCCAGGTGTGCAGGTCGTTGGCCACGCACGTGATCTCCGTGCGCGCCGCCGCGAACAGGTGGGCGATCTGCTCGTGCAGTCGGCGCTCGCCGTGGACGATCGTGACGGTTCCCGAGGTCGTGGTCACCTTCGCAGTCTCCGCGTCCGGCGCCGGTGCGGGCAACCGCTGGCAACCTCCTGCCGATCCCGGACACCGCCCGCCCGGCCCGGGCATGGTCTACGGCCATGAGAGCAACGCTGGGCGCGGCCGCGGTCGCGCGAATCGGATACGGCGCGATGCGCCTCGCCGGACCCGGGGTCTTCGGCCCGCCCGCCGACCCCGCCGCCGCCATCGCCGTGCTGCGGCGGGCGGTGGAACTCGGCGTCGACCACATCGACACCTCGGACTACTACGGGCCGCACATCGTCAACGAGCTGATCGCCGAGGCGCTCGCCCCCTACCCCGACGACCTGCTGATCGCCACCAAGGTCGGCGCGCGGCGGGACGACACGGGCCGCTGGCTGCCCGCGCTGACCCCTGGCGAGGTCCGGTCAGCCGTCCATGACAACCTCCGCAGGCTCCGGGTCGAGCGCCTCGACCTGGTCAACCTGCGGATCATGGACGACTCGACGCCGGTCGCGGAGTCCTTCGCCGCGCTGGCCGAACTGCGCGAGCAGGGCCTGATCCGCGACCTCGGCGTCAGCAACGCGACCTCGGCCCAACTCGCGGCGGCGCGGTCCGTCGCCCCGGTCGCCTGCGTGCAGAACCTCTACAACATCGAGTCCCGCGCCGACGACGCCCTGGTCGACGAGACCGCCCGCGCGGGCATCGCCTACGTGCCGTTCTTCCCGCTGGGCGGGTTCCAGCCGCTGACCGCCCACGCCCTCCGCGCGGTCGCCAGGCGGCACGGCGCGACGGACCGCCAGGTCGCCTTGGCCTGGCTGCTGCGGCGCTCGCCGAACATCCTGCTCATCCCCGGCACCGCCACGCTCGCGCATCTGGAGCAGAACATCGCCGCGGCCGACCTGACCCTCACCGACGAGGACATCGCCGAACTCGACGGCCCCCATGACCCCGACCGGCAGCAGGGCTGAGCGCGGACCGCCTGCTCCTGCCGCACTCGCCCGGCTGTCCACCGCCGGGGTTGCCGCGTGCGGCGCCTGGGTAGTCGCACTGCGACCGGTATGTCAGCGCTATGTCAGTGAGGAAGGACTGCCCCAGCCATGACCGATGTCTCCAGTGTCGGGTCTGGACCGGACGACGACCGGCCGGTGCTGACCGACCGCCAAGGGCACCCTGTCTATGACAACCAGAACCAGCGGACGGTGGGGCCGCGTGGCCCGGCCACGCTGGAGAATTACCACTTCCTGGAGAAGATCAGCCACTTCGACCGCGAGCGCATCCCGGAGCGGGTGGTGCACGCGCGCGGCGCCGTCGCCTACGGGCACTTCGAGGCGTACGGGGCGTGGGGCGACGAGCCGATCGCGCGCTACACCCGGGCCAAGCTGTTCTCCGAGCGCGGCAAGCGCACCGACGTGGCGGTCCGGTTCTCGACCGTCATCGGCGGCCGGGACTCCTCCGAGTGCGCCCGGGACCCGCGCGGGTTCGCGGTGAAGTTCTACACCGAGGACGGCAACTGGGACCTGGTCGGCAACAACCTGGCCGTGTTCTTCATCCGGGACGCGGTCAAGTTCCCCGACGTCATCCACGCGCTCAAGCCGGACCCGGTGACCTTCCGGCAGACGCCGAACCGGATCTTCGACTTCATGTCGCAGACCCCGGAGTCCATGCACATGCTGGTGAACCTGTTCAGCCCGCGCGGCATCCCCGCCGACTACCGGCACATGCAGGGCTTCGGGGTGAACACCTACAAGTGGGTCAACGCCAACGGCGAGACGCACCTGGTCAAGTACCACTGGATGCCCGCGGCCGGGGTGCGCAGCCTCACCGAGGCCGACGCCGCGGTCATCCAGGCCGAGGAGCTCGGCCACGCCACCCGTGACCTCTACGAGGCCATCGAGCGCGGCGACCACCCGCGATGGGAGCTGCTGGTGCAGGTCATGTCCGACGACGAGCACCCAGAACTGGACTTCGACCCGCTGGACGACACCAAGGCGTGGCCGGAGGAGCTGTTCCCGCCCAAGCCGGTCGGCCGGATGACGCTCGACCGCAACGTGGGCAACTTCTTCGCCGAGAACGAGCAGATCGCCTTCGGCACCGGCGTGCTGGTCGACGGCTTGGATTTCTCCGACGACAAGATGCTGGTGGGCCGGACCTTCTCCTACAGCGACACCCAGCGCTACCGGGTCGGCCCGAACTACCTGCAACTGCCGGTGAACCAGCCGAAGAACGCCCCCGTGCGCACCAACCAGCGCGACAGCCAGATGACCTACTACGTCGACCAGGCGGGCGGGAACCCGCACGTCAACTACGAGCCGTCCACCATCGGGGGCCTGCGTGAGGGCCAGTACCCGACCCACGACGACCAGGGCCCGCTGATCGAGGGCAGGCTCACCCGCAAGCGCATCCCGCGCGCCAACGACTACCAGCAGGCCGGTCAGCGGTTCCGGCTTATGCAGGACTGGGAGCGCGACGACCTGGTGCGCAACCTCGTGACCCAGCTCGCGCAGTGCGACCGGCCGATCCAGGAGCGCATGGTCTGGCACTTCCTGCTCGTGGAAGACGAGCTGGGCCTGCGCGTCGGGGACGGTCTGGGCATCGCGCCGGGCGACGTTGCGCACCTGGAGCCGCTGGCGGGCCAGGACCTGGGCGACGAGGACCGCAAGCGGCTGGCCAACCTCGGCCAGAACGGCCCGAGGGACGTCTCCGGGATCACGATGACCCACTGCGTCCCCAACGAGCGGGTGGCGTTGGCGGGCGCCTGACCGGTTCGGCGCCCGAAATGGCGAGTGGGTCTGGTTCCGCAGCGGAACCAGACCCACTCGCCACTTTCTGGCAAGAGCGCGTCAGTGCTTTCGGCCTCGGCCGGTGCCCTTGTCGCGCGGCGTGTCGGCCTCGATGTGCTCCTTGCGGACCTCGCCCGCGACCGTCTCGGTGTCGGTCACCTGCTCCTTGGCGAGCCGGACGCGTTCCACCGGCACGGTCTCGGTGTCCACCACGGGCCGCTCCTCGTGCAGCGTGACCTCGTGCTCGGCCTCGGTGATGTCCGGGCCGGACAGCGCGGCGTCGCGGTTGGCCTCGGTGATCGGCTCACGCTCGACCCGGACCTCTTCGCGGGTCACCGGGACCTCGATCCGCTGCTTCTCGGTGGTCACGTACTTGCGCAGGCGGGCATGGCCGGTCTCCCGGCGTTCCGTGCCGACGCGCAGCTGCTCCTCGGAGCGGGTCATCGCGTCGTCCGTGCGCCCGGCCTGCTTCTTGTCCCGGCCCATCGTGTCGTGCGTGCCCGCCCGCTGCTGGCCGATCGTGCCCTGACCCTGCCTGCCCGCCGTGCCCTGCCGACCGGCCATGCCCTGCTGACCGGTCGCGCGCTCCTGGGCGGCGTGCCGGTTGGTGACGCCGTAGTGGCGGTAGAGCCGGTCTTCCTCGGTCTCATCGAGGTGCCCGTGCTCGGGGTCGACGTTGGGCGCGTCCTTGACCTGCTGCTTGGTGAACGGGGTCTGCAGGTCGCCGCTGCTGGCGCCGCGCAGGCCCTCGATCGGCACGAACGACTCGTTCATGCCGAACAGCCCGGTGCGCACGCTCACCCAAGACGGGTTGCCGGTCTCGTCGTCGTACCACATCTGGCCGACGTCGCCGATCTTGTTGCCGTCGCAGTCGTAGACCGTGTGGCCCGCCAGGTCGGCGAACTGGATGGTGTTGGTCATCTTGTCCTACCTCTCTTTCGGGAATGTCGTCACTGGCCGCGCGGCTGCCCGAGGTTGCCCGGGTTCGCCGTCGGCGGCGCGCCGCCGGGCTGCCTGGTGGCCGTCGCGCCCGGGGTGGACGCGCCCGCGCTGGCCATCCGCTCGGTGCGGGCGGTCGCGGACTCCGCCTGGTGCGCGGGCTGGTGCGACTCCGCCTGCTCGCGCATGCGCGGGATCTCCTGCTCGGCCTTGTTCAGCCAGCCCTCCCAGCGCTCCTGCATGGGCCGGACCAGGCCGCCGCCGACCCCGACGATCGCGATACCCGCGACCGTGGCCAGCACGGCGATGAGCACCGGGGTGGTGACGGTCGTGGCGACGCCGATCTGGTTGAGCGCGGCGATGATGCCCAGGGCGAGGATGAAGACCGAGGCGATGTTGGCCAGGACCCGCCCGTAGGACAGCCCGCCCATGGCGCCTGCGATGAAGTCCTTCGCCGCCGACGCGATCGCCGCGGCGATCACCACGATGACGATCGCGACCACGGCCTTGGGCAGCCAGGCGACGATGTCGGCGAGCAGCGACGAGACCGGGTTGGCGCCCCACACCCCGAAGGCGATCTGCAGGGTGAGCAGCAGGATGGCGTAGTACACCAGCTTGGCGATGATGTCCGAGGCGTCGTACTTGGACCGGGCCAGCGCCTGTTTCACGCCGCCGCGTTCGACCACGCGGTCGAAGCCGACGCGTTCGAGGACCTTGTCGACCACCTTGGCCAACGCCTTGGCGATGAACCAGCCGATCAGCATGATCAGCAGGAAGCCGACCAGTTTGGGGACGAAGGTGGCGATCGCGCGCCACGCGTCCGACACCCCCGCCCCGAAATCGACCGCGGCGATATTCGGCGGTATTCGAGTCGTCACGATGTCTGTCCCTCCCTTCTCGGGTGCACAGCCATTCGACCGAACGAACGGCTGTCAAGGCACTACCCGGGGGATGTGCCCAGCACACCGCGCTACTCCCTCGTTGGGGTGAGCGGAAAAGAGAATCGCCAGGTCAGCGGCCGTGGGAAAGGCGTCTGTATCCCCTGAACGGGTGGCCTCGGGTTTAGCGACCTTGAACACTGCCGATGGGTTGCCCGCTATTCGACCGTCGATTCCGACGAATAGTGGAGTGCGGCATGATGGCGGGCATGGATATCGCGGTCCTGTCCGACACGCACGCGCCCCGCCGGTGGAAGTCCTGCCCGGCCGCGGTCGCCGAACGGCTGCGGACGGTGGAGGTCATCCTGCACGCGGGCGACGTCTGCACCGCCAACGTGCTTGACGAGCTGTCGGCCTACGCCCCGGTCCACGCGGTCCTGGGCAACAACGACGGCCCGGACGTCGCGGCCTGGGGCGCCCCGGAGACGCTGGAGCTGGACCTGGCCGGGCTGCGGGTCGCGATGATCCACGACAGCGGCCCGGCCGCCGGTCGCACCGCCCGAATGCGCCGCCGCTTCCCCGACGCCGACCTTGTCGTGTTCGGACACTCGCACATCCCCATGGACCTGACCGGCGACGGCGTGCGCGTGTTCAACCCCGGCTCGCCGACTGACCGCCGCCGCCAGCCGCGCGGCACCATGGGCCTGCTGCGGGTCACCGACGGCGCGCTGACCCGCGCGGAGATCGTCCCGGTGACCTGAGGTGATTCCCATTGGGTGAATGGCGTTATTCCGGGGAGTGACATTTTCCGGGCATTCGCCAGCCGCCGCATTGTGATCGTCGCGACCAGGGGCCACCCCGAGGAATGTCGGGCCGAGAATGCTTGGTCGGGCCGTGCGCCGCTGCTACGCTGACGCCCGTGACGGCGCAGACTGCGGATTGGGCCGCTTTTCAGCGGCGCTATCGGGCGTTCTTCCGCAACCGGGAAGAAGTGCCATTCCGGGTCCAGCCCCCGACCGGGGCGGGGCGGACGCTGGGAGCCGGGGAACCGGCCTTCGAGTTGATCGCGCGCGATTCGGCGGGCATGGCCGCGCTCAACTCCCTCGACCAAGTGCAGGTCGGCCTGGCCTACCTCGACGGCAGTCTCGACGTCGAGGGCGACATCTTCACCGCGCTGTCGGTGCGCGGCTTCTTCGGCGACTTCCATCCGATCGCCTGGGTCAACCGGTTCCTGCCCTCGGTCGTGCGCGGGAAGACCGAGCACGACCGGCGGTCGATCACCGCGCACTACGACCGCGACCCCGAGTTCTTCCTGTCCTTTCTCGACACCCGGCACCGCTGCTACACCCAGGGCTCGTTCAAGACCGACGACGAGCCGCTGGAGGACGCGGTCACCCGCAAACTCGACATCGCGATCGAGGACTTGGGCCTGCGCCCCGGCGACCGCGTCCTGGAGGTCGGCGGCGGCTGGGGCGCGTTCGTCGAGCACGCGGGCCGCAAGGGCATCGACGTCACCACGCTCACCCTGTCGGAGCCCTCCGAGCTGTACCTCAAGGACCTGATCTCCCGGGAGAACCTGCCCGCCCGGGTGGAGCGCAAGCACATCCTGAGATACAAGCCGGGCAAGAAGTTCGACGCGATCGTCAACATGGGCGTCACCGAGCACCTGCCCGACTACCGCGCGAGCCTGCGCAAGTACCAGCAACTCCTCCGCCCCGGCGGCCGGGTCTACCTCGACGCGCTGGCCATGCGCGCCAAGCACCGCATGTCGACCTTCATGAGCCGCTACATCTACCCCGGCGTCTCCACCCCCTTGCTCCTGCACGACTACCTGCGCCAGGTGGCGAAGTCCCCGTTCTACCTCCGCTCGGTCAACGACGAACGGCACAACTACTACCTGACCTGCAAAGCGTGGGCACACCGCCTCGACGCCGCCCACGACGACATCGTCACCCGCTGGGGCGAACCGGCCTACCGGCAGTTCCGCCTGTTCCTCTGGGGCTCGGCGGCCGGTTTCCACTCCGGGCTGGTCCAGGCATACCGCTGGACCTTGGACCTGCCTGACTAGTGCTGTGTCCGGTGAGGTTCGCCGGCTGCAACCGCTGCCCTTCATGGTCGGCCAGCCTGCGCACCCCGGACCGGATCTGCCATCCACCCGGCTGACGCCACCACCGATCACAAAGCACGAACCCTGACCGGCGTGGCGCCGACCCGGCCAACGTTCATGGCCGGAGCACTAGTAGCGTGTCGCTGCTTAGTTGTGGCTCGTGTGACTGGGAGGCTGTTGTTCGGCAGGTCCGTGTCCTGCCGGACGAGGATGGTTGTGGTGTCGGAGTTGAAGCGGCCGGTGACGTTGACCGCGCGGGATCGTGAGGAGTTGCTTCGGCCGCCCGTCACGGGTGTGCGGTCGGCGTCGGCGATCAGGCGGGCGCGGGTGCTGCTCGCGTTGGATACCTCGGCAGGCGAGGTGGACGCGAAGGAAGTGATCGCGGCCCGGCTCGGGGTCTCGGGTGAGATGCTGCGACTGGTCGCCAAGCGATTCGCCGAGACCGGCGGCGACATTCACGATTCACGCCACGATCTCGCGCAAGAAGCGTGACCTGCCGCCGGTGCCGTCCCCGGTCACCGGTGAGGTCGAGGCCCGGCTGATCGCCTTGGCATGCTCGCGGCCCCCGGCCGGACATGCCCGATGGTCGTTGCGGCTGCTGGAAAAACACGTCGAACTCACCGAGGACATCCCGAACCTGGACTACTCCACCATCGGCCGGATCCTAAAAAAACGGAACTGCGCCCTCACCTGAGGAAATGCTGGAACATCCCGCCACGGGCGAACGCGGAGTTCGCCGCCCGCATGGAGGACGTGCTCGCCGTCTACGCCCGGCCGCACGACCCCGCCCGCCCGGTCGTGTGCATGGACGAGAAACCCTTCCAGCTACTCGCCCACGTCCGCGACCCACTCCCCGCCCGGCCAGGCCGAAACGCCCGCGAGGACAGCGAATACATCCGGTGCGGCACCTGCTCGATCTTCGTGTGGACCCAGCCCCTGCAAGGCCGGCGCCGGGTCCACGCCCTCGTCCAGCGAACCAAGATCGACTGGGCCGGGCAGCTCAAAGAACTCTTGACCGTGGACTATCCCGACGCCGAGACCGTGGTGCTGGTCATGGACAACCTCGGGCACCCACACCATCTCATCGCTCTACGAGGCCTTCGAGCCTGGCGAGGCCTTCGCCCTGGCCCAGCGCCTGGAGATCCACCACACCCCCAAACACGGATCCTGGCTCAACATCGCCGAGATCGAACTGTCCGCACTGTCACGGCAATGCCTCGACCGCCGCATCAGCGACCTCGACACCCTCACCACCGAACTCGCCGCCTGGCAACACACCACCAACACCGAGCAACGCCAGGTCCGCTGGCAGTTCACCCACCGACGACGCACGCGTCAAACTCCACCACCTATACCCCAAGAGTTAGCCACGACACGCTACTAGCCTCGTGGCCGACGTCGCTCACCGCGCGCCGCAAGCGACGTCGTGCCAGTCCTCGGCCGCGGCGCGGCTGATCTCCAAGCGTGCCAGCACAGTGTCGAGACCTGCCGGGTCGCCCAGGTACTCCAGCACGGCCCGGTAGAACGCCGTCCGCATGGTCGGCGGCATCAGGTCCGACGCGTCGAAGCACAGCGTCTCGTCCGAGGTGAGGGTCCGCGCGATCCGCTTGCCAACCTCGTCGGGGTAGGTCTCGTCGCCGACTTTTCGGTTGACCGAGAACGCGCCGCCGAGTCTCGGCCAGATCGCCTGGGCCTCGGCGCTCGCCAGGAAATCGATCAGCTGCCGCGCCTGTGGTGTGTCGTTGAACAGCGTGGCGAGGTCGGCGGAGACCTCCCATGCCTGCTCAGCCGCGCCGAAGGCGGGAAACGCGAAGAAGTCGAAGTCCGTTCCCTGCCGGGGAGTCTGGCCGCCGGGCCCAGCGGAGCGGCGCCTCGGCGATGAACGAGGCCTGGTGGTCGAGCAGACAGCCCGGCGGGTCGGTGAACAGCGGACGGCCCGCGTCGCCGAACTCGGTGAGCAGCCCCGCCTTGGGCCCGCCGCGCACCGCAGCCGGGCTCGCGATGAGCTGCCCCCACGTCGTCCACGCCGACCGGACTTCCGGCGAGGTCCACGGCAACTGCCCGGCCGCCCAGCGCCGGTAGGCGTCCGGACCGGCCTGGTGCAGCAGGATGTCCTCGATCCAGTCGGTGCCCGGCCAGCCCGCGTCCGGGGTGGCGCCAACGCCGAGGCACCACGGTGTGCGGCCGCCCTCGGCGAGCCGCTGCCCAAGCGCCATGAGGTCCGCGCCGGTTTCCGGCCTTTCGGAAAGCTGGGTCGGGTTGAACCAGATTATGCTTTTCAGATCAGCCTTCACGGTGACCGCGTACCGGTGCGGTGTGCCTGCCCGCTCCAATTCCGTCCACTGTGGACTGACTTCGTCGGCGGGCTGGCGCACGATGTCGTCCAACCGGACGGCGGAGCCGTCCTTCGCGTAGGTCGCCACCGCGCCCGCGCTGGGCAGCACCGCGATGTCGGGCGGGGTGCCGTTGCGCACGTCCGTCCGCAACACCTGCGCCAGGGCGCGGGTGCCGACGTAGTCGTGCTTGATGCCGGTTTTCGCGGTGAAGGCGTTCAGCACCGCGGTGAAGCGGGCCTCTTCGGTGCTGTCCACCCAGGAAGCCATGATCGTCACGGCCTTCTCGGTCGCCGCGCACGCGGGCAGCGTGCCCGCGAGCACGGCCACCAGCAGCAGGGTCATCGGCCTGATCGCCATCGGTCTGGTCAGTGCTCTGGTCGTCATCGGGCGCCTGTTCATCGCGGCTGGTACCGGTATTCCTCGAATCTGGGCCGGAACGCGCGGACCACCAGCACGGCGATCAGCACCCCGCCGACCGGGAGCACCGGTTCCAGCCCCAGGCCCTCCTCCGCTCCGGCGATGTCACGGTTCGCGATCTTCGTGGCGTCGGTCAGCGCGCGGTCGTCCTGGGGCGCGCCGGGGTGGCCTGGCGTGGCGAGGAACGCCTGCACGGTTTCCCCGCAGTGCTGCGCGCATTCCTTGGCCAGCAGGGCTTTGAGCGTGGACCGGGCGCTGTCGACGGTCGCCCCGGTGTCCGACTGCCGCTGTTCGGTCGTGCGCTGCAACGCGCTCACGGCGGCCTCCAGCCGGTCCCGCGCGAGCACGCCGTGCACGGTGACCGCCGCGACACCCGCCAGCGCCAGGGCGGCGAGGACGAGCGGCGCGGCCAGCGCGCGCTTGAACCGGCGGCGAAAGTAGACCTGCGCGACCACGATGAGCACGGCCAGGGCGGTGATCGGGACCGCCAAGGCGAGGACGCCCACCACACTGGTCGAGCCGCCCGACAGCCGGTTGGCCAGGGCGGAGTCCTGCGCCTCGACCAGGCGGTCGAGTTGGTCGAGTATCCCGCTGCCCGGGGTTTCCAGCAGCCGCGCGGCTGACCAGAGGTCGACCAAGGTGGTGGCCGTGAGCCTGCCGTCCTGGCGGTAGTGGGCGTCGGCCTGCTCGATCAGGCCGGTGTAGGCGACTAGGAGACCCTCGACCACCCGCAGGCGGTTCCGCACGGCGTCGCCATCGGCGTTCTCCGCGACCTGCGCCAGGTTCTGGCTCGCCAGGACGATGTGGCCCTGGTACCCCTCGCCGGGGCCGGTGAGCAGCGCCTCACCGGTGTGGAAGCCGCGCAGCGCCAGGTCGTGCGCCTCGGCGAGCGCCGACTGGGCGGCCACCGCTCCCCGCAACCCGGGTGCGGTGGCCCCGCCCGTGGCGGCCACGGTGGCGCGGGTGTCGGCGAAGGACAGCCACGATGTGGCCAGCACGACCGCCGTCACGCCGAGGAGCGACGCGTGGAACGCGTGCAGGGTCCGCCGGGTGGTGCTGCGCGGTGCGGTGCTCACGCCTGCCCGTCCAGCGGCGTCCGGCAGCGGGGGCAGAACACCGCGTCACCCGGCGAGATCAGCGCGCAGGTGGGGCAGGTGCGGTCGGGCCTGATCGCGGCCTGGTCCGGAATCCGCTCGGTCTGCTCTGGCTGGTGGTCTGGCGGGTCGGCGTCGAGACCGCGGGTGGTCATGACCGAACTCGCCGCGGCCGCGAGCAGATCGCGCGCCGACAGGTTCGTTCGCACCCGGACATCGCCGTCGCGTGGGTCGCCGGTGATGTCGACGAGCCGGGCCAGCCTGTGGAACGCCTTGTCGTTGCCCGACTCGGCGGCGATGGCGACCGCGCGGCCCCACTCGCGAGCGGCCTGGTCTTTCTTGCCCGCGCCGTAGGCAGCGCACCCGGC
Source organism: Actinokineospora sp. NPDC051303 (assembly GCF_055586285.1). NCBI lineage: Bacteria > Bacillati > Actinomycetota > Actinomycetes > Pseudonocardiales > Pseudonocardiaceae > Actinokineospora > Actinokineospora sp. NPDC051303. Next base: position 118,942 of record NZ_JBVJIN010000001.1, read on the forward strand.
GACCATGGCCTTGTTCAGTTCCGCTTGGCCGGTGTAGTGGGTCACCCACGGGTCGAGCACACTGGAGCGCCCCAGGTCCTCGGTCCAGTGCACGCGCACCGGGACGGGAGGACACGGCAGGTCCAGTGGCGCCGACCCGGCCACCGCGACGGCATCGATCCGGGCGGCCTGGTGGTCCACGCCCATGTCGTGCTTGTCCCAGGCCACTTCCAGGCACAGGTGGTAATCCCGGGTCTCATCGCCCCACGAGCCGGTGGAGAACTCGATGACGCGGTCGGCGAGCCGCGTGCCGGGGCCGAGATCGATCTCGGTGGGGAAGGTCTGCTTGAGGAACCGCACGCGGGCGAACGGCGAGGTCTTGATCCGCAGGCGCAGATCGGGGATGGCCTTGGCCATCGCCGCGCTGGTCAGCGCGGCGAACTCGGCGACCAGGTCGGCGTCCGCGCGCACCGCGTCCGCGCCGCCGCGCAACACGCCCACGATGCGCTTGAGCTCGTCGGGCGACCAGTTCTCGCCGATGCCGCGCGCGTCGCACACGAACCGGCCCGCGCAGGCGGCGAGCGTGGCGTCGAGGTCAGCCGGGTCCTCGGTCTCGTTCTTGCCGTCGGTGAGCATGAGCAGGTGGCGCACCGCGTCGGTGTGCGCCGACAGCAGTCGGTCGGCCAGCCGCAGCCAGCTGCTCATCCCGGTGCCGCCGCTGGCCACCAGCCGGGCGACTGCCGCTTTCGCCGCCCACCGGGTCTCCGCCGTCACAGGCGCGAGCCGGTTTCCGTCCGGATAGACCACGCGCGCGGTGTGCGTGCCCTCGACCACGGCGAAGCGCGTGCCGTCGCGCAGCGCGTCGATGGCCGCCGCGGTCGCCCGACGGGCCGCGGCGATCTTCGTGCGCGGCCGGTCCATCGATCCGGAGCAGTCGATCGCGATCACCTCGGCGGCCTCGACCGCGCCGGAGGCGGCCATGGCGGCGAAACCGCGCCCGTCAACGGTGAGCACGGCGTGCAGTGCGGTGTCGTGGACGGACAGATAGCGGTTCTGGTGCACGGTCACATGGAAACCGGGTGGGTCCTGCATCGGCGTACTCCCAGGTGCGTCGTCAGGTGTGGGTCATGGGTGCGTAGGGGGTGTCATCGCGGTGTCCTGGGCCGAACGGTGTTGGCCAGGTCGATCAGGACGCCGTGGTCGTCGGCGGTGCGGGCCTGCTTCGCCAGGGCGCGGTAGGACTGTTCCAAAAGGACTCGCAGGGCGTGCTCGTCGGAGTTCGCGCCGAACACGACGCCGCCGTTGACAGCCAGCGGTCGACCGCCCGCCGAGTCGAGCGCCGCTTCGCGCACCAGCGCGGTCAGCCGGGCGCGGGCCGGGCCGCTGTCGTCCCCGTCGTCGAGGTACAGGGCGCGCAGCCGGTCGGCGGCCGCGGCCAGATCGGCGGGAGTGGGCTCGCGGGCGCCCAACTGTCTAGAAAGGACGGTCACGGCGGCGATGGCCGCGGCGTCGTAGTGCCGGGACACCTTGGGCACCTCGTCCAGCACGGCCACCGCGCCCGCGCGGTCGCGGTGCGCGAGCCGGATGCGCGCCAGGCCGAACGCCGCGCTGCCCTCGGTCCGGTCCCGCCGCCACACCGCGTCGTAGAGCGCTTCCGCTCGGTTCCGCTCGTTGTGGCGCTCGCGCTCGTTCTTGCGCTCGCTCTCATGCTCGGCGCAGAACGCGAGCGCCAGCTTCGGCGCGGTCTCGCCCGGCACGGCCTGGCACACCGCGTCGAACTTCGACCTGGCGGTCGGGACGTCCGCGCTCGCCAGCGCGAGCAGGCCCTCGTGCCAGGCCAGCCGCCAGTCGTGCCCGGCCCGGTCGCCCAGCCGCGCTCGCGCCCGGACCAGGTCGCCCGCCGCGCCCGTGACGTCGCCGAGTTCCAGGCGCGCACGGCAGCGGGCGAAGGCGACCCCGGGGGAGTCCGGGGAGTCTGGAAAGCCTGCGAAGTCGTGATCGGCCGAGGCCAGTTTGTTCAGGAGCCTGCGGGCGTCCGGCGCGGCGGCCGCGGCGAGGAAGGCCGCGGCCGGGTCGGCCGGGTCCACCCGGGGGACCGGAAGCCGGACCGCCGCGCTGTCGGGGGTGGGCCTGCCGTCGGCCCGCGGGGCGCCCGACAGGTCGCCGCGGGTCCACCGGTCCAGCGGCGGCGCCGCGCCGAGACCGGCGTCGAGCAGCGCGGCGGTGGGCTCGAACACCGTGGACGGCGCGGGCCGGGCGATCCCGTCGCGCAACGCGGCGATCTCCCGCCGGACCCCCGCGAGCTGGTCGGCCATCTCCGCCGCGGTCGCGAACCTGTGGTCGGCGTCGGGGTGCCGGGCGCGCTCGAACACCCGGCGGAACGAGTCGACGCCAACCGCGATCCCGCCCACCGAGTTCGGAAACGGGTGCTCGGCCCAGTCGACGGTCGCGGTGAGCATCCGCGACAGCGTCTCTCCGACGGTGTGGATGTCCGAGCGCACGGTCAGCCCGCGCTCGGCGATCTCGGCCCGGGAGACCTGGTAGCCCTCAGTGCCGATGATCTTGCTGGTCCGGTCGCCGATCCGGCGGACCGCGCCGAGATCGATGAGCTTGACCCGGGTGGCGCGCTCGCCGTCGCGGCCCGGCCGGATGATCACGTTGTCCGGCTTCATGTCGCAGTACAGCAGCCCCCGGCCGTGCAGGTAGTCCAGGGCGGCGAGGATGTGCAGGCCGCAGGAGGCGAGGTGCTCGACGCGCAGCGGCTCGCCGAGCGGGTCCAACCGCCGCGCCGCCAGCTCCTTGACCTGGCCGAGCGTCACCCCGTCGACGTACTCCATCACGATGTACTCGCGCGTGAGGTTCGTGCGCGGCTCGTGCTGGGTGACGAAGTTGTGGATTCGCACGATGTTCTGGTGGTCCATCATGGTCAGCGCCCGCCGCTCCGCCGCGGCCGTCGCCGCGTCGTTCACGTCGATCAGTCCTTTGAGGACAACCAGGTTGTCGTCAAGGTGCTTGTCGCGTGCCAAGTAAATCCAACCCAGGCCGCCCCGGGCGAAGCAGCCGATCACCTCGTACTGCCCGCCGACGACATCGCCCGGGTCCAGGCTGGGCAGGAACGAGTAAGGAAACCCGCAGCGGGCGCAGAAACCTTCGCTGACGGCGGGCTGTCCCGCGTAGGAGCGGCCAACCGGGGCGCCGCACTTGCCACAGTGGCGCCTGCGCTCGGGGACCTCCGGATCGCTCAAAATCCGGCTCGACGGGTCAGGGAACTCGAAGACCGGGAGAGCGGACAGGTCGTCGTCCGCGGTGGGCGCGCGCCCGCTGCGCCCGGCGTCCGGCCGCGCCGTGCGGGCGGTGGTCGTGGGCGGTTCCTGGAAGCAGCTGTCGCAGAACCCGGTTTCCTCCAGTTCGCCCGCGCACCCCGGTCGGGGGCAGCGGGTCATCGTCGGTCACCGTCCGCACGAAGAACACGCTCGACTTGGCCCAGATAGGCGGTCACCGCAGCTTCCGCGGCGGCCGGGTCGGGCGGCGTCCGCGACAACAGCCCGTGCGCCGCGCGGAAGCCTGGGTCGAGGTCGGGCCGTTCGCCGTCGCGGGAGACCTTGGCCTGATAAGCGTCCAGCCGTCCGGCGAGTTCGGCGCGCCGGACGGCCCAGTCCGGTGTCCGGGCGTGCCACAGCGCCTCGCCGACCTGCTGCTCGCACCGGCGCAATTCCCGCCACGCCTCGCCGGGGAACGTGCCCGCCGCGGCCATCCGCAGCCCGCTCAGCCGCAGCCGCAGCTTGGTCACGTGGGACCTGTCGACGCTCTGGTCCTCGATGGCGGCCAGGACGTCGATTCGCTCGCCGAGTCGGTTCAACCGGGCGGTGAGCGTGGCGGCCTCCCACTGCCGGGCCGCCGCCAGGCTGGGTGAGGACGGCTGGCGAAAACCGAGGATGAGCCGGACGCCGCGCTCGGCGAGCAGCTTGATCACCTGCTCCAGCAGCGCCTGCGGCTCCGCCGCGTCGTCAACGCCCTCGATGACAATGGTCATCGGCGGGACAGTCGAACGCAGTTGTTCAGTGGGGCTGGTGGAGTCATCGACGGGCAGTCCGGTGCAGTCGATGATGCGCCGGGACACCTCGTCGACGGTTCTGCCGGTGGCGTCCAAGGCGAGGTCGACGCCGCCGATCTCCGCGAGCGCGGCGCCCGGACGCAGTTGCGGGATGTCCAGCGCGACCATGCGGCGCAGCGCGGCCAGCCCCGGCGCGCTCGCGACGATCATCACTGGGTTCCCGGGCTCCCGCCGGGTCAGCCAGTCGACCAGCGCCCGGGTGTGGTCGTCGGAGTCCTGGCCGTCCACCGGGCCGCTGAACACCTCGTCGGCGCCGGGCTCGCCGTCGACCCAGGGCAGCACGGCCGGGAGGTGCCGGACGATCGTCTCGGCGGGCATCATCCAGGACAGGTCGGTCGCGTTGTCGGTGTGCTCGCCGACGACGATGCCGAGCACGTGCCCGGTGCGGTCGTCCGCGACGCCGGTCCCGCTGAACCCGGCGCGGACCCGCTGGTGGCCCGGGACGGCGGTCAGCCGCAGCCATTCCTGGCCCGGCCCGGACTCGGCGGCCAGCCGTGCCCGGGTCCACACGCCGTCCTCATGCGAGCGTGGGAATCCCTGAAGATGCACTCCGCGTTCCCAACTCAGCGCTGCCCGCCGCAGCGTCGTGCCGACCACATCGGAGGGTGTCCGGTCGAGTCGCAGCAGCGCCACGTCACCGCGCCGGTCGGCCGTCGGCGGGACCGCGCAACCCGGCACGATCCGGGCCACTTCGGACATCGGGGACCGCAGACACAGAAAGTCCACGCGCAGCCCGGTCGCGCGCTCGACCACGTTGGCGCAGGTGACGACGTAGCCCGCGCCGAGCAGCACGCCCGCGCCGAGCACCGCGCCCCGCGCGTCGCTGACGCGCACCCGCCAGGGCTCGAACCCCAGCGCCTGCTTGATGGGTGATCGCCGATCGGCTGGCACAGGGGTGACCATAGAGCGGCCCGATCACCCGAGTGAACGGTTTGGCAGGTATCGTCCAAATACCGCACCAATCGGCCGTGGTCGATCGGCTGAATGGAGCCCGAATCCGCGCCGCCCCAGCGGGAATTGGCCACGCTGGGATTGTCGGCGGTAACTGTGACACCGATCGGGCGATTTTTTTGACGGAATAAATCACCCGTTTGGCCGCTGATCTCGGTCGCGCGCGGTGGTCTGCTGGGGACACGCCTCTGGGGAGGGGCGAGAAGATTCTTTGGGGGATAACCAATGGAAGACCGCTGTTCGCTCGTGCGCGCGTCCCGGCTCGCCGCCGCTGATGCCGCGACCAGGAATCCGTGGCCGGACCACGTGAACAACGGCGAAGAAGGGGACTATCCCTTTGTGGCCAACTTCAGCAAGGGACTGCCGCACGACGACACGGGCGAAGTCGTGCCCGAGGCGTACAACCTGTTGTTGCGGGCGCTCACCACCGGCCGGGCCGAGGACTTCGAGCGCATTCCGGTGGGGGAGCGCAAACTGGTCAACCCGCAGGCGGGCCTGGCCTTCGACCTGGAGGGGCCGGACGCGCAGGCGTTGCTGATGCCCGCGGCTCCGCGTATCGACAGCGCGCGCAACTCGGCGGAGATGGTCGAGCTGTACTGGATGGCGCTGTGCCGCGACGTGCCGTTCTCCGACTTCGACACCAATCCGCTGGCCGAGCAGGCGGCGGCCGAGCTGTCCGGGCTGTCGGATTACCGCGCTCCCAAGGAAAACGGCCGGGTAACCCCGGAACTGCTTTTCCGCGGCGACACCCCGGGCGACCGGCGCGGCCCGTACCTGTCGCAGTTCCTGTTGCGCGACATCCAATACGGCACGCTGCGCATCCCGCAGACGCACGACACGGTGCGCCGCAACCGGGATTTCCTGACCGCCTTTGACGACTGGCTGGCGGTGCAGCGCGGCGAGCAGGTTACCCCGATCCAGCGTGACCACGTGAATCGCCGATTCCTGCGCACCCCGCGCGACATGGCCAACTACGTGCACTTCGACGCGCTGTACGAGGCGTACCTCAACGCGGCGCTGATCCTGCTGAGCCTGGACGCCCCGGTCGACAACGGCAACCCGTACCGGCACTCGGCCAACCAGGAGGGCTTCGGCACCTACGGGCCGCCGCACGTGCTGACCCTGGTCACGGAGGTGGCCACTCGGGCGTTGAAGGCAGCGTGGTTCCAGAAGTGGTTCGTGCACCGGCGGTTGCGGCCGGAGGCGTTCGGCGGCCGGGTGCACGCCCACCTCACCGGGCTGCGCGACTACGACATGATCGACAACGGGGTGCTGGACTCGACGGCGCTGAAGCTGGTGCACGAGCGGCACGGTTCTTTCCTGCTGCCGCAGGCGTTTCCGGAGGGCTCGCCGATGCACCCGTCCTACGGGTCCGGCCACGCCACCGTGGCGGGCGCGTGCGTCACGGTGCTCAAGGCTTGGTTTGACGAGTCGTGGACGCTGCCGCGCGCGGTCGTGCCCAACAGCTCCGGCACCGCGCTGGTGCCCTACGAGGGCGCGGACGCGGACAGGCTGACCGTCGGCGGCGAGTTGGACAAGGTGGCCGCCAACATCGCCAGCGCCCGCAACATGGCGGGCGTGCACTGGCGCACCGACTACTCCGAGGCGGTGCGCCTCGGCGAGGCCGTGGCTATCGGCGTGCTGCGCGACCAGGTCCGGGTCGGCCACGAGGACGCCTCCTTCGGCCTCACCCGGTTCGACGGCACCCGAATGACGATCTGACCGTCCACCGATTAAGCCTGGTGAGGGCCGCCTATCGGGGGGCGGCCCTCACCTTTACTTGAGGTACCGGCCGTAGTCGAGCGGGTTCGAGCCGTGATTCACCCGTTCAGCCGCTCCCGCGGGCCCTAACCGGTCGGGCGGGCGCGGCGATGAGAACAGGTACGGCAAACAACGGCCCCGGTCGCGTTGGGGCCGGAAAGTAGGAAGCATGAACGCACCGACGAACAGCCGCGGCTCGACGCGGCCCCGAGTGCTGGAATCCCTCCCGGACGAACTCGTCGCGGCCCTTGAGGTGCGCGACCAGTGGCGCGCGCAGGCCGCCGCCGCTGGCGACGGCCTGGAGTTCCTCGTCTCCGACATCGCCCGCTGGCGTCCCGGCTCGACCGTGCGGGTCGCCTTCCTCGACGGCGACACCGCGCTGCACGCCGACGTCGCCGAAGCGACCAAGCAGATCACCGACGCGGCTAATCTGACCCTGGACTTCGGCTTCGACGCCGCCACCGGCGAGTTCCGCCGCTGGCACGAGTCCGACACCGAGCACGCCGCCGAGATCCGGGTCAGCTTCGACCTGGGCGGGTTCTGGTCCCTGGTCGGCACCGACAGCAACGACCCCACCATCGGCTCGCCCGGCGGCCCGGTCGGCGGCGGCCCCGGGCAGCGCAGCCTCAACCTCGGCGGGTTCACCGACGAGCGCCCGGACGACTGGGAAGGCGTTGTGCGGCACGAGTTCCTGCACGCGCTGGCCTTCCACCACGCGCACCAGAACATGCGCGGCCCGTGCGAGACCGAGTTCCGCTGGGACGACGACACGGGCTACAGCCTGACCAAGAACCCACGCGGCGTGTTCATTCCGGACGCGGCGGGCCGCAGACCGGGCATCTACACCTACCTGGCGGGCGCCCCCAATCACTGGCCCAAGGCGAAGGTCGACCACAACCTGCGGGTCAACGAGTCGCCGGAGGTGATCGCGGGGCCGTTCGACAACGACTCGGTCATGCTCTACGCCTTCGAGTCGTTCTTCTACAAGACGAACCCGAGTTCGTGCGCGCCCAGCGGCAACGGGATCGATCTGTCCGAAGGGGACAAACGCGGGCTGGCGCTGCTCTACCCCGAGGCCGAAGAGGACATCTCCGACGTGGTGGTGCGGGCAGAGAACGCGTTGAGCAGGCTGGAAAGCGGCCTTGAGGCCGACACCGGACCGGTTTCGGATTACCAGCGGCGGGTTGTCGAGCTGCTCAACGAGATGGTCGGCACGCGCGCATAGCGGGCGGCGGCCCGACCCGGGCCGCGCGCTCGACTCCGGCCAGGCACGGGGCTGTGGCCGTGGACAACCTGGTCCGTCGCCGGACGGGCCCGCGGGGCAGGAGGCTGCCATGACATTCGCCCATCTCACCCCGAGCGCGCTCAAGGAGGTCCAGCACGCCGCCATCGAACTGGGCTTCGCCGACGACGGCATGCTGGCCGCGCTCACCAGCGGCATCCCGCCCGCGTTCGTGGCCAGCGCCATGCAGGGCGGGCACGGCGTGGCCAAGCTGATGACGCTGACCAGCCGGATGAACTGCACCCGGGTCCTGCTCTCCGGGCAGGTGCCGCTGTTGCAGTGGCTGGACAACGCGGTCCTGCTGGCGGCGGGGCGGCCGGAGGAACTGGTGTTCCGCCGGGCGTTGGAGATCGCCTCCGTTGACGGCGACGCGCCGCCGACGACCTCGCCGGTGGACGAGCCCGCCGCCCCGGTGCCGGACGTGGAGTCGATGCTCGACGCCCAAGGCGCGCTGGAAGTCGTGATCGCCGAGGACGACACGCTCGACGTCGGGTTCCTGCACACCGGGGCGGCGGTGTCCCGCTCGGTGGCGAAACTGGTGGTGCAGCGGCATTTCCATGGCGTGCCCGCCACCCTGGCGGGCAACGCGCCGGACGTCGTCCTCGGCACCGGCTGGATGATCGCGCCGCGGCTGCTCGTCACCAACCACCACGTGGTGAACGCCCGATCGCCCCGGGAGCCGAAGGCGAGCGAAGCCGACTTCGCGCTCCAGGGCGCGTCGGCCACGGCGCTGTTCGACTACTACAGCGCCGCCGCCACCGGCCACAGCGTCGCGGCGGTCGGCTGCGTCGCCCACGACGCGGAGCTGGACTTCGCGATCCTGCGACTGGCCGAGGACGACTCGCCCCGGCCGCCGCTGCGGCTGCGGGCCACCCCCATCGTCCGGACGCCGGATCGCGAGTTGAGCGAGCGGGTGAACGTGCTGCAGCACCCTGGCGGGCACCCGATGCGGCTGGGGTTCCGCAACAACTTCGTCGTCAGCGGTTCACCGGACCGGCTCAGCTACCTCACCGACACCGCGGGCGGGTCGTCCGGCTCGGCCATCTGCGACGACGCCTGGCACGTCGCCGCGCTGCACCGCGGTTTCCAGACCATCGTCAACGGCGCGGTGCACGTATGGGGGCGCACGATCAACCAGGAGAACTACGGCACCCCGATCGGCGCGATCCTCGCCCATCTGGCCGCGCGCGATCCGGAGGTGCACGCCGAGGTGATGGCCGGACAGAGCTAGAAATTTCGTCCTAAGGGGACAGTGTGCTTTCGTTCGGGGGTCGGCAAGCGAGGACTGAGCGGTCGATATCGGCGAGGGTCGGGCGGCCGGTGAGGGCCATGGCCTCGTCCAGTTCTTCGCGCAGGATGGCGAGCACGTCGGCGGCGCCCGCCGCGCCCGCGTGGGCCAGGCCCCAGAGCACCGGGCGGCCGACGAGCACCGCGCTCGCGCCGAGGGCGACGGCCTTGAGGACGTCGGTTCCGCTGCGGACGCCGCCGTCGACCAGGATCGGCACGCGGCCCGCCACCCGGTCGGCGACCTCGGGGAGGGCGTCGATGGCGGCGGGCACACCGTCGAGCTGCCTGCCGCCGTGGTTGGAGACCACGATCGCGTCCATGCCGTGCGTCACCGCGAGCTCGGCGTCCTCGCCGGTGAGGATTCCCTTGAGCGCAAGGGGAAGCGCGCTGCGCTCCCGCAGCCACGCCAGGTCGGCCCAGGTCAGCGACGGGTCGAACCGCTCGCGGGAGTGGCGTTCGATGGCGGAGGTGCCGTCTTCGGCGATGTGGCTGGCGGCCATCACCGGGGCGTCGATGTTGACCGCGCGGATGTCCGCGGGCACGGTGAAGGCGTTGCGCACATCGCGGGGCCTGCGGGCGACCCGCGGCGCGTCGACGGTCAGCACGAGCGCGGAGACGCCCGCGTCCTCGGCCCGGCGCACCACGTCGAGCAGGGCCGCTCGGTCGCGCAGCCAGTACAGTTGCGTCCATAGTGGACCTTTCGCGGCCGCCGCGATGTCGGCGTAGCTCGCGCTGGCGAACATGCTCACCACGAACAGCAGTCCGTTCGCGCCCGCCGCCGCCGCGGTGGCCCGCTCGCCGTCGTCGTGGGCCAGGCGGTGGTAGGCCATCGGGGCGACGCCGATCGGCGCGGCCAGGTCGGCGCCGAGCACGCTGGTCCTCGGGTCGCACGTCGTGACGTCGGTCAACACCCTGGTCCGCAGCGTGATCCGCTCGAACGCCGAGCGGTTCTCCCGCAGTGTCCACTCCGCGCCCGACCCGCCGTCGAAGTAGTCCCACACTCGCGCGGGCAGGGCGGCCCGGGCGAGGTCCGCGTAGTCCGGCACCCGAACTGGTTTCATCATCGGACTCCGTGGTCGTCGGTGAGCCATTCGGCGGAACGATAGCGGGGAATTACGCGGCCACTCGCGCCGTCACCGGAAAGCCGCCGAGAGAATTGTCACGCAGCGCGTTTCCGGTTGCCTTTTCCTGCGCGGGCGGTGACGGCCGACCCGGGTGAATCCCTTCACGGACAGCGAGTTGCGGCCGGATGCGTTCGTCCATGCGAACCAAATTAGCCCTTTCGGGTGACCTTGACGGGCGGTGCGGGATATGTGACTGTTTCAGTCAGTCAGGGTGGTGATCGGCAGCTCATACGGCATTCGGCGTAGCAATCGACGCGAAGGGTCGGCGATGAAGCGCACCCCGGTTTCCGAAGTCGGCCCGGTCGATGCTCATCGAAAATGGGTGGACGAGGTCCTGCCCGACCACCGGCTGACCCAGCGCGAGGTCGACGCGGCGCTGGACCGGATGGCCGCGCGGTTCGCCGTGGCCGCCGCGCGCCCGCGTGGGCACGCCGATGTGGTGGCGCGAGTGTCCGCGCGGGACGGCGACCCGCACGCGCTGGTGCGGTTCAGCCCCGGCTTGACCGGCGCGGCCAAGATGATCGGCCGGACCGCGGCCGACCTGGCGGCCGAACTCGACCGCGACGACCGGCTGGCCGACTACCCGCGCCGCGGCGGGCGGGTCGTGCTGCTCGCGTCCGCGGCGCACATGCTCGGCCTCGTCGGCGGCCTGCTCGACGCGCTGCACGCGGGCGGGAAGCTGGTCATCCCCGAGCGGGTCACCGCGGAGTGTGTCCTCGCCGCGGTCGCCACAGGTGAGACCTCCGCCACCGTGCCGGTCCACGCCAAGCCGCTCACCACGGCTGCGTCCACCGCGCCCCGGCTGCGCCGCATGGTGGTGGCGGGCGAGCTGGTGCGGCCCGAGGTCTCGGTCACCACCGTGCCGCCGACCCGCACCGCGACCATGGTGCGGTCGGCGGGCGACCCCGGTCTCGACCGCGCCGCGCCGGGGCCGAAGGTCGCCGCCGTGCGCGCGGTGGTGGTCGGCGACGACCAGTTTCCGCTGGACCCCACCGGAAAGGTGCGCGAGGTCGCCCTGCGGGAACGGCGCCCGCACGCCCTGGGCAGCCGATGAGGCCCGCCGCGGCGATCACCGGGATCGGGCGGGCCATCCCGGTCGGCCGCGAGCCGGGCGCGGTGTTCGACGCCCTGTGCGCCGGACGCTCCGGCCTGGCCGCCCCGCCGCCGGGGCACCCGCTCGACGCCCTGCTCAACACCGCGGGCATCGACCCGGCCGAGGTGCTGGACGTTTGGCAAGGCCGCGCGGTCGACCGGTTCGCGCCGCCTGCGATGGCGGCCGCGGACGACGCGCGGAGCGCCGTCGGGTCCGACGTGGCCCACGATCGGGTGGCTGTGGTCGTGTCCACCGGCGGCGCCGGATTGCCGACCTCCGAACACTTCTCCACTTTGCGCAGGGAGCACGGCGGACAGAAGGCGAATCCGGACCCGCTGCCCCGGATGCTGGACAACAGGGCGGCGGCCAGAACCGCCATACGGCACGGGATTCGCGGGTACAGTGGGTGTGTCACCACGGCCTACGCGGCGGGTGCGCAGGCCATCGCCGAGGCGCTGCGGCTCGTCCGCGCGGGGGAAGCCGATGTCGCGGTGCGCGGCGGCAGCGACACCGCGCTGCGTCCGATGGTGGCCGCCGCGTTCGCCAACGCAGGGGCGCTCGCCCGGGGCCGGGGCGCCGAGCCCACCGCGGCGAGCAGGCTCTTTGGCAAGCGTCGCAACGGTTTCGTGCTCGGCGAGGGGGCAGGGGTGGTGGTGGTCGAACGCGCGGATTTCGCCGACTCGCGCGGCGTGGCGGCGTACGCCGGGCTGCTCGGGTGGGGCGGCACGACCGACGCCTGCCACCCGGCCACGCCCCGACCGGACGGCGCGGGCACGGAAGTGTTGATACGCAAAGCAATTACCGACGGATTGGGGTTGTCCGATGTGGACTATGTGACTGCGCACGGAACATCGACGCCGTTGGACGATGCCGCCGAGGCGACCGCGCTGCGGGCGGGGTCCGGTGCGGACGGCCCGCCGGTCAGCTCCATCAAGGCCCTGAGCGGCACCTGCTCGGCGGCTCCGAGGCGGTTGAGGCGGCGGCGCTCGCGGTCAGCGCGGGAGTCCTGCCGTCCACCCACAATCCCGAAGACCCGGACCGCGCGCTCGACCACGGGCGCGGCGGGGTGCGGGTCCGCGAGGTCCGCGCCGCGCTGTCGACCTCGTTCGCCTTCGGCGGACCCGATGCCAGCCGCGTCATCGGCGGCCCGAACACCCGACTGACTTCCACCACCACACCCAGCGACGCGACCAGCCCACTCCGGCACACCAGAGGTTGACCATGCACGTATCCGCCATCGAGTATGTCGAGTTCCATGTCGCCGACGCCGAGCAAACCGCCGCCCGCCTGCGCGCCGAATACGGCTTCCGGGCGGTCGGGCGGCTCGCCGACCGGCCGGACCGCCACGGTGTCCTGCTCGCCCAGGGCGACATCCGAGTCCTGGTCACCGAGGGGCGGACCGCCGCCCACCCGGCGTCGGCGTACGTCGCCCGGCACGGCGACGGCCTCGCCACGATCGCGCTGCGCACCGACGACCCGGACGCGGCCCTGGCCGAGGCGGTCGAGCGCGGCGCGGTCGTGGTGGCCGAGCCCGACACCGGGCCCGAACAACCCCGCCGGATCACCGGATTCGGCGACGTCACGCACTCCTTCGTCCGCCCGGACGCGTTGTTGTCCGAGCTTGAGCCGGTCGACCGGAAGCCGGGGGACGACGGGGACGCCCCGCTGGACCTGCTGCTCGCCATCGACCATGTGGCCGCCTGCGTGGAGGCGGGCCAACTGGAGCCGACGGTCCGCTACTACGAGCGGGTGCTGGGCTTCAAGGAGATCTTCGAGGAGCACATCGAGGTCGGCGGCCAGGCGATGAACTCCAAGGTGGTGCAGAGCGTCTCCGGCGCGGTCACCCTGACGCTGCTGGAGCCCGACACCACCGCCCTGCCCGGCCAGATAGACGACTTCCTCGCCGCGCACTCCGGCCCCGGCGTGCAGCATCTGGCGTTCCTGACCGACGACATCGCCACCACGGTGCGCACGCTGTCCGCCCGCGGCGTCGGATTCCTCACCACCCCCTCGGCGTACTACGACACCCTCGCCGAGCGCTTCGCGCACGTCGCGGTGCCCGTCGAGGTGCTGCGCGAGCTAAACGTCTTGGTGGACCAGGACAACGAGGGCGAGCTGTTCCAGATTTTCACCCAGACCACCCACTCGCGACGCACGATCTTCTTCGAGGTGATCGAACGGCTGGGCGCGTCGACCTTCGGCAGCGCCAACATCAAGGCGCTCTACCAGGCCGTGGAACGCGAGCGCACCGGGACGCGAGTGGCCGAGCAGGTCCAGGAGGCCGCCGGATGACCGCTTCCAGCCCGGTTTCGGGCAACTGGCGGAGCACACTCGGATCACTGCCAGGGAAGGCATTCCCTGGTCGACATCGGGTGACCGCCACGCCGCTGGAAGGACATCCCATGTTCCGATAATCGCCCGGGGGCGTGCCGCGATGTGTCGATGAATGCACCCGCTCAGGCGACGGCGGGCGGACAGCCCAGGCCAGTAAGATCGACTTATGCCGTCCTTCTTACGCGTCGTCGCGGCACTGACGGTCGCCGCCGTCACGGTCGCGGGTTGTTCGGCGCCGTCGTCGGCTCCGCCCGAGGCCCAGCGACTCCTTGCCGCCGCCGGTGACGCGATGGCGTCGGTGAAGACGTTTCGGTTCACCGTCGACGTGACCGGTGACCTCACGTCATTGGAATTGCGCCATGCCGACGGTGTGGTCTCCCACGTCGGATCGGCGGAGGGAACGGCCACCCTAGCCGGGGGAGTCACGGCGCGCTTCGTGATCGTTGACGAGCAGGTGCACGTCAGCTTCGACAATGGCCCGTACAGCAAAATGCCGCTGCAGGCCTCGAAAACAGTCTATGACCCGAGTGCTCTTCTCGATCCGAACCGAGGGATCGGGGAAATGCTGCGCACCGCGCGCGACACGCGAGTCGAGGGTCGGGAGAAGATAAGCGGAGAAGAAACGGTCAGGGTCGCCCTTGAACCGACGAAGCTGGCGCTGGCCGCGCTCATTCCCGGCAGCGGTCGAGTGGGTCCGAGTCATGTGTGGCTCGACGTCAAAACCAATCGAATCGTCAAAGCACGGTTCACCTACCCCGACAACGGATTGGCTCTCACCGCGTTCTGCCACGACTATGACGTCCCGGTGACCATCGTCGCGCCGTCCTGATTCGCGAGCACCGGGAGCCATTGATGAGTCCGACCCGAAAAGAACGCGGCAAAACCGACTGGCCGCAACTGATCGCCGCGATCGGCAGTATCCTCGCCGTGGTCGTCGCCGTCTTCGCGGTGCTGGAGAGCAGCGCGGCCAACCGCGAGCAGCAGAGCCTCAGCGAACGAGGCCAGGTCACCGACCGGTTCGGCAAATCGGTCGAACAACTCGGCTCGGACATCCTGAGTGTCCGGCTGGGCGGGATCTACGGCCTGGAGCGCATCATGAAGGACTCGAAGCCGGACGAGCCCGCGATCATCGAGGTGCTGTGCGCCTTCGCCCGCGATCAGTCCCGCGGCCAGTCCCCGGTCACGATCGACATCCAGGCGATCCTCACCGTCCTCGGCCGCCGTCCGCACCCTATGGACCAGGGAAACCGGGTCGACCTGTCCGGCGCCCGCTTGCCCGGAGCCGCACTTGACGGCGCGAACCTGCACGGGGCCAGGCTCAAAGGCACGGTGCTGACCGACGGGACATCGCGCGAAGTGAACCTGGAGAACGCCGACCTCACGGGAGCGACGCTGGACGGGACGAACCTCGGCGCCGCGAACCTGGGGAAAGCAAGACTCGTCAACGCCCGCCTGGTGCGGGCGAACCTGGCGAATACAACCTCGCGGGAGGCCCAATTCAACGATGCGGTGCTCACCGAAGCGGTCTTCAACGACAGCGTGCTGACTGGAGCGATCCTATTCCGAGCCGACCTGAGCGGCGCCCGCCTGATCGGAGCCCGCTTGGACGAGGCCACCCTTGAACGCGCCAACCTGACCGGGGCCAACCTCCGCGGCGCCGATCTCACCAGAGCGAAACTCAACCACGCCGACTTGAGCGGTGCCGACCTCACCGGCGCCAACCTGACCGATGCCGACCTGACCGGGATCATCACCAGTCCGACGACGAAGTTTCCCCGGTGACGCACCGGCATCAGGATTTTCGGCAGGGCAGGCAGATGCTCCCCCGCGCTGCCGAGACCACGGCGACTCGGACCCGCTGACCCGACCGACTGCCCGTCAAGCACCTGCGGCGCTATGGCTCCCCAAGCTTGTGCGCGATCTTCGTTGTCCGTGTGGCGGAGAGGGCAGGATTCGAACCTGCGTGGGCCGAAGCCCTTCCTGACTCGCGTTAGGAACCCGATAAGCCGCTCCGGGCACCTCTCCTTGTTCTCGCTGAGACCAGGATGGCAGGGGTCGTTGACACTTGGCTGAGATCGTCCTGACGGGCGATGACGACGAGCGTTCCCCGCCACACCGCCGCTGATACCCCGTTTGGCGTAGCTGAAATTACTGCGATCGGACTAGTTTAGCGCTGATCGGACGTGCTCGCTTCGTCAAGCGTAGCTCGTCGGGCGTGCGCCACCAGGCGAGACCGCCGGTCGCGCGAAATTGTTGGCGAGATTCGCCAACAATGCGCACAGTGATCATGGTGGCGTATCTTGACACCCTGATGGCGGTTAACGCGCATCGCGTTCCCCATGAAAACTAGGCATTGTTCTAAGCGGTTGAAGGCAGGCGTCAGAGCGATGTCGAAAGGGTCTTTTGCTCCTCATGTCAGCGCAATACGAGGAATACTGTCTCGTTGACCCGGTGTTCTTCGACGTGCCTGCCAGCGTGAACCCCGCGGACAGTTCATACGCCGCCGAGCTGCCGCGCCTCCCGGACGGCTGGGGGTCGCATGAGCGTGATGCCTGGCAGATCGTGTGCCCGCTGGAGTGCGGGCTTCCCAGTCAGGGCTGGAAAATCCACGTCTCCGCCGGGCTGGACAGCGCGTCGCGGGTGATCTGGACGGTGTATGACTATTGCGTCGGCGCCGGGGTGGCGTTCAAGTTCCTGCGAAATCGGCACATCCATCTGTCGAAAAACTCAAAGTACGCGGCCCGGGAATCCAGCGGCAAGCTGGTCACGATCTACCCCCGGGACGAGGCCCAACTCGCCGTCATACTGGCCGAACTGGGCGACCGGCTCGACGGGGAAACCGGCCCCTATATCCTGTCCGACCTGCGCTATGGCTCCGGCCCATTGTATGTGCGGTACGGCGGCTTTCTGGAACAGCCGGTGGTCACCGAGCGCGGCGCGCTGGTGCCCGCCCTGCGGCGGCCGGACGGCGAGCTGGCGCCGGATCGGCGGCGGCCGGGGTTCCACGTGCCGGACTGGGTGCGGCTGCCCGAGTGCCTGGTCCCGCAGCTGGCCGCACGCAACGCCGTCGACTCGGCGGATTTCCCGTACCGGGTGCGCCGCGCGCTGCACTTCTCCAACGGGGGCGGGGTGTATCTGGCCGAGCGGTTGGCCGACGGCGCCGAGGTGGTGCTCAAGGAAGCCCGCCCGCTGGCCGGGCTCGACCGGGACGGGACGGACGCGGTCGCCCGCCTGGAACGGGAGTGGAAGACGCTGCGGCGGCTGGCGGGCGTGGCGGGTGTGCCCGCCGCCCACGACCTGCTCACCTATGGCGAGCACCGGTTTCTGGTGATGGAGAAGATGCCGGGCAGGCCGCTGGGCAAGTGGCTCGCGGGGAACTACCCGCTGAGCCGGGGCGCGGTGACCGACGCGGACCTGGCCCGGTACACCGAGCGCGCGCTCGGGGTGGTCGACCGCGTGCGGCGGCTGGTCGGGGACCTGCACGAGCGCGGCGTGGTGTTCGGCGACCTGCACCCGCACAACCTGCTGGTGGACGACGACGACACCGTGTCGCTGATCGACTTCGAGCTTGCTTCGGACGTGCGGGAAGGGCGACGGCCCGCGCTGGCCGCGCCCGGGTTCGCCGCGCCAGCGGACCGCGCCGGGGTCGCGATCGACGACTACGCGCTGGCCGCGCTGCGGCTGTGGCTGTTCCTGCCGCTGAACGTCATGCTCACCCTGGACGGCGGCAAACTGGACGACTACCTGGACACGGTGGCCGCGCGGTTTCCGGTGCCGCCCGGGTACACCGAGGAGATCCGCGCTGTCCTGCGCCCGGCCGACGGGCCGTCCCCGCGCAGGCGGAGCGTGCTGGACGGGCCAGACCCGGACTGGGCCGCGGTGTGCGACTCGATCGCCGAAGCCATCGTGGCCTCGGCCACCCCGGACCGGCCCGACCGCCTGTTTCCCGGTGACATCGCGACTTTCCACGTCGGCGGGGCCGGTTTCGGGCACGGTGCGGCGGGCGTGCTCTACGCCTTGGCCGCCTGCGGGTTCGGCCGGTTCGAGCGGTGTGAGCAGTGGCTGCTGGACGCAGTGCGGCTGCGGCCACCCCGGCAGGCGGGGTTCTTGGACGGCGCGCACGGCATCGCCCATGTCCTGGCCCGCTTCGGCCACCGCGAGGCGGCGGGCGCCCTGGTGGCGGAGTTCGCCCCGGCGCTGCCGCGGATCACCGAGCACAGCCTGGCCACGGGCCTGGCTGGGATCGGGCTGAACCTGTTGTCCCTGGCCGAACTATGGCCGGACGAGGATCACCTGGCCGCCGCGACGCGGATCGGCGCCCGGCTGGCCGATGCGCTGGAGCACGCGCCGGGCCCCGGCGCGAAGGGCGCGGCCGGGCTGCTGCACGGCTGGTCCGGGCCCGCCCTGCTGTTCCTGCGGCTCTACCAGCGCATCGGCGATCCCGCCTGGCTGGGCTTGGCCGATCGCGCGCTGCTGCGTGATCTGGCCGAGTGCGTGTCCACTCCGGACGGTGCGTCACAGGTGAGGGACGGCGGTCGCACGCTGCCCTATCTGGGCGTGGGCAGCGCCGGTGTGGCCGTGGTCGTCGGCGAACTGGCCGAGCACTTGCCAGACGCGGGGTGCGTCGAGCGGCTGCCGGACCTGCACCGGGCGTTGCTTGGCGAGTTCGTGATCCAGCCGGGACTGTGCCACGGCCGGGCGGGGCTGCTGGCTGTCCTGGCCGGGGCGGCGGCCCGGACCGGCGACCCGCGACTGGCCGCGGGCGTGCGGCAGCACCTGGCCCGGCTGTCCTGGCACGCCGTTGTCCACAATGGACGTATCGCGTTCCCGGGCAACCGGTTGCTGCGCCTGTCGATGGACCTGGTCACCGGTGGCGCCGGGGTGCTGCTCGCGGTCACCGCGGCGACCCGAGGCGGGGTTCAGGTGCTGCCGTTCCTCAGCGAGACTCCCCACCCGGCGGGCATGCGACTCATGCCTGCCCCCTAAACGCCAGGCTCCACCTGGAACCGGCGGGACAACAATGAGTAAGGAGAGTGCGATGAACAATGTGCTGGAACTTCAAGAACTGGCCATCGACGACCACGAGGGCCCGCACGCCGCGCCTGCCTACAGCGGTCTCAGCCTGCTGTCTTGTGACAGTGCGCTATCGCTCCTCATGTGCGATTGACGCTTGACTAACCGCTGAGTGAAAGGTGGGGGCGGCGTGGCGTCACACGCCACCCCCACCTACGCCGTGTTTCGCACCCCGGTCTGGCGGAGAGGGCAGGATTCGAACCTGCGTGGGCCGAAGCCCTTCCTGACTCGCGTTAGGAACCCGATAAGCCGCTCCGGGCACCTCTCCTTGTCCTTGTTGAAATCAGGATGGCAGAAGCCGTTGACACTCGGCTGAGATCGTCCTGACGCGCCACGGCTTCCAGCGAGCGAAGCGCCCCGGTGAGACTTCGGCCGTATCATGGGACTGAAGCGCGGGACGGGGGCGACGATGACGAAACGCAAGCCGCCGGGCATGCCGATGGAGACCTGGGTGGAGTCGCAGATCCGCCACGCCGCCGTCCGAGGCGAGTTGGACGACTTGCCGGGCGCGGGGAAGCCGTTGGCGAACCTCGACGCGGACACCACGGAGCAGTGGCTGACCGGCTTTCTCCGCCGCGAGGGGTTGTCCGCCGATCCGCTGCTGCCGGAGCCGCTGCGGCTGCGCAAGGAGATCGAGCGCCTCCCCGACCTGGTTCGCCCGCTGCGGTCCGAGGAGCGGGTCCGTGCCGTGGTCGAGGAGCTGAATGACCGGATCAGGGCGTGGATGCGGTCGGGCACCGAGCCGTTCCATGTCCCGCTGGTGGATGAAGAGGCCATTGTGGACGGTTGGCGGGCTGCCCGGCCCGAGCCGGAGCCGGAACCGCCCGCGCCGGTGGCGCGCCGCCGCCGATGGTGGCGGCGGTGGTGACCGGTCAGCCGTGCAGGTCTCGGTAGGTCGCGGCGGCGGCCGGGTGCAGCGGGGCCGAGCCGGTGTCGATCAGGGCGCGGACGTCGAGGTACTGGGTGCCGACCGCCTGCTGGGGCACGAGGCGGTCCGCGCGGGTGGCGAGCACGCGAACCACGGCGCGCACGACGTCGTCGGGCAGGGTGGGGGAGCAGACCAGCAGGTTCGCCACCCCGACCGTGACCGTGTCCGCGGTTGAGCGGTAACTGCCTCCCGGGACGACCACCTGGTCGTAGACCGCGCCGTGTGCGGCCCGGAGTCCGGCGACCTGGCCGCCGAGGTCGAGCAGTCGGATGCCCACCGCCGCGTCGAGGTCGGCCAGCGCCGGGGTTGGGACGCCGCCGGACCACAGCAGCGCGTCGGCCTGCCGGTCCCGCAGGGCGCGGACGGCGTCGGCCAGCGGCCGGTGGTCGGCCGCCACCGCCACCCCGGCCGAGGCCAGCAGCCGCGATCCGAACAGCGCCGCCCCCGATCCCACCGCCCCCAACGAGATCCGGCGACCCGCCAGGTCGCCGAGCGTGGTCACCGGGCTGTCGGCACGCACGACGAGCTGCATGTAATTTTCGTAGACCCGCCCCAGCGCCCGCAGCGGCAGCGCCGCCCGGAACGGCTCGCCGCCCGACCGCGCCACGTCCATGGCGTCGGCCAGGGTCAGTGCCAGTTCGGCGTGGCCGTCGCTCACCCGCTGGAGGTTCCGGACACTGCCCGCCGTCTCCACCACCTCGCCCCGCAGCCCCGGCTCCGCCCTGGCGATCTCGGCGGCGAGCAGTTTGGCGAACTCCACATAGAACCCGCCTGGCTCACCCGCGGCCACCCGCACCACCCCCTCGGGACCACCCGCGCCGCACCCGGCCCCGATCACTGCCGCCGCGACCAGAAACCCCCGTCGTGACAGGCTCATCCGGCCCCTCCCGCCCAGGTCGGCCGCGACTCGCGTCCTGACAAGCTCATGCGGCTTCTTCCGCCAAGATCGGCCGCCCGGTCCCGATCTCGCGGGAAACCGCGCTGTGTCGGTCTTTTCCCGGTCATTCGTCGTCTCCCGGCAAGTCGACCACCACGGTCAGCCCGGTCGGCTCGCCTCGGCGCAGGACCAGGCCGCCGCCGCGGGCGGTGACCAGGCGGTCGGCGATGGCCAAGCCGAGGCCGGAGCCGGGTTTTCCGCTGGGCACGCGCCAGAAGCGGGCGGTGAGGTTGGGCAGGTCGGTTTCCGCCACCCCGGGGCCGGTGTCGGCGACGGTGATCCGCGCCCGTCCGTTCTCCGCCGTGACCGACACGGTGACGGCGCTGCCCGCCGCGTATTTGACGGCGTTGTCCAGCACCGCGTCCAGCACCTGGGCCAGCTCGGAATCCGCGCACGCCACCGGAACCGGGCCCGGCGCGTCCGCCAGGGACAGGTCGACGCCGGAGTCGGCGGCGGCGGCCGACCACGCGTCGATCCGGTCGGCCACCACCGACCGGGCCTCGCATGAGGACTCCGCACCGCGTCCCGCCGCCAGTTCGGTCGCCGCGGTGTCGGCCGAGGCCAGCGCCAGCATGCCGTCCAGCAGCGTTTCCAGCCGTTCCAGCTCCGCGGCCATCGACGCGTAGGTGCCCTGCCCCGCTGGCTCGACCCACCCCGCCAGGGAATCCATTCGCAGCCGCAGCGCCGCCAGCGGATTGCGCAGCTGGTGCGAGGTGTCGGCCACCAGCGCCCGCTGCCGCCGCTCGGACTCGGCCACCGCGTCGGACATCCGGTTGAACGACCCGGCCAGGCCGCGCAGCTCCGGCGGGCCCAGTTCCCGGGTGACGTGCGCGCCCGGCTCGCCAGCGCCCACCGCCTGGACCGCGCGGTCCAACTCGGCCACCGGCCGCAGCACCCACCGGGCCAGCAGCAGCGCCAGGGCGACGAAGGCCGCGGCGACGCCCAGCGCGCCGAGCAGGATCAGGCTCCACTGCGTGGCCACGTCCGCGGCGGCCCGGTCGACCGACGCCCGGATCAGGACCGCGCCGCTCACCCGGGTGCCGCTGCCGATCGGCCGGGCGAACAGCGCCGTGCCCGACGACCACGGCCGCAGGTCGGCGGGTGCCGCGGCGGGCTGGTTGCGCAGCGCCGCGTCCAGGGCGGCTCGCGCGGCGGGGTCGTCGGCGCGCAGCCCGGCCTCGACCAGCGGGGTGTGCCGGGCGTCCACGACGACCACCGCGTCCCGGTACAGCTCGACGTAGGCCCGGACCTCCGCGGCCAGCCGGTCCCGGCCGCTTCCGGCGAGTTCGGCGAACCGGTCGATGTCGGCGGTCCGGGAGATCGCGAACCGCTGGGTCCGCTCGGCCGAGGTGCTGGCCAGCAGCGGCACGGCGAACCCGGTCAGCGCGGCGAGGGAGAGCCCGAGCAGGACCAGCAGCAGGCGTCGCCGCACGTCAGCCGCCCAGGCGGAAGCCGAACCCGCGGATGGTGCGCAGCAGCCCTGGCCTGCCGAGCTTGGCGCGCAGCTGCGCCAAGTGCACGTCCAGCGACCGGGACACCGCCAGGTACGCGTCGCCCCACACCTCGTCCAGCAACTGCTGCCTGCTCACCGCGGCGCCCGGGTGCCTGGCCAGCACCGCCATGATCTCGAACTCCTTGGTGGTCAGCTCGATCGCCGTCCCGGCCACCGCGACCCGGCGGGCGCCCAGGTCGATGGAGACGTCCTCGATGTCGACCACCCCGGGCCGCGCGCCCGCGCTCGCGATCGCCCGGCGGGTGACCGCGTCGATCCGGGCCAGCAGCTCGATCATCCGCACCGGCTTGACCAGGTAGTCGTCCGCGCCCAGCCGCAGCCCGCGCACCACCGTGCGCTCGTCCCCGCGCGCGGTGAGCACCACGACCGGGGTCTGCGCGAGTTTCCGCAACCGGCGCAGCACATCCAGGCCGTCGATGTCGGGCAGCCCCAGGTCGAGCAGGACCAGATCGGCGTCGCGGTGGCGGATCAGCGCGTCCGCGCCCCGGGTCACCCGCTCCACCGGGTGCCCGTGCGCGCCCAGCACCTCGCTGACCGCGCCCGCGACCCCGTCGTCGTCCTCGACCAGCAGCACGCGCATCGTCAGTCCCGCTCTTCCAGCGGCGAGTCGTCCGAGGTCTCGCCCATGAGGAAGTAGACCACCAGCGACACCAGCACGCACCCGGCCACGTAGTAGAAGAACAGCGTCTCGTGCCCGGCCTGCTTCAGCGAGAGCGCGACGAGTTCGGTCGTGCCGCCGAAGATCGCCACCGTCAGCGCGTAGGGCAGGCCGACGCCGAGCGCCCTGATGCCGGTGGGGAACAGCTCCGCCTTCACGATCGCGCTGATCGAGGTGTATCCGGTGACGATGACCAGCAGCACGACCATCAGCGCGAACGCGCCCACCGGATCGCTGGTGCCCGCCAGGATCGTCAACAGCGGCACCGTGAGCAGCGCGCCGAGCAGGCCGAACCCGATCAGCAGCGGCCTGCGCCCGACCCGGTCCGACAGCGCGCCCGCGACCGGCTGGATGACCACGAACAGCACCAGGGCGAGGAAGTTGATCCAGGCGACCGTGCCCTTCGGGATGCCGCTGGTGTTCACCATGAACTTCTGCAGGTAGGTCGTGTAGGTGTAGAACGCCACGGTGCCGCCGATGGTGAGGCCGACGACCACCAGACACGCCTTGGGGTGCCGCAGGAGCGCGCGCAGCGTCCCGCGCGAGTTCGCGCTCCTCGCCGACTCCCGCTCGAAGCTCGCCGACTCGTCCATGGTGCGCCGCAGCCGCATCACCACCAGCGCGCCGAGCGCCCCGACGGCGAACGCGATCCGCCAGCCCCACGACGCCATCTGCTGCTCGGAAAGGACCTGCTGCAACACGATCTGCAGGCCGAGCGCGGTGAGCTGGCCCGCGGTGAGCGTCACGTACTGGAAGCTGGAATAGAATCCGCGTTTTCCGCTGGACGCCATTTCCGACAAATAAGTCGCCGAGGTGGCGTATTCCCCGCCGACCGAGAGCCCCTGCAACAGCCGGGCCAGCACCAGCACGATCGGCGCCAGCACGCCGATCGTCTCGTAGCCCGGGGTCAGCGCGATCATCAGCGACCCCAGCGCCATCAGGGTCACCGACACCGTGAGCGCCCGCCGCCTGCCGAACTGGTCGGCGAACCGGCCGAGCAGCCAGCCGCCGAGCGGGCGCATCAGGAACCCGACCGCGAACACGGCCGCGGTGTTGAGCCATTGGGCGGTTTGGTCGCCCGCGGGGAAGAAAGTCGCGGCGAAATAGATCGAGAAGGCCGTGTAGGCGTACCAGTCGTACCACTCGATCAGATTCCCGATGGAGCCTTTCGCGATGTTCGACACGACCCGGCGTTCGTCGCCGGGTGCTCGGGTTTCCTGCCGTAACACCATGTCCCACTCCTCGACCGATCGACGGTGATCGGGATTACAGTGGGGCCCATTTCCTGGCGTAACAAGGACTTCACGCTCGAACTTACAGTCCCTTAGGAGAACTCCCGGAGGCTACCGGACAATCACGACAGTAGGCCGAAATGGCTCAGCGGCGGCGGGCTCAGTGCCTGCGCGCGGGCATCGCGGCGCGCGGGAAGCCGTGCTTCTCCATCGGCTCCATCGGCTGCTGCAGCGGGTCCTCGCTCGTCGGCGGGTACGGGCTGATCACCCGGGGTTCCAGGCGCTGCATGCCGATCGCGGCCAACATCAGCAGTAGCGGGAGGGCCAGTGCCATCCACATGGGAACATCCCCTTGTGCTCGTGCCCTTGGTCTCTAGGTCCGTTCACTGGGTACGTACCCGGGTGGCGTGATCGTCACACCCTGGATTCGGCGCCGTCGGCCCGGTGCCCGCGGGCCCGTCAGGTGTCCCGCCGCCGCAACAGGGGCCGCCGGGAAAGCGTGGCCAGCGCCGGGTCCCACTCGTCGGCGATGGCGGCGAGCACCGGGGCGGCCAGCGCGGCGCCCGCGGCGGCGGCGTCGTAGCCGACCGAGGTCAGCCGGGGCCGCACCATCTCGCACAGCGGCTCGTCGTCGATGCCGACCACCGCGACCTCGCCGGGGACGGCGACCCCCCGGTCGACCAGCGCGCCCAGCACGAGTCCGGCGAGCGTGTCCGAGGTGCCGACCACCCCGTCCGGCGGGCCGGACCGCAGCCACTGGTCCACCACCCGCGCCGCGTCGGCCGGGGTGGGGTCCATCGGCACCGGCCGGATGCCCGCGGCCGCGTCGCGGATGCCGGTGAGCCGGTTGGCGGCCAGGTCGTCCTCGGCGATCCCGGACGGCACCAGCGCGACCAGGTTCCCCCGGCCGCGCGCGACCAGCTCCGCCGCCGCGGCGCGGCCGATCGGCCCGTCGTCCAGCACCACCGTCGGGGCCAACTCGGAGGCGGCCCGGCCGACGCCGATCACCGTGCCGCCGCCGCGCCGGACCGTCTCCACGATCTTCTCGGTGAGGGTCGCCACCGGGACGACCACCGCGGCGGGCCGCAACTCGGCCCACTTCTTGGCCTTGTCCGGGGCCTGCCCGCCCATCGCGACGGTGAAGCCCGCCGTGGCCAGGCACCGGACGAAGGCGGCGAAGCCTCGGGTGATCGAGCGGGTGAGCGGGGACTCGCCCAGCGCGAGGATCACCAGGTCGCCCCGGCCGTTGCGCAGCGCCCGCGCGTGCGCGTGGGTGACGTAGCCCAGGGCCTCGACGGCCTCCTGCACCCGGAGCTGGGTGGCGGCCGAAACCCGCCCTTCCGCGCGCCCGTTGAGCACGAAGGACACGGTGGCGGTCGACACGCCCGCCCGCCGCGCGACGTCGCCGAGGGTGGGCGCTCGGGAGGTGCCTGGGTCCATGGGCTCAGATGGTGCCATCCGTACTCACTACGACACCGGTTATGAACCAACTCAGGAGTAGGTTAACCGTTTTACTTGCCGCATCTGGCTAGTTTTTGACCGCTTCCCGTCCTGCTGTGACAGCAGGGGCAGGGGCGAGACCCGGCCGCCGAGCGGCGGGCCCGGTCACCGGGGCGAAACACGTGGGCCGGTCGTGCGGTTGAGTTCGGTCCGCCGCGGGAACTACACCGGCGCCCGGGTCGCCGATCACGAGGAGTTCTGTGCTGCCCAGTCACGACGTCGGGGTGACCATCGGCGTCGAAGAGGAGTTCCTGCTGGTCGACCCGGCGACCGGGCTGCCGGTGGCCGCCGCGGCCGAGGTGCTCGGCGCGGCCAGGGCGGCGGGCGGGACCCCCGCGCTGCACGCGGAGCTGCTGGGCACCCAGGTCGAGGCGGCGACCGGGGTGTGCCGCTCGCTCGCCGAACTCGGCGCCCAGGTGCGCGACGGGCGGCGCGTGCTGGCCGTCGCCGCGGCCGAGCGGGGGCTGCGGCTGGTCGCCAGCGGGGTCCCGGTGCTGGACGGGTCCCCGCCCGCGCGGACCCCGGGGGCGCGGTTCGACGAGATGCACGCCCGCTTCACCACACTCGTCGCCGACTACCAGGCTTGCGGGTGCCATGTGCACGTCGGCGTCCCGGACCGGGAGACCGGGGCCGCCGTCCTCAACCACGTGGCGCCCTGGCTGCCCACCCTGCTCGCCCTGTCGGCCAACTCGTCGCTGCGGGACGGCCGCGACCACGGCCACGCCAGCCTGCGGATGGTCGACCAGTCCCGGTTTCCCGGCTCCGGGCTGCCGCCCTGGTTCTCCTCGGCGGCCGACTACGACCGGCAGGTGGCCCGGCTGGTTGACTGCGGCGTTCTGGTGGACGACCGGATGACGTTCTGGCTGGCGCGCTGCTCGCCGCACCTGCCGACGGTGGAACTGCGCGCGGCCGACACGGTGGTCGAGCCGTGGGAGGCGGTGTTGCAGGCCGCGCTCAGCCGCGCCCTCGTGCGCACCGCCCTCGCCGAGCTGGCGGTCGGCCGCGAAGGCCCTCGGCTGGACCCGCAACTCGCCGCGGCCGCGGTGTGGGCCGCGGCCCGCTACGGCCTGCGCGGGCGGGCCGTCGACCCGGTCCTCGGCGCGCCGACCACGGCCGCCCGCCTGGTCGACCGGCTGGTCGCCTGGGTCGAGCCCGCGCTGCGCGAGATGGACGACCTGGACCGCGCCCGCGCCGCCATCGCCGCCCTGCGCCGAGGCGGCACCGGAGCCGACCGCCAGCGCGCGGCGGTCGAGCGGGGCCCGGCCGCGGTGCTGGACGCGGTGACCGCGCGCGTGTGGGAGACCACCCCGTCGGGTAATCGGCCCGAGTCACCCGAAAGGACTTGAGAGATGACCCTGGCCGACCCCGCCGCCGCCCCCGATTCCGGTCCGGCGCGCTCCACCCGCCCGACGCTGCCCGCCGCCCGCGGCGAGCTGTCCTCGGCCGTCTGCCGCGCGCTGGCAGGCGAGCCGGGCGCGCTGCCGGTGGCCGAGGCGCTCAGCGCCGACCCGCACGGGGAAGACCTGACCATCGCGCTGCACCTGCTCTACGAGCTGCACTACCGCGGTTTCCCCGGTGTGCGGCCGGAGTTGGAGTGGGACCCCGAACTGCTGCGCCTGCGCGGTGCGCTGGAACGCCGGTTCCTGCACGGCCTGCGCGCCGGAACGCGCGCGGGCACGGACATCGACGCCACGGACATCGACGCGGTGCTGGCGGACCTGCTGGTCGAGCACGTGCCCGGCGACGGGGTGTCGCACTTCCTGCGCGACGAGGGCCAGTGGTGGCACGTCCGCGAGCACTTCGTCCACCGGTCGGTGTACCACCTCAAGGAGGCCGACCCGCACGCGTGGGTGATCCCTCGGCTGCGCGGCCGGGCGAAGGCGGCGCTGGTCGCGGTCGAGTTCGACGAGTTCGGCGGCGGGCACGCCGACCGGATGCACTCCCGGCTTTACGCGGATCTGCTCGCGGAAACCGGGTTGAGCAACGGGTATCTGCACTACCTCGACGTCGTGCCCGCGCCAGCGATCGCGGTGGTCAACCTGATGTCGCTGTTCGGCCTGCACCGCGCGCACCGGGGCGCGCTCGTCGGGCACTTCACCGCCGCGGAGATCAGCACCCCGCCCAGCGCGCAGCGCATGATCTCGGCGCTGCGTCGGCTGGGCGCGGGCCCCGCGGCCATCCGGTTCTTCGCCGAGCACGTCGAGGCCGACGCCGTGCATGAGCAGGTGATGCGCCGCGACGTCGTCGGCGGGCTGCTCGCGGACGAGCCGGAGCTGGCCGGGGACGTGGTTTTCGGTGTGCTGGCAACGGAACTGCTGGAAAGCAGACTTGCCGAGCACCTGTTGGGCGCTTGGCGCTCTGGGCGGTCGTCGCTGCTGTCGCCACTGACGGAACTGCCGGACGACCGCCCGTGAGCAGCGGGGTCACACCGGTGTGAGGAGGCGGTCGGCCCGGACCACCACGAGTTCTTCGTGCCGCTGGCCCGGGGCGATCAGCCCTTCCCGTTCCAGCAGGTCGATCCGGCTGTTCATGACCGGCCCGAACGGCTCGTCGGCGCGGGCGACCACCGCGGCCTTGAGCCCGCCGCCGCGCAGCACGCGCACCGTCTTGTCCACATCGCACAGTGTCGAGTGGACGATCAACATGACGCCGCCGGGGTTGAGCAGGTCGGGTGCCCTGGCGCACAGGCGATCCAAGAAGGCCCGGCCGTCGCGGCCCGCGTCCCACGCCCTGGCCGGGCCGCTGGTGGGCGGCGTCGGCGACGCGCACGGAACATAGGGCGGATTCGACAGCACGACGTCGAAGCTGTCGAAACTCTTGCCTGCCACCACATCCAGCGCGTCGCCGTGCTTGACCTGGATCGGGAGCCCGCGCAGGCGCGCGTTCGCCCTGGCCGTCCACACCGCCCGGCGCGACACGTCGACCGCGGTCACGTGCCGCGCGCCCGCGCGCGCCGCGACGATGGCCATCGCCCCGGTTCCGGTGCCGATGTCCAAAACCGTTCCCCCACGGGGGATTCCCGCGGTCGCGAACGCGGTGCGCAGGAGCTGGGTGTCGCCCTGCGGTCTGTACACCCCAGGGGCTCTCAGTAGCAGCATGAGCGGCGAATACCTCAGCGGCGACCGCCCAAACCGTGGGTTTCGCCTATGTTTCGGCTGTGTCGTCGCTGTCGTCGCTGTCGCGTTCGGATCGGTCCGCCGTCACGCGCTTTCGCGTCCGGTGGCTGGCGTCGCACAACGGGTAAATCTTGCTCCGCCGACACGTGCACACCGCCGTCACGAAGCGGTCGGACCGCACGGTCGACCCGTCCGCGCCGCGCACCACGACCGGCCCGTCCACCAGCATCGGCCCGTCGTCGGTCATCCGCACCTGTCCCACCGCGTCCGCCATGGCGGCCGAGTACCTCGCGGGCGACCCGCCAAACTCGTCGCTTGACCGGCGTCGCGGGTCAGGTTGAACGGAGGCGGGCGAGCCGGGCGGCCATGCCGTCCAGCATGCGCTCGACGGCGTAGTCGTAGCAGCCCGGAACCGGCTCGGGGCAGCCCTGGGCGAGGTCCGCCGAGACCAGGCCGCGTGGGTCGACGCGGGCGGCCTCGGCCCGGCGGTCGTCCTCGGTGGCGACGAACTGGCACGCCGTGCCCAGCAGCGTGGCGTAGGCGAGCGCGCTTTCCCCGCCGAATCCCGCTTCCCGCAGCAGGGTCACGCCTCGCTCGGCGACCGGCGCGGCCCGCTCGACGCCGGGACCGCGCGCGGCAAGGCGCCGGGCCGCGCCCGGGTACCGGCGCAGCACGGCGCGCGTCTCGGCGAGCAGCACCCGGAACCAGTCGCGCCAGGGCAGGGCGGCGGGCGGGAGCGGGATCATGCCCGCCACCCGGTCCAGCACGGCGGCGACGACCGCGTCCCGGCCGCCGACGTGGTGGTAGACCACCGCCGGGTACGCCTCGACGGCCGCGGCGAGCTGCCGCAGCGTCCAGTTCTCCAGGCCGTGTTCCTCGGTCAGCCGCAACGCCTCGTCCACGATGCGCTCGGCGGTGATGGCGGGCAGCCCCGCCGCGAGGCGCGAGCGCGGGCGGGTGTCGGGCATGGGGACTCTGCCAGCCATGGCGGAAGCCTAATTGAACCGCGTTCAGGACGTGGGCGCGGTCACAACGGAGGTTTTTCCCGGTCGCTGTCGATTCGGGCGCGGACCGTTCGTGTAGAGGGCGGAAGTACCGTCTGCCCTAGGAGGACATACCATGCCGCGCTACCTGCTCAGCTTCTACGAGCCCGCCGGGCCGCCCCCGCCGCCCGAGGTCCTCGACCCGATCATGGCCGACACCCGGGTCGTGATGGACGACCTCAAGGCCAAGGGCGAGTGGGTGTTCGACTCCGGCCTGCACGAGCCGGACACCGCCACCGTCGCCCGGGTGCGCGACGGCGACGTGCTCATCACTGACGGCCCGTTCACCGAGGGCAAGGAGCACATCGGCGGGTTTGTGATCATCGAGTCGGCCGACCTGGACGCCGCGCTGGACTGGGCCGCCCGGCTCACCCGCGCGAGCACGCTCCCGATCGAGGTGCGGCCCATGCGGGCCGGGTGAGATGAGCGCGCCGCCCGAGATCGCGCGGGTGTTCGCCCAGGAGCACGGCCGGGCGGTCGCCGTCCTGGTCCGCGTCTTCGGCGACATCGACATCGCCGAGGACGCGGTCCAGGACGCCTTCGCCGAGGCCGTGCTGCGCTGGCCGGAGACCGGGCCGCCGCCGAGCCCGGCGGGCTGGATCATCACCACCGCCCGCAACCGGGCCGTCGACCGCCTGCGCCGCGAGGCGTCCCGCGCCGACCGGCACGCCCAAGCCGCCCTCCTGCACGCCCGCGACGAGCCCGCCGAGGAGGGACCCGTGCGTGACGACCGACTGCGGCTGATCTTCACCTGCTGCCACCCTGCCCTCGCCACCGGCGCCCGGGTCGCGCTGACGCTGCGGCTGCTCGGCGGCCTGACCACCGCCGAGATCGCCCGCGCCTTCCTGGTTCCCGAGCCGACCATGGCGCAGCGCGTCGTCCGCGCCAAAGCCAAGATCCGCGCCGCCAAGATCCCCTACCGGGTGCCGCGCGACGCGGACCTGCCGGACCGGCTCCGGGCCGTCCTCGCCGTGGTCTACCTGATCTTCACCGAGGGCCACACCGCGAGCGCTGGCGACCGGCTCGTCCGCGACGACCTGCGCGCGGAGGCCATCCGCCTGGGCAGGCTGCTGGCCGAGCTCATGCCAGACGAGCCGGAGGTGCTGGGCCTGCTCGCGCTGATGCTGCTCATCGAGGCGCGCACACCGGCCCGCACTGGCCCGGCGGGCGAACTCGTGCGGCTCGCCGACCAGGACCGCGGCCGGTGGGACCGCGCCCTGATCGCCGAGGGCCAGGGCATCGTCCGGCGGTGCCTGCGGCGCGGGCGCCCCGGCCCGTACCAGGTCCAGGCCGCGATCAACGCCGTGCACAGCGACCCGCCGCCCACCGACTGGGGCCAGATCCTGCGGCTCTACGACCACCTCATGGCCCTGGCCCCCAGCCCGGTCGTGGCCCTCAACCGCGCGGTCGCGCTGGCCGAGGTCGAGGGGCCCGCCGCCGCGCTCGCCGTGGTCGACGGCCTCGACCTGGCCGCCTACCACCTGTTCCACGCCGTCCGCGCCGACCTGCTGCGCCGCGTCGGCAGGCGCGACGCCGCCGCCCTGGCCTACGACGCCGCCATCGCCCGCGCGGGCAACGCGGCCGAACGCGACCTGCTGCGCCGCGCCCGCGCGGAACTCGGCGCGCCGCCCACGGCATGATGCTCGGGTGTCCACCGAGAACGGGCTGCGTGCCGTCGCCGCGACCCGCTACGTCACCCCGCTGCGGGAGGGCGGCTCGCTGCCGGGCCTGGTCGAGGCCGACGACCTGGGCATGTACGTCCTCAAGTTCCGCGGCGCGGGCCAGGGTGTCAAGGCGCTCGTCGCCGAGGTGATCGTCGGCGAGCTGGCCAGGGCGCTGGGTTTCCGGGTGCCCGAGATCGTGCTCGCCGACCTCGACCCCGAGCTGGGCCGCGCCGAGCCGGACGAAGAGGTGCAGGAGCTGCTGCGCGCCAGCGGCGGCCGCAACCTGGGGTTCGACTACCTGCCCGGCTCGTTCGACTTCAACCCGCTGGTGCGCGACCCCGGTCCGGGCCTGGCGGCCCGGGTGCTGTGGCTGGACGCGCTGGTGCTCAACGTGGACCGGAGCTGGCGCAACCCGAACCTGCTGCTGTGGCACCGGGACGTGTGGCTGATCGACCACGGCGCCGCCCTGTACTTCCACCACCGCTTCGGCCCCGGCTGGCGGCCCGCGGCCGACTACCGCTACGACGCGGGCGACCATGTGATGCTGCCCGTCGCCGGTCCCGTCACCGAGGCGGACCGCGCACTGCGGCCGCTGCTTACCGGCGACCTCTTGCGCCGGACGCTCGCGCTGGTCCCCGACGAGTGGCTTGCCCAAGACGGCGCGTTCGCGGGCCCGGACGACGCGCGGGCCGCGTACACCGCGTTCTTCGACGCCCGCCTGGCGAACGCCGCGGACTGGGTCGACGCACTGGAGGCGACTCGTGCCGCACGTGTTTGAGTACGCCCTGCTGCGCGCGGTGCCGCGCCAGGACCGGGGTGAGGCGATCAACGTCGGCGTGCTGCTCTACTGCGCGCCGCTGGACTACCTGCGCTGCCGCACCCATGTGGCGCCGGAGCGGCTGCTCGCGCTCGACCCGGCGCTGGACCTCGATGTCCTGGCCGACGCCCTGCGCCACCTGTGCCGGTCGTGCGACGGCGCGGTAAGCGACCCGGTAACCGGCATCTCGCCTGGCCAGCGCTTCCGCTGGCTGACCGCGCCGCGCAGCACCCTGGTGCAGACCTCGCCGACCCACACCGGCCTGACCGACGACCCCGAGGCCGACCTGGAGCGGCTGTTCCGGCTGCTGGTGCTGCCGCCCGGCGACCGGTAACGCCGACCCCGCCTCGGGTGATCCACAGGGCGGGAGAGGCGGGTGTCCATGGCGCTGGTGTTCATCAATTACCGCGAGCGGGATCAGGCCCACCTCACCCAGACCCTCTACGCCCAGCTCGCCCGCCGGTTCGGCGACGAGCAGGTGTTCGTGGACTCGCGGTCGCTGCCCATCGGGCGCAGGTACTCGCCGGAGATCCTGTCCGCGCTGGCCCGCGCCGACGTGGTGCTGGCCGTCATCGGCCGCGACTGGGAGACCGCGCGCGACGAGACGGGCGCGCGCAGGCTCGACAACCCGAGGGACTGGGTGCGCCGGGAGATCGCCGACTCGCTCGCCCGGGGCGTGCCGGTGGTGCCGGTGCTCGCCGAGCACCGGGCGCCGCCGCGCCCGGACGACCTGCCCGGGGAGTTGCGCCCGCTGCTGAGCGGCCAGTGGTGCGAGATCCGCCCGCACCGCCAGGACGACGACATCGCGGACCTGATCCGCCGGATCGAGCGGCTCGTCCCGGCGCTGTGCCCGGCCGCGTCGCCGTGGCGGCGGTGGGTCGCGGTGGGAGCCGTCCTGGTGCTGGTGGCCGCGGTCGTGGTGTCGCTGTGGCTGGCGTCGGCGTGGCGCGACCAGCCCGGTGGCGCCGGGCCGACGCCGACCGGCGAGCAGCCGCGGTCGCGGTGGCCATGGGACGAGTCCCCGCCGGACGAGCAGCCGGACGAACCGCCTCAGGAGGAGGCGCCGCGGGAAGAGCCGCGGGTGTGGCAGCAGGCGACCGTGCGGGTCGAGCGGGGAATCGACCTCGACCGCGAGCCGCCCGCGCCGAGCGCTCGGGGCAACGACGTGCTGATCACCCTGCCGAGCCAGATCGACGCGGCCGCGGACTCCGCGCTGGCGTGGTGGGTGAACCCGACTCGGCCGACCGGACTGGACTGCGCGCGGCACGTGACAGGCGTGCTCAAGGGGTTGCCGGTCTTCACTTACACCCCGGGGACATTGGTCTGCGTGCGCACCACCGAGGACCGCGTCGCGCTGATCGAGTTCGTGGAGATCGACGCTGGGGGCCGGTCGGTGTTCGAGGTCGTCGTCTGGGCGAACTGACCGTTTCGGCTGTGTAACGGGGATCACGCGGCCCCTGACCCGGCGATGCCGGATGATCTACACGGCCGATCGGGGACGGGGATGACGAGGACACCGGAGTTGTTGACAGACCTGACAAAACTGGCCGCGCTGGGCCTGTGGCCCGCGACGGTTTACCGCGATCTGCTCGACGTCGAACGGGGTTCGCTGTCCGAGGCGGACTTCCGCGCCCGCCACATCCACCGCAAGGCGGTCCTGGAAATCGACTCCATCGGCCTGACCTCGACCAGCCTGCGCCTGGGCGAAGTGGCCGCCCTGCGCCGAATCCTGCGCTTCCAGCAGGTGTGCGCCCCCGTCTTGGCCGACTTCGGCGCCGAACTCACCCATGCCTTCGCCGACAACCTGACCGTCCTGTTCGATTCCCCGACCCAGGCCCTCGACGCCGCCTTCGCCCTGCACACCCACCTCGCCGAGGCGAACACCGACGACCAGATTCCCCAGTGCGGCATCGGCATCGGCTACGGCGACGTGTTCGCCATCGGCCCCAACCTCGCCATGGGCGACGAGATGAACAAGGCGTCCAAACTCGGCGAGGACACCGCGGAGTCCGGCGAGACCCTGCTGACCGAAGCCGCTTTCCAAGCGGTGCAAGACCATCCGGCCGCCCGCTTCACCGTGGTCACCGAATCCGACCTGCCTTTCCCTTACGCCAGAGCGGAACCCGCCCGCTGACGGTCCGCCGCGCCATTGGGGCCGCGGGCGGGCGCGGGCGCCAGTCCGTATGCTCGGGCCAATGGGGATCGATCTTTCACGGCGCGCCGTTCTCGCGTCCATGCTGGCCGTGCCGACGCTGTTCGGGCTGGCCCACGCCGGGAGCGCGGACGCGGGCCCGGCCGCCCGCTCGGACAAGCGGCACCGGCTGCGCGAACTCGAAACCGACTATCCGGGCCGGATCGGGGTGTCGGCGTTCAACACCGGCGACGGCCGCGCCATCGCCTACCGGGCGGGGGAGAGGTTCGCGATCGCCTCGACGTTCAAGGTGCTCGCCGCCGCCGCGATCCTGCGCAAGGCCCGCCGCGACGAGCCCGGCCTGCTCGACCAGGTCGTCCACTACACCCGCGCCGACCTGGTGCCCAACTCGCCGATCACCGGGAAGCACGTGGACACCGGGATGACGGTCGCCGCACTCTGCGAGGCGACCATCACCTACAGCGACAACACCGCGGGCAACCTGCTGCTGCGCGAACTCGGCGGGCCGGGCGCGATCACCGCGTTCGCCCGCACGCTCGGCGACTTCCGCACCCGCCTCGACCGGTGGGAGACCGACCTGAACTCGGCCATCCCCGGCGATCCGCGCGACACCACGACACCCGCGGCGATGACCAGGAACCTGCACGCGCTCACCGTCGGCCACGGCCTCGTCCGCCCGGACCGCGAGCGGCTCACCGGCTGGCTCCTGGCGAACACGACCGGCGGCGGTCGCATCCGCGCCGGGGTGCCCGCCGACTGGAAGGTCGGCGACAAGACCGGCACCCCGGCCTACGGGGGCGTCCACGACGTCGCCATCGTGTGGCCGCCGGACGCCCGTCCCCTGATCATCTCCGTCTACACCACCCGCACCGACCCGGACACCCCCGGCGACGAGCGCGTCGTCCGCGACATCACCCGGGTCGTGGTCGACGCCATCGGCCCCCGCTGACCGCGTCCTCAAGTTGGGGGCGGCCCGCGGTCGGGCATGGCCCGGAGCCGGGAAGCGGCTCACCCGGCCAGGAAGGCGCGCAGTTCGGCCAGCAGCCGGTCCCGGCCGTGCTCGGGGCGGTCGAGGTGGGCGTAGTGGGTGGCCCCGGCCAGGGTCACCGCGCGGACCTCGGCCGCGTGCACCAGGTCGCGCCGCAGGTCCGCCACATCCTCCGGACGGCTCCAGAAGTCCCGCTCCGAGCGCAGGATCAGCACCCGCGCGCCGATCGCGGAGCCGTCCCACAGTCTGCGGCCGGTGGCCAGGTAGAAGCTGTCCTCCAGCGCGCCGGACGGCGCGCGGAACGCGGGCGGGTCCAGCTCGGCCGACCGCGGGTCGCTGGCGAGCGCTTCCCGCTGGTAGGCGGCGACGATCTCGGGGTCGCGCCAGCGGGACTTGTCCGCGTCCGGGATGCCCGCGTCCCAGGACGGCAGCAGCGAGGCGGCGGTGTTGTGCCGGTAGCCGCCGAAGGCCGCGAAGTGGAACCGGCCGGGGTGGTCGGGGTCCTCGAACGGTGAGCCGTGCCCGATGCCGGGGTGCTCGGCGCTGCCGCCGTAGAGGCTGTTGAAGAGGACGAGCTCGCCGACCTTGTCCGGGTGCAGCGACGCGTACAGGCCCGCCCACTGCCCGCCGGTGGCCCAGCCGAACAGCGCCACCCGGCCTGCCCCGGTCCGCCGCCGCGCCAGGTCGACCGCCGCGTCGAGGTCGCGGACCACCTCGGCCCCTCGGACCAGCGGCGCCGACCGCTCCGGCGGGCGCTCCATCGCCTCGGGGCGCTGGGAGAGCCCGTATCCGCGCGCGTCGACCAGGTACACCGGGTGCCCGGCGCGGGCCAGGTCCTCGGCCAGCGAGCCGTGCGGCACCGGCAGGTCGAACGAGGCCGCGCTCGGCACCCGCGCCCCGTGCAGCAGCAGCACCGGGACCCGCTCGGCGCGCCGCCCGGCCACGATTTCCCGCACGGCGATACGGAAGCCGTCGACGGTCCGCGCGACCAGGGCGCGCCGCCGCGGCTCGGTGTCGGCGGGCGGGGCGAGCGCGGCCAGCAGCGTGGTGACTATCAGGGCGAGGGTGACGCGCATGCCTCCACGATCGGGGAGATCCAGTGCGGTGTCCAATACCGGTCCGCGGCCCCGGCGATACTCTCGGCGTATGGCCGCGATCGATCTCCGGCTGCTGGGGCAGTTCGTCGCCGTCGCCGAAGAGGGCGGGTTCGGGCGGGCCGCGGCCCGCCTGCGCATGGCGCAGCCGCCGCTGAGCGCGGCCATCCGCAGGCTGGAGCGGGAGCTGGGCGGCCCGCTGTTCGTCCGCACCAGCCGGGGCGCGCGGCTCACCGCGGCGGGCGCGGTGTTCCTCGACGAGGCGCGGGCGGTGCTGGCCCGCGCCGACCGGGCCACCGACACCGGCCGCCGCGCCGTCGCCGGGCTGGCCGGTCGGCTGCGGCTCGGGTTCGTCGGGTCGGCTGCCTTCGACCTGCTGCCCCGCCTGCTCGCCGCGTTCCGCGCCCGGCACCCCGACGTGCGGCTCGACCTCACCGAGGCGCCGACGGCGGCGCAGGTGCGGTCACTGCTCGCCGACACCGTCGACGCCGGATTGGGCTGCCCGCCCATCCACGACGACGACGGCCTGCTCACGGTCGAGGTCGTCTTCCGCGAGCCGTACGTGGCGGCGGTCCCGGCGGCGCATCCGCTGGCGGGCCGGACCGCGATCGGGCTGGCCGAGTTGGCCGACGAGCCGTTCGTGCTCTTTCCCCGCGACCTGGGCCCCGGACTGCACGGCCGTGTCCTGGCCGCGTGCCAGGCGGCCGGGTTCACCCCGAAGGTCGCGCAGGAGGCCGTCGCGCTCCAGACGATCGCCGCGCTGGTCGCGGGCGGCATCGGCGTGGCACTGCTGCCCGCGTCGGCGCGCGCCGTCCCCCGCGTCGGCGTCGCCTACCTCGATCTCGCCCGCCCTGACCCGCTCACCCACGACCTCGCGCTGATCCACCGCCGCGACGACACCTCGCCCGTGCTGGCCCGCTTTCGCGAGGTGCTGGCCGACCTGACCGACCCGCCGGGGTGAGCGTCAGGCAGTGGGGCTGATCCGCAGGACGGCCGCCCCGTCCGCCACCGACAGCACCTCGACGGCCACCCCGTTCGCGGTGACCCGGCCGCCGGGGCGGGTGCTGGCCTGGCCGGTGGTCCGCCCGTCCTCGGCCGCGCCGGTGAGCGTCGAGGAGCAGTCGGGGCCGACGCAGCCGAAGCCCGCGCCGCCGATCATCGGGATCCGCAGGGTGACCACGTTCCGGTCGATCGAGCGCACGGTCAGCTCGCCGACCCGCAGGCGCGGCTCGAACGCGATCACGGCGGCGGCGGTCACGGTGACCTCGCAGTCGCCGTCGGCGCAGGCCGCGAGGTCTGGACCGGGCGCGCTCGGGGACGGCGCGGAAACCGGGGTACCAGGGACAGGGGACGTGCACGCGCTCGCCGCCACGATCACCGCCGCCACGCACCCGATGCGCCCGCGCCTCATGCCACTCCGCTTCCTTGCCCAGTAGTCCCGCCGTCGAAAAATTGGATCTTGATTCGGCCCGCTGTTGTCTACAGTGGCCCCGTGGCGACGAGACGGCCACTTGGGGGAAGGAGCGATGCCATGGGGAAGCAGCACACCGGGACCATCAGCGCGGTGGCGGCGGGCGTGCCGTTCACCGCGCTGCCGCCGAGCGCCCCGGTCGAGGGACCCGCGCCGCTGGTCGTGACCTGGCACATGATCGACGCCCCGCGCACCGACGCGGCGTTCGCCGCCGCGCTGCCGCTGGCCGGGGTGCCCGCCTGGCGGGTGCACCTGGGGATGCCGCTGTGCGGGGCGCGAATGGTCGACGGATCCATGGACGCGGTGGTCGCCCGCGCCATCGAGGACGCGGTGCTGTCCTACGCCGACCCCTTCGTCCGGCAGGCCGCCGACGAGCTGCCCGCCGTGCTGGCTGACCTGCGCGAGCGGCTGTCGGTGGACGGCGGGCCGATCGGCGTGGTCGGCGGCTCCCTCGGCGGGTCGGTGGTGCTGCGGGTCCTGGCCGAGCGCCGGATTCCGGTCGCCGCGGCGGCGGTGGTCAACGCCGCCGTGCGGGCCCGGTCCCTGGTCGCGCTGATCGAGGGCCTCACCGAGCAGCCCTACCGGTGGACCGACAAGGCCGCCGCTGCCGCCGACGCCCTGGACTTCGTCGCCCGGTCGGGTGACATCGCCGGTGGCGCCGTCCAGCCGCCGCTGCTGCTGGTCAGCGGCGAGCAGGACTACCCGACATTCCGCGCGGACACCGCCGACCTGGCCGCCGCGCTGCGCGGCGAGTACCGGCGGCCCGACGACGTGCGGCTCACGACGGTCGCCGACCTGGCCCACCCGCTGGCCGAGCCGCCCGGCGTCGAGCCTGCCCCGCAGCTGCCCCAGGCCAAGGCCGTCGACGACGCCATCACCGCGTGGCTGTGTCACCACCTGGTCTCCAATGGACGCACGGACCGCCCGGATGGGTCCGTATCGGACGGGACTACGTAGCCGTCCGTAGCCGGTTTCGGTATCCGGATAGGTAGTTCTCCCGATGTTCGCCAGGCCACAGGAGCGCAGTCTTGACACAACCCGAGATGTGAGGTGTGACATGACCGAACAGGAAAGACAAGCTCTCCGCCACGTCGCCGCCGGACAGCTGCTGTACCACACCGGACTGTGGGGCGGCCCCGCCGGTTACCGCTGGCGCGGTCCGGACGGCTCCGAGGCGGGCGTGGTGTCCCCTTGGGAGACTCAGGCCCTCTACTCGCTGACCTCCGGCGGCCTCATCGCCGTCGAGGCCCGCACCGACCCCTTCGCCCGCCGGGTCCGGATCACCGCGGCCGGAATGTCCATGCTGGGTGAAGTGGCCCAGGCAGCCTGACCGGTCCGCGTGAGCCGGGGTCGCCACCGACGACCTTTCTCCACCAGCCCCTGGTGACCTCCGCGCTCCCCGGACCCCTCGTGCTCGCGGCGCGGGAATCCCCCACCCGCGCCAGCCTGGACGAGCGGCCCGCCTCGCCACCCGCGCTCCCGTGACTGAACCCGCCCGCCGACCAGGCGCCCCGAACGCCTGTGGACGGCCGGGTTCTCTGGAGCGGACCTGCCGGAACCCGCGGCCCCTCGTGGTCGCTCTGGCCTGGACGCACCCCCCGCCGTCCGTGCCTGTCCGCACCTCCGCCCCCACCGCCACGGGCATCGCGGAGACCCTGGTCGACACCCGCGACCTCGGCCCGCCCCCGACCGCTGACTTCCGCGCCCGCGCTCCCCGCTCGATTTCCCCCGAGCCCCCGACCGGGTGGCCCATCCTGCCGTGGGTCACCCGGTCGGCCCCCGATCTTTTCCTGACCCGACCTCCTGG
Source organism: Actinokineospora sp. NPDC051303 (assembly GCF_055586285.1). Classification (NCBI taxonomy): domain Bacteria; kingdom Bacillati; phylum Actinomycetota; class Actinomycetes; order Pseudonocardiales; family Pseudonocardiaceae; genus Actinokineospora; species Actinokineospora sp. NPDC051303. The sequence goes on from NZ_JBVJIN010000001.1 coordinate 158,860, forward strand.
TCGCCCTTAGATTGACCGCATGGCCGACGGCACCCGGAGAAGCTACGACCTGGTGGCCGACCGCTACGCGACGGAACTCGGCGACGAACTGCGGACCAAGCCGCTCGACCGGGCGCTGCTGGCCGCCGTCGCCGAACTCGCCGAGGACGGGACGGTGGCCGACGTGGGCTGCGGCCCCGCCCACGTCGCCGCGCACCTCGCCGACCACGGCGCCCGCGTCGTCGGGCTGGACCTCTCACCCGCGATGTGCGCGGTCGCCCGCCGGAACACCGCGGTCCCGGTGGGCGCGGCGGACATGACCGCCCTGCCGGTCCACTCAGGAGCGTTGGCCGCGGTCGTCTGCCTGTACGCGGTGATCCACCTCGATCCCGCGTCCCGCGCTGCGGCCTACCGCGAGTTCGCCCGGGTCCTGCGCCCCGGCGGCCACGCCCTGCTCGCCTTCCACGTCAGCGACGCCGACGTTCCTCCGGGCGGAGCCAGAACCCTCGACGTCTGGTGGGGCCACCAGGTCGACCTGACCTTCCGTTTCCTCGACCCCACCGAGGAAACGCGGTCGCTGGCCGAGGCGGGCCTCCGCGTGGTCGCCCGCCTCGACCGCGATCCTCACCCCGTGGAGCACCCCAGCAGGCGGTGCTACCTCCTGCTTCAACGCTAGACGCGGCGAAGTGTGCGCATCAGGTATTCCTTGCGGTCGAGCGGATTGTTGTCCGACCGCGCCCGAGTGGGGACCGGTCCCTGAACCGGCCGGTAGTGGTCGAAGGCGCACTCCAGGACGGCCTCGCCGCGGGTCAACCCGGGCAGCAGCGACTCGAACTCGTGCACCCGGGCCGCGGGGAGCACTCCCTCGACCAGGCACGACGACCCGCGCGGCGACTGGTCGCGGGGGACGCCGCGCAGCCGGGCGACCACGGGCAGGACCGCGCCGAGCGTGTCGGCGGGGATGTCGAGGTGGAAGCGGTGCAGTGGCTCGTGCACCACGGTCCCCGCCTGCCGCAGCGCGCTCATCAGGACCAGCGGTGTGAGGCCGCGGAAGTCCCCCGCGGTGCTGGACATGCTCTTGTCGAAGGTCGCGCCGGAATGGCTTTGCCTTGCGGCGTAACCGGAATGCGTCATCGTGACCACGCAGTCGGGGATCTGCCACCCGTGCACCCCTTGGTTCAGCGTCTCCCGCACGGTCTCCTCCACCGCGGTGAAGAACGCGAACGGCATCGACCCGAGTTCGACGCCCAGCCGGAAATCGACGCCCGCGCCCGCCGGAGCCGGGTCGACGCGCAGCCCGACCGTCGCGAGGAACGGGTTGGGCTCCTTGCCGATCAGCTCCACGGCCGCGCCGGAGCCGACGAGCCGTTCGATGTGGACGGTGGTCGTCTCGTGGAAGGCGACCTCGACGCCGAAGTCGTCGGCGAGGGTCGCCTGGATGACTTCCTTCTGCACCTCGCCGTAGAGGGACACGGAGAACTCCCGCCGGGCCCTGTCGTACCGTAGGTTGATCAGCGGGTCCTGCTCGGCGAGTTGGGTGAGCGCGACGTGCAGCGCGCCCCGGTCGGCCGCGCGGCGCGCGACGACCACGGTCTCCAGCGTCGGCGGAGCGAAAAAGCCGTTGCCCTGAGCCGTTTCCGCCTCGCCGATCGGGTCGCCGACCCGGACGTCGTCCAGCCCCCAGAGCTTCCCGATCCGCCCCGCCTCGACCGAGTCCCGCCGCACGGCCGAGCCCCGCTCGAACACGCTGATCGCGGTCACCTTCGCCGCCGTGTCCCCGACCCGCAGCCGATCCCGCGTCCGCACCGTGCCCGAGAACAGGCGGGCGTAGGCGATTTTCTCCCCGGCCGGACCCCGCTCGACCTTGAACACCGTGCCCCCGACCGCCCCGTCGGGGTCGCTTTCCTTGGCGGGCAACAACTCCGTGACCCCGGAGACCAACTCGGCCACCCCCGCGCCAGTGATCGCGGAACCGAAGAACGCCGGGAACGCCACCGCCCGCCCGACCTGCGCCCTGAGTTCGTCGCGCACCCGGCGAGCGGAGACCTCGCCGTCGACATAGGCGGCCAGGAACGCGTCATCGTTCTCGGCGAGCACCTCCGCCGCCAGTTCCCCCGCCCCGAACGGCAGATACCGCGCGCCGCGCGTGCCCAGCCCCGCCACTGAGCCCATCGGGACAATGGCCCCCAACGCCTCGGCGGCGTCACACCGCGCTCCCCGCCGGTCGATCTTGTTCACGAAGACGAGCGTAGGAATGCGCAGCCGCCGCAAAGTCCGCATCAGCACCCGGGTCTGCGCCTGCACACCCTCCACAGCGGACACGACCAAGACGGCCCCGTCGAGCACCGTGAGCACCCGCTCCACCTCGGCGATGAAATCCGGATGCCCCGGCGTGTCGATCAAATTGACCGTGACCCCGCCCACCACAAACGACACCACCGCCGACTTGATCGTGATCCCCCGCCGCCGCTCCAACGCCAGCGTGTCCGTCCGCGTGCTGCCCTCATCGACGCTCCCCAACGCGTCAATGACCCCGGCGGCGAACAACAGCCGCTCGGTCAAACTCGTCTTACCGGCGTCGACATGCGCCACAATCCCCAAGTTCACCGTACGCATCAAGCCTCATGTCCTGTGGATGGGTGTGTGTTCCTTCCTGAATGGACACAAAAGCTCGACGCATCTGCTTCTCCTACTCACTCGACATCGGCTGACCGCCCACCAGCACAGCAGCAACCCCCACCACCCGGCAACCGATTTGCGCCAACGGGTGAACCCATGGACTGAGACAGACGTGATCCGCGCAGTGAGGGCCAGCATTTCCCGGTGATCTTTGCGCCTCTCCCTCGGGAAGGCGAAACGGTCGCGCGCATGACTTCGATGTGCAGCTCTCGGACGGAACGCGCGACACGGTGGCGCTCACTTTGTCTGGTAGACCTCCGGGGCGAGGATGGTGCGTCTGGTCGTATTGCGATGGTTGTGCATCTTTTCCAGGACATGGACGACGCTCTCGGCAAGGCGGTGAGGGTCTTGGACCACGGTGGCTCGTAGGGGGCTGGCGCCGGTGTCGATCAAGGTTCGGGCCTCGGCGGTGCCGTCCACGCCGATGACCACGGCGTCCGCCGTGCCTGGGGAAGTCGTCGCCCGTAGTGCGTCGACCGCACCCAGCGCCATCTCGTCGTTGGTGCAGAACACGGCGTCCAGGCGACCGTTTCGCGAGGCGAGTAGGCGCGTGTGGGATTGCACGGCGTCATAGGCGCGTGAGCGATCGAAGGCGCAACTGTCGTTGACGATGATCGAAACGCCGGTCAACTCCGCCCGTAGGACCTCCGCGCAGAGGCTTTGCCGGGTTTTGTGCTCCTGGCTGGCTATGATCAGCACGTGCGGCCGCCGCTGGTCGTGCTGTCGCAGGTGTGCCACCAGCCAGCGACCCGCGAGCGTTCCGACATCGGAGCTGAGGTATCCGACAAAGGCGGCGTTGTCGGGGTAGTGGTTCTCGTCGTCGAACGGCTCGATGTCGGTGAAGACCACGGGCAGGGCCAACTCCGTGCAGAACTCGGTCAGGTCCGTCCGCAGGCGGTGCACCTCCGTCGCGACGATGATCCCGCCGATGTAGCCGCGGCGCGCGGTCAGAATCCTGCGCAGATGGTGTGCCTGCGCCGCGGCGTCGTAGTCCCGGGCGGGCACCTTCAACACCAGGTCGATGCCGCCGCGGTCCAAGACGACGTGCATGTGTTGCACAAACCTGGCGACCCAGTACTTCTGGCTGAAAGCCGACGTCACCAGAAATGCTTGCCGTGTGCGTCTGGTCCACGGCGTCCGCCGCGCCAGCAAAGGCGTCGCGACCAGCATGCCTACGACCACGACCGTCCATGCGGGCAACTGCGTGACCAGCACGCCGCTGCGGATCACCGCAAGGACTCCGGCCAGCGTCAGACCACCGGCGACCGAGGTCAGGATAGTGAACCGCACCGGGGTGCGATCGCGGTCGAGCCTCTTCATTGCGACGCCCTCTCGAACGGACGGGATCGCAAGAGTCCCACCTGCCCCGTTGACGCCAGGCACAGGGCCGACACTTCGTCGTGAACTCGCGGCATGCGAGCGGATGAGCCGACTTGGCCCGCGTTCATGTGACGCGGGCTCTATGAAGTCTCTCAATCGCTTGCCGACTCGGGGTCAGATCGGGTGGCCGTCGTGGCCGTCGTGGCCGGTGTTGTCGGATTGGGAGGAGAATTTCGAGACGAAAGCGTCCAGGGAGCCGTCTGGGCGGGTCACGAGGACGCCGCCGTCTTGCCAGATGGCGTTTTCTGGCCACCATTGGGAGCCTGCTGGGTCGCCTTGGTTTTGGTGGATGTTGTGCATTCCGAAGCCGGTGGTGAATGGTTCGCCGAATATATGCGCCGGGGCGCCTGCGGTGAGGATTGATTCCAGGGCGGTGGACGCTTGGAGGTGCGAACCGGTGGTCCAGGGGCGGCCGAGCCAGCGGCGCAGCGGGGCGAGCAGGCAGCCGGTGGTGTCGCGGATGGCGGGGTGGCGGATGTGGTCCAGCGCGCCCGAAGCGCTGGTCGACACGAGGGGGTGGTAGCCCGGCGCCAGGTTCGCGGGCGGGCCGAGTGCGGTTGGGGTGAAACGGAGAACTTTCCACCGCACACCGGTGTCGGTTTGGTGGCTGTCGACATCCACCGCGCAGCGGAACGACCGGTCGGCGCCTTGCGCGGGGGCGGTGACCCGCAGCGTCACGTGGTACCACCGGCCCTGCTCGTCGGGGGTGTCCCTGGCCCACTGGGTCAGGGTGCCGACCAGCACTCCGTAGGCGTCCAGGGCCATGGCGTCCTCCCGTGTCGGGGACCAGGTCGTCCATGGTGCGGGCCGGGGGCGTTCGGCGAGGGGCGGGAGACAGGGCGGTACCCGAACGTGCGAACCGTGGGGGAGGTCCGTGCAAAACGCTAGGCCGAATGGGGGAAGGGGGGTGCGCCGCTTCCGGCCGGGGAAAGAGACCGTTGTGGGGACGGTCCAGAGTGGGCACTATTACGCCCATCCAAGCCCGGGGGATGGTTGACCGCACATCTTGTCCGCGCCCGTAGCGGCGCGGGTCGTTGGTGCGATCACCATGGCGAAGGTCTGGCGATCAGCGGCCGTGGCACGCGGCCAAGGCGAAGGAGCGGTGAATGGCGGCGACCTACGGCGCGCCCGGGGTATACGTCGAGGAACAGCCCAGCGGCTCCATGCCGTTGCAGGGGGTGAGCACCGCGGTCGCGGCGTTCATCGGCTTCACCGCGACCTACAACCCGGACGAGGGGGACCCGGTCGACCCGACCGGCACCCGGCCCCAGCTGATCACCAGCTGGCCGCAGTACGAGCGGGTCTTCGGCGGGTTCGCGCCCGGCATCCTGCTGCCGTTCGCGGTGCGCGGGTTCTTCGAGAACGGCGGCGGCGTCTGCTACGTCGTGCGCATCCCGCGCCCCGACGGCGCGACCACGGCGCGGCGGGTGCTAGCGGCCGCGGGCAACGCCGAGTTGGAGGCGCTGACCGTCGAGGCGCTCGAAGGCGTCTCCTGCGAGGTGCAGATCGACCCGGGCGCCACCGAGGAGGGCCAGGAGCCCAGCCAGGAGTTCGCCCTGCGGGTGATCGTCGACGGCAAGGTCGTCGAGGACTACCCCGGCGTCAGCGTCGGCCGCGGGCAGCGCGGCGTCGAGCGGGTCGTCAACGAGCGCTCGAAGCTGATCCGCGTCGAGGTCCGCAACACCCCCGGGGTGTCGCTGGCCGGGCGGACGCCAGCGCCGGGCCGCTACGCCATCGAGCCGGTGCCCGCCGTGTCCGGCGCGGTCGTGCCCGCCGACCTGGAGGGCTCCGAGACCGAGCGCACCGGTTACCAGGGTCTCGCGATCGCCGAGGACGTCTCCATGGTGGCGATCCCCGACCTGATCACCGTCGCGACCAACGCGGACGGCTCGTTCGACCGCGATCTCTACCTCGCCGCGCAGGGCCGCCTGGTCGACTGGTGCGAGCGCAGCCGGACGAAGATGGCCATTTTGGACGCCCCGCCCGGACTGGGCGCCCAGGGTGCGCTGGACTGGCGCAACGACCTCGCCCGCGACAGCGCGTTCGGCGCGGCCTACTACCCGCACCTGGTCGTGGCCAACCCGCTCGCCCGCCCCGGCGCGACCGCGGCGGACAAGTTCGTCACCGTCCCGCCCAGTGGCCACGTCGCGGGCGTGTGGGCGCGCACCGACGCCGCGCGCGGCGTGTGGAAGGCCCCGGCCAACGAGGTGTGCCGGGGCATCGTCCGGCTGGCCGCCGACGTCACCACCGGCGAGCAGGACCTGCTCAACCCGGCCCAGGTCAACTGCATCCGCTCCTTCGGCGCCAACGGTTTGCGGATCTGGGGCGCGCGGACCCTGGCCGCCTCCGACCAGAGCTGGCGCTACATCAACGTCCGGCGGCTGTTCATCTTCATCGAGGAGAGCATCCGGCGCGGCACCCAGTGGGTGGTGTTCGAGCCGAACAACTCCGACCTGTGGGCCCGGGTGCGCCGCACCGTCGGCGCGTTCCTGCACCAGTTGTGGATGCAGGGCGCGCTTGTCGGCAACACCCCAGAGCAGGCGTTCTTCGTGGCGTGCAACGAGTCGAACAACCCGGCGTCCTCAGTGGACGACGGCAAGTTGATCGTCGATGTGGGACTCGCCCCGGTGAAGCCCGCCGAGTTCGTGATCTTCCGCATCAGCCAGTGGCAGGGCGGCGCGGAGACCGCGGAGTGAGTAAGACCCAAGGGACTGTGAGGAGAGCCGCATGCCGGATTTGACGACCACCGCCGTCTTCGTGCTGGAGATCGACAGCGTGGAGATCGGCAGCTTCCGCAAGGTCTCGGGCATCGAGTCCGAGACCGAGGTCATCGAGTTCAAGGAGGTGAACAAGGAGGGCCGCACGATCATCCGCAAGCAGCCCGGCAACATGAAGTGGTCGGACATCACGCTGGAGCGCCGCATCGATAACACCCAGAAGCTGTGGGAGTGGCGCAAAGAGGTGATCGACGGCGATATCGACAAGGCGCGCAGGCACGGCTCCATCGTCGCCAAGAACTCGAAGATGGAAGAGGTCGGCCGGTGGAACTTCACCAACGGCTGGCCCTCCAAGTGGAGCGGAGCCGACTTCGACGCTGGCGCCAACGACGTCGCGACCGAGAAGGTCGTCATCACGCATGAGGGACTTGTCCGGGCATGAGTCTTAGCACTGAATATCCGTTCACGCTGCCCAAGGGGTATGTGGACGACGAGGGCACGCTGCACCGCGAAGGCGTGATGCGCCTGGCGTGCGCGCGTGACGAGATCGAACCCCTGCGCGACGCGCGGGTGAAGGACAACGAGGCGTACGCGACGGTGATCGTCCTCGCCCGGGTGATCACCGAACTCGGCACGGTCGGCCGGGTGACGACCAAGGTCGTCGAGGGCCTGTTCGCTGGCGATTACCAGTACCTGCAAGACCTGTACCGGATCATCAACTTCGGCGACCCTGGCCTGCTGGACACCGTGGAGCCGGGCACCCCTTTTCCGCGGGAGGTCGTCGGGGTGGACTAGGCCGGTACGCCGCCGACGCGCTGTGGCGGGAGATCGCGTACCTGGCCTACCACCTGCACTGGGGGATGGACGACCTGCTCGACCTCGAACACGGCGACCGGGTCAGGCTGCTGGAGGAGGTCGGGATGTTGAACGAGCGGTTCATGCGGGGGATCGACGGTGACGACTAGTCCGAGCAGGCCCGCGCGCACCGTCGACCCGCCGTTCGCCGGGCGGTTCAAGCTGATCATCGACGGGGTCGAGATCGGCGCGTTCACCGAGATCTCCGGGCTCTCGGTGCAGATCGACGTCGAGGAACTGGCCGAGGGCGGGCAGAACCAGCACACGCACAAGCTGCCCGGCCGGATGAAGTGGCCCAACCTCGTCCTCAAGCGCGGGATCACCGACACCGACAGCCTGTTCGCCTGGTTCGCCCGCTGCTCCGGCGACGGCCTCGCCGCCGCGGACGACAAGGTGGAGCGGCGGCACGGCTCGGTGTCGCTGCTCGACGCCAAGGGCAAGGAGGTCCGCAAGTGGAACTTCGCGGACGCCTTCCCGGTGAAGTGGAGCGGGCCTCGGCTGGCCGCCTCGTCGCGCGACCTGGCCGTCGAGGAACTGGAGGTGTGCCACAGTGGCTTCAAACCCGAGAAGGCCAAGTAGGCGCCGCGGCCTGATCGCCGCGGCCCGCTCGCTGGCGCCCGCGTTCCGCCGCGGACCGGTGGTCGCGGGCCCGAGCGTGCGCGACCTGCCGGTGCGCGCCCCGTGGTGGCGGGTCGCGATCCAACGCCTCGCAGACGGTCTGGGCTTTCGCCGGACGTCCGCCGCCGTGCCGGAGGCGGCCGGTGGGGGGTCGGCGAGCAGGCAGGCGAGCCTGGTGCGGGTGGGCAAGCCGTTGGGGGACACCGCGCGGAACAGGCCGCTCGGTCGGGCGGCCACGCCGCCACTGGTCTCCGTGGCCAGAACGGCGGCGGGCGCACGCGTGCCTGCCCTGGGCGGTGTGGCGGGCCGAGCGTCGGCAAGCAGGACAACGGCTCGCGGCGCGTCGGCGACTGGCGTGGTGGCGGGCGGGATGTCTGCGGGCGCGGTGGTGGCGGGCGGCGCGTCGGTCGCGAGGATGATGCTGGGGCGGGCGTCTGCCGGTGGGGCGGCGGGTGGCTCGGCTGGAATGGCGCAGCGTCGGGCATCGGCTTCCGGCGGGCCGGTGGGCCGTGGTTCGGCGGGATCGTTGACAGGCGGGGCGTTCGCAGGCGGGGGGCCGGTGGGACGTGGTTCGGCTGGACTGTTGGCAGGTGGGGCGTCCGCTGGCGGGCTGTCGGTAGGTAGTGGTTCGGCTGGAACGTTGGCCCGCGGGAAGTCCGCTGGGCCGGTGGTGCGTAGGTCTACTGGAACGTCGGCAGGCGGCGGGTTTGCTGGCGAGGGGCCGGCGGGCGGTGGCTTGGCTGGAACGTTGGCAGGTGGGTTCGCTGGTGGGGTGCCTGCGGGTGCTGGATCGTTGGTGGGTGGGGCATCCGCTGGCGGGGGGCCGGTGGGCGTTGGCTTGGTGGGCGGGCTGTCGGCTGGTGGTGCGTTGCCGGGCGGGGGAGTGTCGGTAAGCCGGGCGGCGCTGGGCAGGGCGGCGCGTCGAGTTTCGGCGCGCGGAGTGTTCGCGGGCGGGTCGTCCGAAGGCCACCTTCGGGATAGCGCGGGTATCGCTGGGGCTGCTCGACAGGCCACTAGTCCGGTTCGCGCGGGGGTGGTGGGGCGTGGGGCGGTCCAGCGCCAAGTCTCTGGTGGCTCGGACGCGTCTGTCCTTAGTGGACAAGCTATCTCCACGCGGACGGCGGAGCAGCGGTGGCGGGCGGCCGTCGCCTCGGTTCCGCTTGAGGCGCCGCAACGGTTCCCGGCCGCGCTGACGCCCTTGGTCCGCCGCTACGCGGGCAACGCCGAACGCCCCTCGTACACCACCGGACCGCGGACCCGGCGCGCGCTGGCGGAGGCGGGCGCGCTCGGCGCGACGACCGGGACGGTGGTGCACCTGCCCGAGGCGCCCAGCACCCGGCCGTCGGTGCTCGGGGTGCTCGCCCACGAGCTGACCCACACCCGCCAGCCGGTCACCCGGCCGCGGTTCCTGCTGCGCGCATCGACCGGCGCGGTCGACTCCGACGAGCACGCCGCGCGGACGGCGCAGGCCGCGAGCGTGCGGCGGCTGCCGGACGACCCGACCGGCCCGCTGAGCACGGCGGCCAGCGCGGTCGACCGCCTCCCAGTCGGCGGCGCGGGGGCCGCGGGCGTGCTGGCGGCCGCGGCGAGTGCCGCGCGGGCCGCGGTCGCGGACACCCTCGAATCCCTGCCCGGCGGCGGCGCGGCGTTCTCCGCCGCCCAGTCCGCGCTTACCGGCGGTGCGGGCCAGGTGCTCAGCCAGATATCCGGCGCCGCCGGGATGGTGGGCAACACGGTCCAGGGACAAAGCGTGCCCCCGGTCCCAGGCGCTGTGGTCGACCAGGTGAGCGCGGCGGGCCAGCAGGTCGTCGGGCAGGCGGGCGCGGCGCTCGCCGGGGCCGGGCAGGCCGCCGGGATCGATCTCGACAAGCTCACCCGGGATCTGGAGCAGCGGCTGCTGCGCCAGCTCGAACGCCGGGGCGGACGCTATGCGGGGGTGTTCTAGATGTCGGCTCCGGTCAAGGCGCTGCTGCTCATCGAAGGCGACGAGAACAACCCGATCACCTGCATGTTCAACCCGTCCGAGCTGACCATCAGCAAGTCGAACAGCTGGAACGCAGGCGAGGCCAAGGGAAAGAACGCCCCCGAGCTGCGGTTCCAGGCCGGGCAACCCGCGACCCTGACGATGAGCATGACCTTCGACACGACCCGCGACGGCAAACCGGTCACCGAGTACACCGACCGGCTGCTCAAGGTGATGAAGGTCGACCCGACGCTGCCGGGGTCCGACAGCGCCAGCAACTCCGCGCGCCCGCCGTGGGTGCAGTTCCGCTGGGGTGACACGTCCTCGTTCAAGGCCGTGCTGGAGCGCCTGCAGATCCGCTTCACCTACTTCGCCGCCAGCGGGAAACCGTTGCGCGCCAAGGCGGATCTCTCCCTCAAGCAGTGGCAGGACGAGGAGCTGCTGCCGCTGCAGAACCCGACGTCGTCCACGCCCGCCCTGCACACCGTGCACCAGGTGCGCCCTGGCGAGACCCTGGACCGGCTCGCCGCCCGCTACTACGCCGACCCGACCCGCTGGCGGCAGATCGCGGAGGCCAACGACATCCTCGACCCGCTGGACCTGCCGGACGGGGCCATCGTGGTCATCCCGGAGCCCGCGGTCCGCGGCCGAGGGAACGTGGTCACGTGACCGACCCGCGCCGCCTCGATGGCGCCATCCTCACTGTCGACGGCTCGCCGCTGCGCACCGAGCTGTACGGGCGGCTGACCCTGGTGCACGTCGAGGAGTCCGTGCAGCTGCCCGACTCCTTCGAGGTGCGCTTCGACGACCCGCACTTCGAGTTGTTCGACGAGGACCGGTTCAAGTTCGGCACCCGGCTGGAGATCGCGTTCCGCGCCGAGGGCGACCCGGTGGTGGTCACCTCCGGGGAGGTCACCGCGATCGCCGTCGAGCCGGGGGTTTCCGGCAGGCACGAACTGGTGATCACCGGGCTCGACCTGACCCACCGGATGGCGCGCGGGGCGAAGACGCGCACCTTCACCAACATGACCGACGGCGACATCGCCCGCCGGATCTCGGGCGAGTACGGGCTGGAGCCCGACATCGACGCCACCAGCGAGGTCCGCGAGCACACCATGCAGCACGGCGAGACCGATTACGCGTTCCTGCGTCGGATCGCGGGCCGGATCGGGTTCGACTTCTGGATCACCGAGCAGACCTTCCACTTCAAGCGCAAGCCCGGCGGGCGGGGGCAGCCGCCGACCCTGACCTGGGGGCAGAACCTGCGCGAGTTCGACGTGCGGTTCTCTTCCGCCGAGGCGTGCGACGAGGTCGTGGTGACCGCGTGGGACCCGGTCGACAAGCGGGCCATCACCGGCCGCGCCGACACCCCCGACCACGGCACGGACGCGCCCGCCGCGGCCGAGATGGCGAGCGCGGCGCGGCGGGGCTTCGGCCGGGTCACCCGCACCGCGGGCCAGTTCCCGGCGGCCAGCCAGGCCGAGGCCGACGCGCAGGCGCGGGCGCTGCTGCTCAAGGCGTCCGGGGGGATGGTGGTGCTGCGCGGCGAGGCGGCGGGCAACCCGTGGCTGGGGGCGGGCAACGAGGTCCGGCTCGACCGGGTGGGCCGCAGGCTCGCGGGCAAGTACCGGCTGACCAGCGTCGAGCACCGCTACGGCGCCAACACCCCTTATGTGACCCGGTTCGTCGCGGGCGGCAAGGACGCCGACGGCCTCGTGGACCTGCTCGGCGGCGGGGGAGCGGACCGCGCCCGGGAGAACCGGGCGTGGGGGAGCCTGGTCATCGGCCTGGTGACCAACAACGACGACCCCGAGGGCCAGGCCCGGGTCAAGGTCAAGTTCCCGACGCTGTCCGACGACGAGAGCACCTGGGCCAGGGTCGCCGCCCCCGGCGCGGGCGCGGAGCGCGGCGTGCAGTGGCTGCCCGAGGTCGGTGACGAGGTGCTGGTCGGCTTTGAGAACGACGACAAGGCGCGGCCGATCGTGCTTGGCGGATTGTGGGGGCGGCAGGACAAGCCGCCGGAGTCGTCGTCCACACAGGACGGAAAGGTGAACCAGCGGGTCTTCGCGACCCGTAAGAACCACCGCCTGGTGTTCACCGACGACCCGGAAACCTCGATCGAACTCAAGCTCGGCGACGCGGATTGCCTGCTGCGCCTGGCCGAGTCGGAGTCGGCGCTGGCGGGCGTGCGCAAACTTGTGCTCAGCGCGGAGGAAATCGAGATTTCCGCGGAGCGCAAGCTGGTGCTCAAGGCGCAGCAGATCGATATCACCGCGGACGCGGGCCTCACCGCGTCCGGCAAGCCCATCAAGCTCAACTGAGAAGGCCGGATACGCCATGGCGCAGCCCGTCGCCCGACAGAACGACCCGGTCAACGGGACTGACATGCACCTGGTGGTGACCGCCTCCGGCGCGCCCGCCACGGTGCCGCTGCCGTTCGCGGGCAAGCTCATGTCGGCGTTGTCCGCCGACGTGTTCGTCAACGGCCTGCCGGTCGCCACCACCGACAGTGTGGCGCAGAACCTGCCGCCGCATCTGCCGCCGCCGGGTGCGTCGTTCTCCAAGCCGCCGTCGAACTCCGGGACGGTGCTCATGGGTTCGGCAACGGTTTTGGTCAACGGCAAGGGAATCGCGCGCGTCGGGGACCAGGTCAAGTCCTGCAACGACCCGGTCGACCTGCCGACCTCGGCCATCTCGTCCGGCTCGACCGACGTGCTGGCCGGGTGAGGGCGGTGACGCGGCCTGGCGACATGATCGGCACGGGGTGGAGTTTCCCGGTGCGGCTCACCCCCGGCGGCGGTGTGCGGCTCATCAGCGGCGGCGAGGAAATCGACGCGGCGCTGCGGATGATCCTGGCGACCGCGCCCGGCGAGCGGGTGATGCGACCCGACTTCGGTTGCGCCATGTGGGAACTGGTCTTCGCCCCGGTCAACGCCGACACGCTCGGGCTCATCGAGCAGCGGGTGCGCGAGGCGGTGGCCCGCTGGGAGCCGCGCGTGGAACTGGTGAATGTCTCCGCCCGGCCAGGCCAAGACGACTCGGTCGTCCACATCGACATCGCCTACCGGGTGAAGGCGACCAACGACCACCGCAACCTGGTGCACCCGTTCTACGTCATCCCGCGGGAGGAACCTGCTCCATGAGCGAGCTTGCGAGCGAATCATTGACACAGTGCGCAGGCACGCGAGGCCACCGAACAGGTGAGGTGGCCCGATGAGCCTGCCTGCGCCTAATCTCGACGACCGCCGCTTCCAAGACATCGTGGACGAGGCCAAACGTCGGATCACCACGTACTGTCCAGAGTGGACGGACCACAACGTCTCCGACCCCGGCGTCGCGCTGATCGAGCTGTTCGCCTGGATGACCGAGATGATCCTCTACCGGCTCAACCAGGTGCCCGACCGGCTGTATGTGAAGTTCCTCGAACTGGTCGGCATCGAACTCGCCTCGGCCTCGCCCGCGCGCACCGACCTGCTGTTCACCCTCGCCGCCCCGCCCGAGCAGCCGATCCGGGTGCCCGCGGGCACCCAGGTCGGCACGGTCCGCGCCCGCGACGAGGACCAGATCGTCTTCATGACCGACCGCGACCTGCTGTTGGTCAACCCGACGCTGACCGCGTGCCAGTCGAGCACCGGCGGGCGGTTCACCGACCACACCGACGAACTCGGCCTCGACGCGGCCCAGATCCCGGTGTTCCCGGCGCTGGTTCCCGGCGACGCGCTCTACCTCGGCTTCGACACCGGCATGGCGGGCAACCTGATCCGGCTCGACATCGCGGTGGCTGGCGCGGCTGGCCGCGGCATCGACCCGCGCAACCCGCCGCGGCGCTGGCAGAGTTGGGACGGGCGCGGCTGGCGGGACGCGACGATCCTGTCCGACACCAGCGACGGCTTCAACACCTCCGGCGAGGTCACGATCCTGCTCGTCGGCAGGCACGAGCAGTTGGCCATCGGCGCGATCCGCGCGCACTGGGTGCGGTGCGTGCTGGTCGAGCCGGACGACGGCCGCACCTACGACACGTCTCCGATGGTCGCGCGGGTCGCGGTGGCCGGTCTCGGCGGCGCGGTGCCCGCCCACCACGCCGAGCCCGCCCCGCGCGAACTGCTCGGCGTGAGCACCGGCCGGGCCGGGCAGGTGTTCGTGTGCAAGCGCGCGCCGGTCTTGCCGCGCCGCCGCGGCGAGACGATCGAGGTCGTGCGCACGCGCCGCGACCCGGGCCAGGACCCCGCGCCCGAGGTCTGGACCGAGGTCGCCGACTTCACCGACGCCGAGCCGGACGACCGGGTGTTCACCTGGTCCGGCGCGACCGGCGAGATCCGCTTCGGTCCCCGGGTGATCGGCCGCGACGGCCGCGCCCGCGACTACGGCGCCGTTCCCGAGGAAGAGGCCCAGATTTGGGTCACCGGCTACCGCTACGGCGGTGGCATCCGAGGCAACGTCGGCGCGGGCAAGCTGACCGTGCTGCTCAGCGCCATTCAGTCGGTCGACTCGGTGCGCAACCTGGAGCCCGCGACCGGGGGTGTGGACGCGGAGTCGGTGCACAACGCGAAGATCCGCGGCCCGCTGTACTTGCGCGGCGGCCACCGCGCGGTCACCGCGAAGGACTTCGAGCGGCTGACCCTGGCCGCGGCGCCCGGGGTGGCGCGGGCGCGGTGCGTGCCGCCGACCGCCGCGGGCGAGCCGGTGCGGGTGCTGGTGGTGCCCCGGGTCGACACCGCCCCGGAGGCGCTGCGGCTGTCGGACCTGGTATTGAAGCAGAATCTGGTCGACCAGATCAAGGTGTACCTCGACGACCGGCGGCTGCTGACCGCGCAGGCGCGCATCGATGTGCCGTCGTACCAAGGGATCACCGTCGTCGCGGAGGTCCACGCCGCGCCGACCGTCCGGCCGGAGACGGTCCGGGCGGACGCGGAGTCCGCGCTGTACCGGTTTCTGAACCCGGTGACCGGCGGCCCGGACGGCCAGGGCTGGCCGTTCGGGTTCGACCTGTCGATCGGCGACGTCTTCTCGGTGCTGCGCGGCGTCGCCGGGATCGAGCGGGCCGAGACGGTGCACCTGTTCCTCGCCGACCTCGTCGGGCAGCGCGAGCCGGAACCCGTGTCGCGGCAACGGGTCTCGCTCAACCCGGACGAGCTGTTCATGTCCGTGGCGCACCGGGTGGTGGTGCGGCAGTGACCGGCGACCCGGCGCGCGACGGCGGCTGGCTGCTCGCCCAGCTCCCGGCCGAACTCGGCCGGGACGAGGTGGTGGCCGGGTTCGTGCGGGCGTTCGAGGAGATCGCCGACTCGGTGCGCGACCAGATCGATGACATCGAGCACGAGCTCGACGTCAACCTGGCCTCCCCGGAGATGCTGAGCTACCTGGCGTCCTGGGTCGGCCTCGACGTCGACGTCTCCCGGATCTCCTCCGACGACCCGAACACCCGCGCCGCCCAGCGCCGCATGATCAAGTCGGTGGGCCAGGCGCTGGTGTGGCGCGGCACCCGGCGCGGCGTGGAGACCCTGCTGGAGGCCCTGACCGACAGCCGGGTCGACGTCTTCGACTCCGGCGGCGTGTTCGGGCCGGGGGAGGCCGCGCCCCGGGCCTCGGACGTCGTGGTGGTCGAGCTGGACCACACCGGCCTGCTGACCCGGGAGCAGGTGTTGGCGTTCCTGGCCGACGAACTCCCGGTCGGCGTCCGCGTCGACCTCCGCGTCCGGTCCGAACAGGACGGTGACCGCCGATGACCTGCCCCGAATGCGGAAGACCGGTCCCGCGCGCCGGAATGCCGCTGTGCCCGCACTGCGGCTACCCTCTGCTGCTCGACCGCCCACCCCCCGCGGACGACTCGGCCCGCAAGATCGTCCGCAAGCCCATGGCGGACCCGACGCCCCCGGCGCGGGCCATGCCCGCGGGCGGCCCGCCCCGCTTCCCGTCCGGCCCCATCGGCCCGCCACCGCCGGTCATGCGAGTCCACGGCCCACACTGCGTCTCGTGCGGCCGCGCCAACCCACCGCACCGCAAGCGCTGCGAGTCCTGCGCCCAGGAACTCTGGCCCGGCGCGGCTTTCCCGGCCCGGGTCGCCCCACCCGCGCCGCCGCCCGTGGTGGCGGTCCGGCCCCGGCGGTCGTGGTGGTGGCTCGTGGTGGTCCTGCTTACCGCGGTCGCGGTTGGCGCGGTCTGGCTGCTCGCCACGTTGCTCTGATCGCGTCCGGTCACCGCAGGGTCGGCGGAAACTCCTGTTGGGACTGTCTGTTGTAGACGATCGAGCGGGCGAGGTCGGCCGGGTCCTCGACCACGACGCCCGCGAACGGCGCCGTTGACCCGGTCGCGGCGGCGTACATGGCGCGGGCGAACGTGGTGCAGTTGTAGGTGTAGAGGTTGTACCGGTCCCGCGCGTGCGCCGCGGCGTAGGCCAGGGCGGCGGCGAGTTCCGTGCGGGTCACCATGGTCGAGTGCCGCTGTTCGGCGCGGTGCGCGGTGTCCGGGTGCATCAGGTGGCCCGCCACCGATCCGCCGCTGATCAGCGCGCCCTCGACCCCGGAACTGCCGTAGGCGCCCGGTCCGGCCCCGGAACTGCTGATCGGCGCGTTCGACCCCGCGGGCCAGAAGCCGTAGGAGTCATGGGAGCCGTCCGGGTAGTCGATCTCGATCCAGGTGTGCCCGATGCCCTCGGTCTCGACGCTGATGGTCAGGGTGATGTCCCGGGGTTCCGGCCCGGCGGGGGTCGGCGGCACCGCCACGGCGGCGCCGCCATCGGCCGCGGGCAGCGGCTCCAGGGTCAGTACCACCGCCCGGTTGGCCGCCCGGTCGGTGGCGGAGTCGTTGCCCGTGAGGAAACGCGCGCCCTCGGCGGGCGCGGCCGGGGCCGTCGCCTGCTCGGGCATCCCGGCCGCGACCAGGAAGACCCGGACCGCGTCGGCCCGGTGGGCGCGCAGCGCCTGGTTGGCGTCCGCGTCGCCAACGGCGTCGGTGTAGCCGAGCACTGTGACTACCCGCGCCCGCGCGCCCAGCGCCTCGCCGCGCAGCAGGTGGGTGAGCAGATCGCGGTGGGCGGGCTTGAGTTCGGCCGAGCCGACGCCGAACCCGGCGAGCACGACCAGGCTGGGCGGCAGCGGACCCGGCGGGTAGCGGACCGCCGCGCCGGGTGAAGCGGCCGCCGCCGCGCGCTCGGTGTCCTCGTAGCCCGGCAGCGGAACCCGGTGAACCGCGCCGGATCGCGCCTGCCCGACCGTCGTTGCTTGGTCGGCCGACAGCAAGTCCGCCACCCGGTCCGCTTCGCGCTCGGCGGGTGAGTCGATCGCGCCGACGACCAGGTCCGGCGCGGGTGCGGCCGGGTTCTGCAGTGTGTGCGCGACCTCGTGGGCCAGCAGGTGGAACCCGGTCGGGGAGTCCGGGTCGTACTGGCCCGCGCCGAAGTAGATGTCCGAGCCGACGGTGAACGCTCGTGCGCCCAGGTCCGCCGACATCGATGCGGCCGCGGCGTCGGTGTGCAGGCGGACCGAGGTCAGCGGGACGCCCAGGCCCGCCTCCAGCCGTGCCAGCGCCGCGCCTGGGATCGGGCTGCCCCCGGCGCCGCCGCGCAGCAGTCGCGCGATGGCCTGGTTTCCCGCGGCGGACAGCGCTGGCGCGGTGTCGGTCGACTCCTGCGCGCCGAGCACGGCGCCGTCCGGCGTGGGGGAGCGGCGGATGCGGCGGCGCACGGGCTCAGGCCGGGATCAGCGCGACGGACTTGATCACGGTGAACACCTTCTGCGTCGGATCGGCTGGCCCGAAGGTGATCGACTTGACCGGCGCGCCCGCCGGGGCCTCGTAAGGCAGTTGCGTGACGGCGTTCGGCGCCGGGGTGTGCCGCTGTTCCTCGACCTTGCCGTCAGCCAGGAGAACGCTGAGGACGTACTCGCCGCCGGTGCCGATCACGCTGAGGTTGAGCTGCCGCACCGGCGCGGCGAACTCCATCCGCACCGGCATGGTGTTGCACTTGTCCGCGCCCGCGGGCCGCGCGCTGGTGAGGAAACCGCCGAAGACACCGGTCGTGCGCAGCGCCGGGACGGTCGCGTCCTTGCAGTTCGGCGGCGCCTTCTCGACCACTGTGGACAGTTGGACGCCCTTGGCCGCGTACAGGTCGCCCTCGATGACGCGGTCGCCGACCGGCTGGTTGTCGGGCAGCCTACTGAAGTCCACAATGGACGAACCGGTCAGCGGCGCGGCCGTGGACGACGACGGCGGCGGCGTGGTCGGCGCGGGCGCGGCGCTGGACTGCGTCGCGCCCAACGGCTGCGGCGGGGGATCGGTCTTGAGCAGCAGCGCGCCCACGACCGCCGCGCCCGCGAGGACCGCTACCCCCGCCACCATCCCGCCGACCTTGAGCAGCCCGGCCGCCACCCTGGGGCGTTGCAGGAACGTCGCCTGCCGCTCCACGGTGACCTCGCCCGCGTGCGCGCGCAGGGTGATCGCCCGCCGCGCCTCCTGCCCGCTGAACGGCGCGTTCGCCCGCACCCGCGCCCGCACCCCGGCCGCCGTGCCCGGTTCCAGCAGGAGCTGCGCGGGCTCGAACTCGAACCCCACCCGGTTCTCCGGGTCGCCGCCCGCGAGGGTCACCGCCATCGGCGTGTTGCCCTCGTTGGTGAGCGTCACCGAGTACAGCCCCGACGCGCCGCCGGTCACCACCTCCGGCTGCACGCCCATGCCCAGCACCGGCGCCGCCCGCACCGCCAGCGGCAACTCCTCGCACCGCGACACGTCCCGCTGGTACGGCGACCGCACAAGCACCCCGAGCGTGTAGAGCCCGGCGACAAGCATTCCGCGCTCCGGCACGGTGATACGCAGCCGGACGACGCCGATCTCCTTGGGCCGCAGCTTCACCACGGCGGGCTCGCACTGGTAGAGGTCGTCCCTGGGCAGCCCGACCACCGTCGCGGCGAAATGCTCCACGACCGGACTGGCGTTCTGGATCGACACCTCGACCTCGCCCGTCTCACCCGGCCCCAGCATCAGCTGGGGTGGGGTGACGGTCACTTGCACCAGGGTCGCCAAAGAACTTCCTCCTAGCGCCAGAACTCAAGTTCGTCGCCCGCGCCGACGAAACACTGCCGGGTGAACCGATTGGCGAGCCAGGCACCGCGGAAGGCGTTGGCCTCGGTAGCGGTCTCCAAGAGCACGTGACCGCTTGCCCGCACCGAGAACCCACCGGGGATCTCGGCGACGGTCAGCGTCGCGCGATCGTAGGCGACACAGCGCTCCAACGGCACCGGGCCGGGATCGCCGATCCCGCCCTGCCAGTAGTTCGTGACTGTCCGCGCGGTGCCCGGGCGGGAGATGAAGCACTGGAAGGTGTAGCGGCTCGCGACCGCCAGTCCTGCCTCGGCGTCGGCGCGTGTGCTGAAGGACAGCATCGAGTGGTTGCCGCTGTCGATGAGCACGAAGCTCGACGGCCCGTTCTCCTGGATGGTCAGTCGGTTCGGGTCGTGGCCGTTGCAGTCCTCGGGCGCGGCCTGGCCGAACCGGACCGTGACGGTGGTGTCGGCGCTCACGGTCAGCCCGCACGGCGCGCCGAAACCTCCGCACGCGCCGCCCCACACCGCGAAGCCGCCCGCCGGGGTGGCGGTGAGGGTGAGGGTGGCGCCGCGTCGGACGTCGACGTCGCACTGCGGCGGGCAGGCGATCCCGGCCGAGGAGACCGCGCCCGCGCCGGTGATCCTGATCGCCAACCGGACGGTGGGCGCATTCGTGATCTCCACGCTCACCGCGGTCGTCGCGGTCTGGCCATCGTCCATCGTGGCTTGCACCGACACCTGATACGTCTTGGCGGCCGACCACGAGTGCGTGACGGTGGCGCCGTCGCCGGTCGTGGTGTCGCCGAAGTCCCAGCGCGCCTCGGCCGGTGTTTCCCCCTTGATCGTGGCGACCCGCAGAGTGACGGGCTCGCCGACCTCGGCCGTCGCCTTCGACAGCGTCACCCGCAGCACGGGCTTCTCCGGCGGCGGGGGTTGCGACGACGGCGGCGGTGACGAAGAGGGCGGTGACGAAGAGGGCGGCGGGGTTCCCGGAGCCGTGGTGTTCCCGGGCGTGCTTGGCGGGGGTGGCTGCGGGTTCGTCGTCGCGGGGGTGCTGGGCCGCGACGGCGGCGGCCGCTGACCGCTGGTGGGCGGGTTCTGTGTGTTCGGTGGGGCTGATGTGCGGGTGGTTGACGGCGGGGGAGCCGACGACGAAGCAGGCGTTGACGGCGGTGGGGTGTTCGGGTTGGTCGCGCTGGTCGGCTGGGCTGAGGTGCGCAGGCCCTTGTCCGGGTCGGCCGGGTCGTATTTGGCGGCCGGGCGGACGCTGCCGTCGAGGCGGAGCACGCCCGCGCGCTCGGAGTCGGGGTCGTTGTAGAAGACCACGCCGTCGCGGGCGAGCAGCTGGAAGTGCGCGGGCGGGGACATGACCGGCTGCGACGCGCGCACCTGGCCGCCCGCCAGGTCCACGATCCAGACCTGCCCGGTGCGGAAGTCCGGCACCAGCACGTGGTCGCCGACCTCGACCGGAGAGCCGAGCTCGCCCTGCGCGCCCAGCGGCACCACCCGGTCGCAGTTGGCCGCGCCCAGGTCGCACACGATCAGCACACCGCGCGAGGAGACCGCGTACAGCCGCGCCTCGTGCGGGGACGCGCTGACCGCGACGGCGTCCTCCGGCCGCAAGTCGATGGCGACCGAGGCGAGCGCGGCGCCCGAGTCGGGGTCGAGCGGGACGACCGTGCGGCTGCCGGTGTCGACCAGCACCGGCTGGTCGTCGGCCAGGGTCAGCAGGCCGAGGCCGGGCTGGCTCGCGCCGCGCCGGGTCTCGCGCTTGCCGTCGGTGACCCAGGTCAGGTCGCCGGTGGCGCTGTCCACGACCCACAGCCGTCCCGCACTGTCCACAGTGGCCCCACCGGCTTCCAGTCGCGCGGCCAGCGACAGCGGCGGACCCTGGGCGGCGAGCGTCCGACCGTCCGCCGAGGCCAGCACACCGCGCTCGGTGTCGAGGGCGTGCACGACGTCCTCGCCCGCGAACGCGGTCAGCCCGGCGCGCGCGTCCAGGATCGGCGCGGCGGGCTCCGACGCCTCGAAGGTGGCGCCGTCGACGCGGCGGATCGTGCCGGTGCTGCGGTTCACCGCGTAGGCGGTGGTGCCGTGCTGCACCACGTCCACCGCGTCCCCCGGCGCGGCGATCCGGACCTGGGCGGCGACCTCCGCCGACGACCCGTCGAGCAGGGTGACCTGGCCGATCTGCGCCGAGGCCAGCCACGCCGACCCGGACAGCAGGCGCACCTCGTCGGTGGGATGGGCGTTGGTCGCCCCCCACAGCATCGCGCCGACCGCCGCCGCCGCGCCGAAGGCGAGCGACCCGGCCTGCCAGTGGCGGCGTCTCATCCCCGTCATCTCCCCAGGGTCGGATCGATCCAACAAGCCCAGTCCTGCGTGGCCGTGGCCCCCGCCTCCGCCCGCAGCCGCACGCCGGTGGCCCCGACGTACGGGGTCAGGTCGACGTCGATCGAGCCCAAGATGCCGTCCGGCCCGATGTTGCGCTCGCGGTGGACCTCGATCACCCCGCCGCCGGGCATCACGACGCTGACCACGAACACGACGTCCCCGTTGGACGGCGGTGGCTGCGGTTCCAGCAGGCCGATCCGGCTGCGGAAGTGGTCGCCCGCGATCACCGGGGCGGGCAGCGTGAAGGTGCCCTGGATGAACCCGGAGTCGACCCACTCCGGGTGCGTCTCCAGGTAGTAGTACCGCTGCTTGTCCTCCATGTTCCAGTTGCGGTTACCGCTGTAGGCGTAACCGCGGGAATCGCCGCGCGCGCCGAACGGCGCGGCGTCGCCCGACCCGGTGGTCCACTGGACACCGGGGGCCGCCGCGATGAAGTCGAACGGCGCGCGCGGCCCGGTCGAGACGGTCACCGCGACCGTCGTGCGGGGCGCGACGCTCGTGCCGCCCGCGGGGGACTGGCTGATGACCTGCCCGGCGGGAACGGTGTTGCTCGCGACCCGGGTGAAGTCGGGCAGCAGGTTCGCGTCCGAGATCGCCCGGGACGCGGTGTTCTCGGTCTGCCCCACGACATCCGGGACGGTCACCGATGGCGGGTCGGTCACCCGCACGCTCACCGAGGTCGTCGCCTGCCGCCCGTCCGCCATCGTCGCCACGACGCCGACCTGGTAGGTCCGCACGGCCGCCCAGCGGTGCGTCACGCTCACCGCGTCCGCCGTCGAGCCGTCGCCGAAGTCCCAGCGCGCGCTCGCGGGCACCTCGCCGGAGGCGGTGTCCACCCGCAGCGTCGCGTCCTCGTTGACGACCGGGGTCGCCGTGGACAGCGTGATCCGCAGGACCGGCTCGGCGGGCGGCGGGGTGGTCGTCGTCGTGGCCGAAGGGGTCGGCGCCGAGGTGGAGGGCGCGGTGGTGACTGGCGGCGGGTTCATGGGCGGCGGCGCGGCGGGCCCGGTCCGCGTCGGGGTCGACGGCCGCTGGCTGGTCGGCGCGGCCCCGGTCGGCCGCGTCGGCGCGGAAGACTGGGTGGGCGCGGAAGTCTGCGTGGGCGGCTGTGTCGCGGGCGGCTGCTGTGGCGCGCTGGGCACTGGCGGGGTGTCCAGGCCCTTGTCCGGGTCGGCCGGGTCGTACTTGGCGGCCGGGCGGACGCTGCCGTCGAGGCGGAGCACGCCCGCGCGCTCGGAGTCGGGGTCGTTGTAGAAGACCACGCCGTCGCGGGTGATGAGCTGGAACTGGCCGGGCGGGGTCAGCACCGGCTGCGAGGGCAGCACCCGGTTGTCGGTCAGGTCCACGATCCAGACCCGGCCGGTCGTGTAGTCCGGCACCAGCACGTGGTGGCCGATCTCCACGGCCGCGCCGAGGTCGGCCTCGGCCGAGCTCAGCGGGACCGCGGTGGCGCAGTCGCCCGCGCCCGACATCTCGCAGACGGTCAGCACGCCGCGCGCGGTGACCAGGTACAGGCGGTCGCCGTGCGGTGAGCCGCTGATCGCCACCTCGTCGTCGGGCCGCAGGTCGAGGGCGAGAGCGGTGCCGGGCTCGCCGGTCTCCCGGTCGAGCGGGGTCGCGGTGCGCGCCCCGGTGTCGACCAGCACCACGGTGTCGCCGACCAGGGTCAGCTTGCCGCGCCCGGCCTGGCTGGCCTGCCGGACGGTGGTGCGCTGCCCGCCCGCGATCCGGCTCACGTCGCCGGTGCTGTCGTCGACCACCCACAGCGTGCCGGAACCGTCCAAAGTGGCCCCGCCGTCGGCCAGCCGCGCCGACAGCGGCAGCGGCTGCCCGAGCGGGGCCAGCGACGAGGCGTCCATCGCGGCGAGCACGCCCCGGTCGGTGTCGAGCGCGTAGAGGGCGTCGGTCCCGGCGAACGCCCGCAGCCCCGCGCGCGCGTCCGGGATCGGGGACACGGGCGCGGACAGGGTGAACGTGGCGCCGTCGATCCGGGTCACGACACCGCTGTCCCGGTTGACCGAGAACGCGGTGGAGCCCTGCTGCACCACGTCGATCGGGTCGCCCGCCCGCGCGACCCGGACCTGCGCGGCGACCTCGGCCGACGAGCCGTCGAGCAGCGTCACCTGGCCGACCTGGGCCGAGGCGAGCCAGGCCGCGCCGGGCAGCAGCCGCACATCCTGGGCGGGGTGGCCGTTGCCCGCGCCGACGAACAGCAGCACGCCCAGGACGGCGCCCGCGCCGATGGCGAGCGCGAGCGCGGCACGGCGGGATCTTCGGGTCGGCGGGCCAGTGCGCATGGGTCAGCCCCTCGTCAGGTGGTCGAGCGCCCGCCGCCGACGCCTGCCGTCGCGGCGGGCGGCGTAGAGCGGGCTCGGATCGAACCAGGCCAGGACGCGCTGGAAGGTTCCCCGCGTGCCCCGCAACTCGCGCCGGACGCGGGCGTTGAGGCTCCACGCCTGCGCGACGGTGCTTTCCTCCGGCTCGTTCGGGTCGTACGCCGCCGCCGTCGCCAGCGGGGCCAGCAGCGCCAGCGACCCGGCGCCCTCGCCCAATCGGGCCCTGGCCTGCTCAGCGGTCTCGGCGGCCGTCCACGCCGCGGACACCCGCAGACCGCACTCGATCAGCCGGTCCAGCGTGTCGTTCCACGCGCCGATCACCCGGGCGGCCCGGCTGCCGGTGCGCCTGCGCCGAGTCCGCAGAACCTTCGCCACCCGCACGCCGACGACGGCCGACACCAGCAGCACGCCCAGCCCGATCAGCACCCACAGCGCCCAGTCGAGGACCCCGGGCGCGCCCGCGTCCAGCCGGGGCAGGTTCGGGTCCTCGGTCGCCTGCGACGCGGTCTGCTGCTCGTCGGGGATGTCCTCCTCGGGCGCGGTGTCGGTCTTGGGCCGCTCCTGCACCACCCCGGGCCTGCGCTGCGGGTCGGTCGGCTCGAACGCGACCCAGCCGTGGCCGCCGAGCAGGACCTCGGGCCAGGCGTGCGCGTCCCCGGAGGTGACCTTGTATGTGTCGCCCTCCAGCCGCTCGGGCAGCAGCCGGTAGCCCACCACGACCCGCGTCGGGAACCCCTGGGAGCGCGCGAGAACGGCGAAGGCGGCGGCGAACTGCTCGGCGTAGCCGACCTGGTCGGCCTGGTTCGCGCCGAACAGCCTGCGCAGCGCGTCGTAGGAGTGCCCCGGCCGCGCGTCCAAGTTGTACGGCATGGTGCGCAGGAAATCCTGAATCGCCAACAACTTCGCGTACGGCTGGTCGACCGCGCCCGCGAGCTGCACGCCCTTGAGCTGCACCTCGGCGGGCAGCCCCGGCGGCAGCGCGGTGTCCTGCGCGTCGGCCACCACCGGCACGGCCTTGTCCAGCCCGTCGGGGGAGCCGAGATCGGCCACCACGTCGTAGCGCAGGCCGGTCAGGTCCGGGACGTCGGTCACGACCACCCCGGATTCGGCGCTGAACCCGAAGCGGGGCGCGGAAACCCGCACCGGGGCGCCGAACGCGGGCAGGTACGGGCCGGTGAGCCCGTCGATCTCCACCGTCGCCGTCACCCGGCGCGGCGCGACCAGCGACTCGTCGGCGGGCAGCGTGCCGCCCGCGAGGAGGAACTTGTCGGTCGATGACCAGATGGCGCCGTCGTAGGCGTCCAGGGCCGAGGTCCGCACCCGGTCGATCGCCTTCGGGTCGCCCTGCACGCGCAGGGTGAACAGCTCCTGGTCCGGCTCTCGGAGCTGGCTCTTGAGCGTCGCCAGCGGCGAGATGCTGTCGGACACGTCGAGTCGCAGCGGCACCAGCGCGCGCGGGTCGAACCGGTCGGTCCCGGTCGCCACCGGGACGAAGTGCGTGGCCGCGAGCCCCACCGCCGTGGCGACCACGACGATGGGCAGGCCGAACAGCAGCCTGCTGACCGCGCTGCGGGCGATGATCTTCGGTGTGCGCGGGTCGGCGGCGCTGGCCCGGGCCAGCACGAGCAGCGCCAGTTCGCCGAGCACGACCCCGACCAGCAGCAGCCCTGGCACCGGGCGGCTCGCCGTCATGGCCACGCCAACGGCGTAGGCGAGCAGCAGCGGCAGCGCCGGGGCGAGCGCGACCCGGGTCCGCATGGCCAGGCCGACCGCCACGGCGGTCGCGACCCAGGTGACCAGCGCCGGGGTGATCACCAACTCGCCGGTCGGGTCGGCGGGCACGGTGACGCTGAGCATCCGGGACCAGCCGCTGGACAGGCCCGCGCCCAGGCCGGTGATGGTGTCCAGCGACGGCACGCCCCGGCTCAGCGTCTCGCGGAACACCACGAACACCGAGACGAGCAGGAACCCGACCAGCGACAGTCCCGTGGTGGCGAGCGCGCCCCACCGGCGCAGCGCGGCGACCGCGGCCGTCACCGCGGCCAGTCCGGCGGCGGCCCCGGTCGCGATGAGGAAGCCGGGCCCGCTGTAGTACCGCAGATACGCCAAGCTCGCCGTCGCCGCGGTGACCGCGATCAGCAGAACCTGCGCCGAGGCGGCGAACCCGTTGGGCCCGTTGCGTTCCGGCCGCTCACGCGGCGACGCCTGCGGCGGCTGGGCCGGACGCTGCGGCGTCGGCTGGCGCCGGTAGGGCTGCTGAACGTTCTGGTGCTGCTGGTAGGCCGGTGGTCCCTGCGGCGCGCCGGGCGTCCCGCTCGGCTGCGCACCGGGCCATGGCGCGGTCGCCGGACTAGCCGACGGCGGCCCGGAAAACCGCCCCGGAGCACCGAACCCGCCCGGCGTCGGCCCGGAAAAGCCTCCTTGGGTTGGCGGCGCGGCGAATCCACCCGGCGGCGACGGCTGTCCGGAGAACTGACCTGGGGTCGGCGCGGCGAACCCGCCCGGCGGCGACGGCGGCCCGGGGAACTGTCCTCGCGTTGGCGGCGCGGCGAATCCGCCTTGCGATGGCGGGCCGGAGAACTGGCCCTGGGCAGACGGCGCGGGGAACCCGCCCGCAGGCGATGGAGAGCCCTGGGCCGGTGGCGTGGGGAAACCGCCTTGCGGCCCGGAGAACTGGCCCGGGGACGGTGGCGCGGCGGGGAACCGGCCTTCGGGCGAAGACGGGGGCGAAGCGGTGAACTGCCCCTGCGGCGCCGGTCCCGGGGGGACCGAGCCGTTGCCTCTCGCGGGAACCGGCCCGCCGCCGGAGCCGGGCGTCATGTGCGCACCAGCGAGTTCCAGGCGCCCGCGAACTCGTCCAGGGTGCGCGCGGTCAGCGACACCACCCCGTGCAGCGACGCGGGCGGGGCGTTGTACTGGTCGATGAACTGGACCATGCTCACCATCAGGAAATGCCGCCGCACGGCGGGAAGGACGCCGAGCAGCGCCACATCGGGCTGCCCGGTGACCACGCCGAGCGCGACGCGGTCGTCAGTGGACACCATCGCGGGCAGCGCCGCCAGGCCCCGGTCGTCCGAGGACGGCTCGGCCGAGGCGAGCAGGTCCAGCGCCGCCACCGCGCCCTCGCCGCCGCGTTCGGAGACCATCGCCGCGCCCGCGGTGGTGCGCAGCTCCAACGGGAAGCCGCCGCGGATCGCCGCGATCGCCAGCGACGCCGCCGCGCTCACCGCGTGCTCGAAGGACCGCTCGGTGTAGGCCGCGGCGCTGGTGTCGAGCACCACCATCATCCTCGGCTCGTTCGGGACCACGTTGTGCCGCACCATCAGCTCGCCGGTGCGGGCGCTGGACTTCCAGTGGATCAGCCGCCAGTCGTCGCCGAACTCGTACTCGCGCAGGCTGTGGAACGCCACGCCGCCCTGCGGGGCGTAGCTGGAGGTCGGGCCGTCCATGTCCCGGGTCTGCCCGGTCGGGACGGGCTCGACGGCCATGGTGCGCGGGTGGACGTACAACGTGGAGTACGTCGAATACGTGCGGCCGACGGCGAGCAGCCGCAGCGGGTCACTGTGCCCGATCGTCAGCGGGCCCACCTGGTAGATCCCGCGCCGCCGCGTCGGCAGGCGGTAGTGCGCGGTGTAGGACTTGCCCGCGCCCAGGCTCGGCACCGGGACCTGGACCGGCCTGCCGGTGATCGCCTCCGCGGCCATGATCGGCGGGCTGCGCCTGCGGCCCTCGTTGGTCAGCGTGACCACGCCGAACGCCTCTTCGCCCTCGGTCACCCGGTCCGGCTTGATCTCCCGCACCGCGGACAGGTCCGGGCGCAGCAGCATCCAGAACCCGGCCATCAGCAGCGCGGCCAGCGCGGCGAAGCCGAACGCGACCAGCTCCGGGTAGTCGCTCAGCCAGCCCAGCGCCAGCAGCGCGACCGCGCTGACCGCGACCGCGATCCCGGACTTCGTCGGCATGGCGGGCTCACACGCCCACCGGGGCCTGCGGCACGGGCACCGCGGCGAGGATGTTGTCCACAATGGACGCCGCGCTGAAGTTCTGCACGGCCGCCTCCGGGGTCAGCAGCAGCCGGTGGCACAGGACCGGGCGGGCGATGGACTTGATGTCGTCCGCGGTCACGAACGGCCGCCCCTCCACCGCGGCCCGCGCCTGCGCGGCGTTGGCCAGCGCGTTGCTCGCCCGCGGGCTCGCGCCCAGCTTGAGCTGCGCGATCGTGCGGGTGGCGCTGGTGATGCTCACGATGAACGCCTGCAACGCCGGGGCGACATACACCTCGCGCACCGCCTCGATCATCTGCTGCATCTCCTCGATCGTGGTCACCGGCTGCAACTGCTCGGGCAGCCTGCGCGCGATCGAGTCGCCGATGACCCGGACCTCCTGCTCTGGGCTCGGGTAGCCGATGGCCAGGCGCATCATGAACCGGTCCAGTTGCGCCTCGGGCAGCGAGTAGGTGCCCTGCTGGTCGACCGGGTTCTGGGTGGCGATCACCAGGTTCGGCCGCGGCAGCGCGTAGGTCGTGCCGTCCACGGTGACCTGCCGCTCGGCCATCGCCTCCAGCAGCGCCGACTGCGTCTTCGGCGAGGCCCGGTTGATCTCGTCGCCGAGCACGATGTTGGCGAACACCGGACCTTCGCGGAAGGTGAACTCCTGCTTGCCGGTGTCGAAGATCTGCACGCCGATCACGTCCGACGGCAGCAGGTCCGGGGTGAACTGCACCCGGCGCATGGAGCCGCCCACCGATTGGGCCAGCGCCTTGGCCAGCGACGTCTTCGCCACGCCTGGCACGTCCTCGATCAGGATGTGCCCCTCGGCCAGCATGGCGACCACGGCGTTCCACACCACGCCGGACTTGCCGTGGATGAAGTGCTCGACATTGCGGACGAGGTCCTGGGCGCGCCGCTGCACCCAGCCGATCCGCTCGGCCAAGCCGGTGTTGTGCGTCAAGATCGCCCCCGAGGCGCGTGTGAAGTCTGGGTGAGGACGGTAGCGGATCAAGGGTGATCCGCTGTACCGGTTACTGAGTCGGCGGCGGTCCCGCTTTGGTTACGGTTCGATTCGTGATCGAGACCAGTACGGTGGCGCGGTGACCTATCCGCTCGGTGTCGACATCGGCACGACCTACACCGCTGCGGCGCTGTGGCGCGACGGCGGCGTGCAGACGGTGCCGCTGGGCGACCGCGCGAACGCGGTGCCCTCGGTGCTGTTCCTGCGGCCGGACGGCGGCATGCTGATCGGCGAGGCGGCCCGGCGCCGAGGGCTCGCCGAGCCGGAGCGGCAGGCGCGCGAGTTCAAGCGGCGGATGGGCGACGACGTCCCGGTGATGGTCGGCGGCACCGGGTTCGCCGCGCACGAGCTGCTCGGCCGGGTGCTGCGCTGGACCGTGGACAAGGTCGCCGAGTTGCAGGGCGGCCCACCCAGCCACGTCGTGCTCACCCACCCCGCCGAGTGGGGCGGCTACCGGCGCGGGCTGCTCGTCGAGGCCGCGCGCGGCGCGGGCCTGCCGTCGGTGGGCCTGCTGCCCGAGCCGGTCGCCGCGGCCACCTGGTACGCCGCGCAGGAGCGCGTCGAGCCGGGCGCGCTGATCGGCATCTACGACTTCGGCGGCGGCACCTTCGACGCCAGCGTCGTGCGCAAGACCGCCACCGGCGTCGAGATCCACGGCGAGTCCGGCGGCGACGACTCCATCGGCGGCGTCGACTTCGACCACGCCCTGTTCCGCCACGTCGGCGCGGCGGCGGGCATCGACGTCACCGCGTTCGACCCGGCCGACCGCGCCACCGCGGCGGGCCTGGCGCAGCTTCTCCAGTCCGTCGTGGACGCCAAGGAGGCGCTGTCCACCGACACCGAGGCGCTGATCTCCGTGATGCTGCCCGGCGTCACCCGCCAGGTCCTGGTCACCCGCGCCGAGTTCGAGGCCCTGATCCGCCCCCGCGTCGAGGCGACGGTCGGCGTCTTCGGCCAGGTCGTCACCCGCGCGGGCGTAGACCCGACCCGGCTGCACGCGGTCCTGCTGGTCGGCGGGTCCAGCCGCATCCCCCTTGTGCGCCAACTGCTTTCGCGAGAACTGGGCATCCGCATCGCCGTGGACGCCCACCCCAAGTACACGGTCAGCCTGGGCGCCGCGATCGCCGCGGCCCCCCGAGTCGTGCCACCGCCCGCATACCGCCCCCCGCCACCGCCGCGCCCCCCGTCGATGCCACCGCCCCCACCGGTCGCGGTGGTCGAGCGAGTGGACCTGGCTCGGACCGGCCTGACCGGCGCCACCGACGTGCGAGTCGCCCTCGGCCCCGCCACCGTCGCCGTGCGCACCACCGAGACCGCGGGCTCCCGCTCCCGCGGCCGGTGGACCGCGCTGGCCACCATCGCGGGCATCGCGGCCGTCGCCGCAGGCGTGGTCTTCTTCGCCACCCGCGACACCGGCGAAGCGCCGCCCCCCGGCGGCCAGTCCCAGATCGCGCCGTCCCCGGTCGCCCCCGCCGCGGGCACGGCCCGGCTGTCCGGCGCCCTGATCACCGCCCCGGACGGCCCGGACGCGGCCCGCTCGGTGGCGCTTTCGCCCACGGGCCAACAGGTCGCGGTCGGACTGTCGGACCGCCAACAGCCCCGAGCGTGGGTCGACGGCGCCCCCGCCGACGTCCCGTTCGAGAACCAGGGCGCCCTGACCGACGTCGTCGCGGGCCAGGGCAAGCTCGTCGCCGTCGGCTGGACCGGCACCGGCCCGGCCCGCCGCCCCGCGGTGTGGACCTCGCCGACCGGCACGGCATGGACGCTGGCGCCGCCCACTGGCGAGATCGCCCCCGGCTCCCCGGTCAAGGAACTCACGGCGGTCGTCGTCGCCCCGGACGGCAGACTGCTGGCGTTCGGAGTGGACCGCGGCACGGACAAGACGGCAGGCGACGTGGCGGTCTTGGCCTCCCCGGACGGCGTCTCATGGACCAGACTGCCCGCCACCGGCTTGAGCGGCCCGGGACCGCAGACCGTGTCGAGAGCCGCCCGCACCTCGGACGGCCTGGTGGCCGTGGGCGCGGCACTGGCAGGAGCTCGCCAAGGCCCAGCGGTGTGGGTCTCGGCGGACGGCGTCACCTGGCAACAGTCCCCGTACGTCCCGGACGACACCCCGACCCTGACGGGAGTCACGCAGGCCCAGGACGGTTCCCTGTGGACATGCGGCTCGGTCGGCGCCACGGACAAACCCGCGATCGGCTGCTGGCGCCAGGCGAACAAGCAGCAGTGGGAACGATGGGACGCACGGCCCGAGTCAGGCGCGCCTGTTCCCCTGTACGGCTATGCCCTGGTCACCACACCGAACGGGATGCTGCTGGCAGGTGTCGGTCGGTCTGATTCGGCCACGGACGCGGCGGTCTGGAGGATGGGGCCGTGACTCCTGGTCATGGCCGTTCGAGTCCGGCTCTGGGCAGCTCGAAGTTCGTGAACCGGTAGATCGCGTCGATGTTCATCTCCAGGATCGCCGCACGGACGCGTGGAGCAGGCGTGACCGAGTCGCTGACCGACGCTTCTGCCTCGAAAATCGACATCCGGGAGACTCCAGGCATGCTCGCGTCGAGCTGATACTTGACTATATAGAGCCTCGGATAAGGCGGACCGCTGTGCGGTTGCGCCCTGGCGGTGAGGTGGAAGACAGCACCGGGAAGCCGGTCGGCGTAGATGCCGCGGATAATTTCCTCGATGTGCTTGTTCTGAATGCGGCTGTTGAGGGTGCCAGGGGCATAGAAGATGCCGTGCGGCGACTCCTCGCCGAACCCCTGTCCCACTAGGTGAGCGCGCACCCACCCGGACGGCAGGCCGACCTGGCCTGGTGACAGCAGCACTCCTTCGAAACCAGCGCGGCCAGGAGGGGCGCCCAGGTTCATCACGATCACGACCTCATTCGGTCCGTCCGCGATGTCTGGGAGAACGTATCCGGCGCCGTCCCAGGTCGGGTTGACCGTTGCCCTCAGGTGCGCCTGATGTCCTTGTGGGAGGGTGGCATCCACGATCAGTTCGAGGGTGGCCAGCCGGTGCCGGTTCTTGATGGTCTCGAACGCGGCCCGCCGTTGCGCCTCGTCGAACTCGGTCCGCGCGATCGGCTCGGCCTCGGCCACAGCCGCTTGGAGCGCGGCCATGAGTTGGTCCTGGGTACGCGTGTCCTCGGCGGGCGGTGTTCGCGCCGGCGGTTCTTCCGCGCCAGGAGGTGGGGGCTCGTCTTCGCGCCCGCCGCCGCGAAGGGCGTTCAGTGCCGCGGCCCCTAGGCGCATGGCCTGCTCGAACAGCCAGTCCAGGGCCTGGTCGATCATCTCGCGGAGGCCGCCGATGATCTCCACGATCTTCTCCGGGACGTTGCCGATGCCGACCTGGTTGGCCAGGAAGCCGATCGCGACCGGGATGGCGTGGGCCAGGCCCATCTTGATCTTCTCGGCGCCGGGGCCGACGTTGCCCGCGGCGACCTGGGCGAAGGTCAGCACGTACTCGTTGACGATGGCGAGGATGTCGCGCAGGTATTCGATGCCGGACTGGATGGCGTTGAACAGGGCCTGGGCGCTGCGGATCACCGCCATCACGCCGGTGGGGTCGAGCATGGAGATCAGCCGCGCGGTGACCGCCTGGACGATCTCGGTCATGACCCAGTCGCGGGCCATGCCGATGATGGTGTCCCACAGGTTCCCGAGCTGATCGACCACATAGGACCAGATCGCCGAGACGCCGTGTTCCTGGACGTCCTTGATGAACGCCCACGCGCCCTGCACGTGGTCGATGCCCGCGCGCAGCATCTGGGCGCGTTCCTCGCCGATGTGCTGGCCGAGTTTGCGCCACAGCATGTCGACGCTGACGCCGAGGACCTGCACCACCAGGGTCAGGATCGACTGGAGCGACAGGTCGGCCGGGACCGTGACGCCGATCTGGCCCAGGCCGCGGAAAAGCCACGCGCTCAGGCCCTGCACCAGGAAGGTCAGGATCTCGTCGAGGAAGCCGACGAACCCGTTCTTCAGCGCCAGCATCATGTTCTTGAGGAAGGCCACCGGGTCGCGCTTGATGTCCTCGATGGCGGCCATCGCGTTGTCGATGATGCTGCCCATCAGGTCCGACGGGAAGTTCATCAGCCGCAGGATCAGGGTGATCACGACCTGGATCACCTCGGCGGCGAACTCCACCAGCCTGCCCAGCGGCTCGCCGAACTGGTCGAGGATGCGGTCGAACGCGCCCAGCGGGTTGAGCAGGTCGTCCAGCGACAGCGTGTCCCAGATGCCGCGGAACGTGGCGACGATCATTTCCCACGAGATGCCCAGCCGCGCGATGGCGCCCTCGATCCGGGCGGCGGCCTCGCCGATGACCCCGGCCTCGGCGAGCTGGGTGTAGGTTGCCTCGCCGCCGGGCATCAGGGTGATGAACCCGCGAATCAGGTTCTCCGCGGTGCGGGGGACCGCGGCCCCGGTGAACGGGTTGCGGCCCAGGATCACCGTCAGCAGGTGGAACCCGGGGATCTCGTGCGCGTGCTCGCTCAGCCAGCCGAGCAGCGACTGCTTCACCAGCTCCAGCACCTTCGCCATGATCGTCACCGCGAAGTCCGCGATCCGGCGCACCAGGGCGAACGCGCGCTGCGCCAGGGCGGGCAGCGTGTCGAGCAGGTTCGGCAGGTTCGCGGGCTGGATCGCCGCCCACGCGTCGCGGAACAGCGCGATCAGGTCGGTCCCGATGCCGGTGAACGTGGCGAACTGGGCGTCGAGCCAGTCGGCGGCCTGCTGCAGCGCGCCGCGCTCGGTCAGCTGCGCGAGCCGCTGCTCCTGGCCGATGAGCCGCAGGAAGTCGGCCAGGATCTCCACGGTCGGCGCGCTGACGTCCTCGCCGCGCAGCGGGTCGTGGTGCAGCACCTTGCGCGCCAAGTCCCAGACCGGCTTGATCTCGGGGGTCTGCAACACCGGCTCGGCGACCTCGGCGATCACCGAGCGGACGAGCTCGATCACCCGGTCCACCAGCGCCCGGATGGCCGCCGTGGCGTCGTCCAGGATGCCGTTGACGTGGCGGCGCAGCATGGCGGCGTTGCCATCGATGCCCTCGCTGATCGACAGCTCCGACCAGGCCGACTCGATCTCGCGGCCCACCCGGTCGAGGGTCAGGTCGTGCGCGGCGAGTTCGCCGGAGACCACGGAGAACACGTCGTCCAGCACGTCGATCGTGCTGAGCAGGTGCCCGACCGCTGGCCCGAACGGGCCGTAGGTGAGCAGGTCCTCGATCAGCTGCTCGCGGCCGACGTGGACGGGCTGGTCGGTCAGCGGGTCGACGCCGATGAGCTGGGTCAGCATGGTGTAGCCGGGAATGGCCGACACAGCGTGCCGCACGCCGTCGAGGATGAAGTCCGGGATCAGGTCGCCCAGCAGCGAGTCGTCTTCCCGCTGGACTTCGGTGTCGCGCTGGGCGGTCACCGCTTCACGCTGGATCGCCCGCGGCGCGCTCGGCGCGACCATCCGGGCGATGCGGGGGTCCGGGCTCGGCGTGATCGGCGCCTGCTCGACCGGGCCGGAACCGCGGGCGGCGGCGAGTTCGCGGCCGGTGCGGTAGGCGACCTGCTCGTCGCGGTCGTTCGGGTCGCTCACCGTGAGCCCGGGTGAGACCTGCCGCCCGGCGACCGCCCCCGAGGACTGCTGCAAGGTGTGGGTTAGCTCGTGGGCGAGCACCTCGTAGCCGTCGGCGGTGGCCGGGTTGTAGACGCCCGTGTTGAAGAAGATGTCCTGCCCGCTGGTGAACGCCCGCGCCCCAAGCTGAGTGGCCAACTCGGCCGCCTCCGCGTCGTCGTGGATGCGGACATCGCCGAGCCGCGCGCCCAACCCGCCCTCGACCTCAGCCCGCACCTCCGGCGGCAGCGGCTTACCACCCCCCGCCCGGGCACTGATCCGCGCCGCGATCGCCTCCCCCGGCGCCGCGGCGCCCCCCTCATCGGCGAGCAACCGAGCGATCATCGCGTTCCCCGCGGACGGCGGCAACATCGTCGCCACCGCGGACCGCCCCGCGCCCCCAGAAGCCAGCGCGGCCGACATCGACCGCATCGACACCGCCTGGGTGACCGTCGGCACGACCGCGGCGACCGGAGCCTGGACGGCCTGCTCCTGCGTCGCGCGCAGACGGTGACTCCCAGGCATGGCGGCAGTATTCCCGACCCAGGCAGCCCAGGACCAGACAATCCTGACGCTGATCAGAAACCGGCCGAAGGCACGTCAACCAGACACCTGACAGGTGGTGATCTCGCGAGTCATCAACCGGCCAGCCGCTTCCTCAGCGGCATGAGCGGATGTTCGCAAGATGGTAAATCTGTGGTTGCGACCGTTTGGCAGTCGGCAGGAGAACCGCGCAGATCGAGATGGGGCAGCCGAACCGGCTCCTGCACCGCCCTCGCCATGAGGCGTTTATCCTGAGCGACCTATGGCAGCGCTAGTCCGACAACTGGTGGCGTGCCCCGTCCGGCTGAACGACTTCACCCACAGCATCACCATCACCACTACCGACGACGCCGCGCCAACTATGATCTGGTCATGAATAGGTGCACGGCCCCGGTTCAGGGCCATCGAACCGCCAGCGGAGCTGCGGCCTGCCCTGCATGCGGCGGCCGAAGGTTTGGATACTACTCGCCGCCTCCATCCTCCCACTCGTCGTTGGGCTACACGCCGCGCGGTGGCGGTGGGGGCGGCGCGAGCGGCGGGGGTGGGTCCGTCGGCCGCAGTACGCGGCCGAGGTGGTCGCCGAGTAGCTCGGCCGTGACTTACACACCTGACCAAGTCCGGGCACTGACTCCCTACCGCCGCACGCTCGAGTTGAGAGTTCAGCGGCCCGAACTTCGCGACCTTTTCCTCTGCCATGCGTGGGACGACCGGCGCGGTGCCGCTACGGAGCTAAACGACCTGCTCGAAGCCGCAGGCGTGTCGGTCTGGTTCAGCGAAAAGGACATCTTGCTCGGCCAGCCGTTCATGCGAGAGATCGACAGGGGCCTAGCGAAGTCGCGGGTGGGGCTCGTCCTTATTACCCCTGCGCTGCTAAAACGCGTCGACAATCGGGGGGTCTCTGATAAGGAGCTCTCGGAGCTTCTAGCGCGTGACCTGCTAATACCTGTCGTGCACGAGACGACCTACGAAGAGATCCGAAAAGTCAGCCCTTTGCTTGGCTCCCGAAACGGGTTGGACACGGCGGAAGATTCGATGGAGGTCATTGCCACCAAGATCGCCGAGTTGGTCGCGCCTGATGACGAGCTAGTATCCGTTAAGAGCGACTGAGGACGACCTGACCGTCGACATTCGCAGCGCTCGTTCATCGGCATGAGCGCGTGTCAACCGCGCTCGATCAGCGGCACGGTCCCAGCGGGTCCGGTCCTGGTCACGCAGCAGCACCAGCGAGCCGTCCGTCCCAATGCGATCGGGACAGCGCGAGGAGATGAGCAGCATCAACGCCAGCAGCCAGCCCAGCCGGCAGCATGAGCGGAAGTTGTATATGGCACGTCCGTTATACGCAGGTCGTCGTCTTTGATCGGCGGACGGTTGTTGGCGGCGACCAGATCTCGGGTGGTGATAGTCTCCAGTGTCTAGCCGTGGTCGGGAGCGGGCCCGTTGGCTCATTGTCCTGTCGCCGTCGCCGCGAACGGTGATTGTTGGTGCCTGTCTCAGGAGATCTCTTCAGCCTCGCCTGACGCGTGCCCGGCGGCGCTCGTCGCCCGCACCAGCCACTGGAGCCATTCTTGGTCACTGGCTGTGAGGTAGGGCGCTCCTTGCGTCGCGTCCGCCAGTGCCGTGGGTTCGAGCAGACCAGCGCTGGCGCGAGCCGCGGCGACCTGGAACATCCGAAAGGAAAAGGTGTCGTCCGGCTCGTCGTGGAGCGCTTGGATAAGCTCGGCCGAGAACTGGGGGGAAGGGTCGGTGACGCTGCGCAAGGAGCACAAGAGGAAGCGAAGGTGCGGGTCGGGATCCGTGATGGCATTGGCGATCCAGGCCGGGTCGTCCATGCGAGCCAAGCCCTGGAGCGCGAGCCGTCGAACGGCGGGGCACACGTCGTGCATGGCCGAGAGCAGCAGAGGCCTGGTCTCCGGCGTGGCGCCTGCGTTGCCGAGGACATTGGTCAGTGACGCCACTCGGATAACGTCGTGGCACGGCGCTTGCTCCTGCAGAACGGCTGTCACGTCCGGGTTTTCGCTCCACCAAGACGCCAGGAGCAGAAGATCCCCGACACGCCGGACGGTGCGCAGTAAGGAGTGATCGGGAGGAGCGACGGGTTCATTGCCGCTCAGGCGTTCGCGAGCCATGTAGTGCAGCCACTCGAACGACGAACACACGGCCCAGCCGAGAGCGTCCCGCGTCCGGTTGTCGACGGGCCAGCCGGTGACCAACTCCCGGATGGCTCCGTTATGAAGGACGATTTCCCGGTCTCGCGCGGCTTCGAGTAGGACCTCCTGCGTCTCCGGGGTGCGCCACAGCGCAAGCAGGTCGACTGCGTGCTTCCGTTCCGATCGGTTCGGCCCGAGCGCTGCCCTGCGAAGCATCGCAACCCTGGCGCGCGAGTCAGAGTCCACTTCCGTCTGTCGCCGCATCACCATCGTGCGAACGTTCTCGTTTTCGTCGGTGGCTGACTGAGCGAACGCCAGTTCGGTCTCCGGCCAATCGGGCCACCGTCGTGCCAGGACTTGAAGAGCCTCATGGCGGACCAGCCAGTCCGCAGATCTCGTCGAATCCAGCACCACCTGCCTGGAGGTCGAGGCGTCGGGAAAGCGCAGGTCGCAATCGCGGATTCGTTCGAGTGCGATAGATCGCGGACTCGTGGTCGTCGCCGCAGGTGAGACAGCCTCCGACTGTAGGCGCATCCGAGCGTAGCGGGCGAATTCCTTCACGGACCTGACGTCGTCGGTTTCTGCCTCCTCGACGGCTGTTAACGTCGCTGTGTGTCGTGGCCACCCGATTATCAGGGCTTCCAACGCGGTTTGCCGGTTGCGCGCATTATAATCATGAAATGCCGAACTGAGGCATTGTAAAGTCTTCGGCTCGTCAAGATGGCACGTGGCAACGATTCGAATCGCCGAAAATCGTACCCCCGAATCGGGATCAACGAGCGAACGAACGACGGGTTCGAACGATGACGCGGCCACCGGCCGGGATTCGACGAGAAGGTTCAGAGCAGTGTATCGAACCACGTTGTGCAAGTCTTCCAAGGCGCTCCGGATCGCCTCGTGCGATTCAGCCGAATCAGGCCACCGCGCCGCGCGTACCTCGAGATCGACTATGCGAGCCTGGAAATTCGGATGATTCCCGGCGTACCGCAGGATGGACTTCACCCGATGTTCGTGCACGATCGAGGTCAAAGCGAACTGGACCGCCAACCGGATGCTGGCGCTGGTGTCACGGATGCCGATGCGGAACAGGTCCTCGTCGTCATCGGTGATCGACAACAGCCGGGCCAGTCGGTCCGCGCCCAACTGCCGGGCGACGACGTCGGGATGGCGCAGGTCCGCAGCCCGGCAAGTTTCCTCGAAGGCGTTGCTGTCCGCCGCTCCACGCTGCAGTTCCCACGCTGCCACGGCCACTGTCGGATCGTGATCACGGCGGCCGATCGCCAGCAGATCCCGGACTCGGCTGTCGTGCGGCCGGTTGGTTGCGAGGCCGCGCAAAACCTGTACACGAAGACTGCGCGCGGGATCCCGCGCGCAGTCCGCCAGCGCGGTGAACGTCGACTCCTCGTCCGGATAGGCACCCCACAGTGCGGCGCAGGCGGCCTGGCGAACGTTCTGCTCCACGTGGTGCAGGGCCGCTCGGAGGCTCGTGCGGAACTCCGGCTCGTCGTGCCACCGCAGGCAGAGCGTGTCGAGAGCCAGCCGCCGCACCGTCCAGTCGGTGTCGGTCATGGCCGCGGTGGCCGCCCGGCGGACCACCGTGACATCCGGCTCGGTGACGATCAGTGACTCGAGCGCCAGCCGCCGGATCCCCGCGGACGGATCGGTGAGCCCGCGTCCGCGCGCGTTGCTCGTTTCGTCGTGGTCCGGCCACGCCGCCAGCAGTACAGCGAGACCGCACCAGCGGACGTTCGGATCTTCGTCGCGGGAAAACCGGGTGACCAGGCTCAGCGCATCCGAGAACTCGTCGCGGCGGGCGCTGATTATTTCGGCGGCCACGAGACGGACGTCCGGATCGGGATCGTCAATCGCGGCCCGGACCGTGGACACGGCACCTTCGCCGAACTCGGATCGGGCCGTGGTGCGCAGACCGGCCCGGCGCATCGCCGAGGTTCGGGTGGCCGGGGCGGACGCTTCGACCGCTTCAGTCGTCACAGTGCAGGCGAGCGCTCCCGCCCAGTGTCGTAGCCAGGGGTCGGGATCGTAGATGGCCGCATCGACGACGGCGGTGAGCTCGTCGGCGCCGGACGCCAGGCTCGCCGATATGGTTGTCGCCGTGTACCGCACCGAGTCGTCGGGATCACGCCGGCCCCGGTGCAGGGCGCGGACCGTCTCGGTCGCGTCTGGCCAACGTGAAGCCAGTGATTCCAAGGCCGACCGGCGCAACCTCCAGGAGCGGCTCCGGGCCGCCCGCTGCAGGACCCGCATTGTTTCGGGCCGCTCGCCCCAGAACCGTGCCGCGACTTCGACGGCCTGCCGGCGGACGATTTCGGCGGGGTCCTCGCACAGGCGCAGCACGACCAGCCGGAAGCTGGAGAGCCGTGGTGTCACGCCCGACAGGCTTTTCAGGGCGGTCGACCGGACAGCGGGACTCGGATCGGCGATCCCGTGGTGGAGGGCCAGCCCGCCGTACTCGGCAGCGTTCGACACGAGGGTTTCGAGCGCGGCTCGCCGAGCATCGGCGACCGGGTCTTCGGCGACGACCGACTCCAGGATGGCGATGTACTCCGCCGGGTGACCAATCGGATCGGACCACGCGGTCAAGGCCGCGACGCGAACGTCGCCGTCGTAGTCGTTCTGGGCGTGCTTCAGTACTTCGGCCACTTCCGGGTCGTCATGCCACCGCTGGGCCATGACCCGGACCGCGGCGAGTCGCACCTTCGGGTCGGTGTCCCGGATGGCCTGGAGGGCGGTGTCGACGGACACGGCATCCTCCGGCCATCGGCTGGCCAGCAGTTCGACAGCCGTCTGCCGGACGTCCTCGTCACTGTCCCGCGCTGCGGCGTGCACGCGGTCGAACGCCGCGGGGTTGGTGGCGAAGCGCGCCACTACCGAACGGAGTGCCGACCGCCGCACCTTCCACGCGGGGTCGGAGCAAGCGTGCAGCAGCAGCGCCATAGTGTTCTGGGGGTCGGTGGCGCTGGAGGCCAAGGCGGTTATGGCCGCATCGCGGACGGACGGGCTGGCGTCGCCACGCAGCGCGCGGGTCACGGTGGGCCACGCCGCTGGCACCTTGTTCGCGTGCTGGGCCAGTGCTTCGATCGCCCGGCTGCGCACATCCGCGTCCGCATCCTTTACGGCGCGCAGCATCAGGTCGTGCGTCCGCTGGTCGTCCGGCCAGTTGGTGACCAGAAGGTCGAGGCAGGTGCGGCGGACGAACGCCTCCTCGTCTGCCAGGCCCTCCGCGATGAGCGGGATGGTTTCCGCGGCTGTCTTCCAGGACTGGGTGATGCCCAGGAGCGCAGCCTCTCGCTGCTGGGGGATGCCGCTGTGGGCAGTTTCGTGGAGGAGATCGCGGACTTGGTCGTCGTTCTGGAACAACGCGGCCAGAAATCGCGCGCCGAGCTTTGCGGCGGGGGTGATGGTGGCGTATCGGCCGCGCTGCACGAACCAGTGGTGGAACGCGGCGCGCCCGGGCCAGACGGAAACCGCGTTGAGCGCCGGGAGGACAGTCTTTTCTAGGTGGGACTCGCGGACGTCGTCGCCGAACGACCGCTTCGGTGACTCGAGCAGCTCCATGATCGCCCGCAGGGTGTCTTCGGCCGCGCTGGCCGCAGCGTTCACGTTGCGGATCTCGGCGATGCACTGTGCGGCCAGCGCGACTGTGGCAAGCGGCCGCCGGTCCAACGCCGACGATCGGTGGGTGCCGGTGCTGCGGAGGAGCCGGTGGACGAGCCGGGTGGCCACAGTCGCGTCGACCATACCGACAATCAGCCGAAGCACCTCGGCCCACGCCGGGTCCTCGCTGCGCGGCAGGATGACCTGTTCAACCAGGTCGTCTTCGGACAAGGTTTGTGCCTTCTCGAATTGGTTGACGACGTCACCGGCGCTGAAGAACTCCAGCAAGGCGCGATGAACAAACCCGTAGACCCCCGAGCCGTACCGGGCGAAGATGAAGTTGCGTTCGCGCAGCTGCCTGACCATCGCCGTGCTGATCGCGGCGGCCTTCGCCGGTTCATAGCGGAAACGCTCGACCAGGTAGTTCTCGATATCCTGGAGCAGGTCGCTTTCCAGCAAGCTGTTGCCTGCGAACCCGTGGCTCCCCACCTGCATCCGGATGGCCAGCTTGCGCAGCAGCTCCTTCTTGTCGTCCTCGCGGATGACGTCCGCGTCGATGTCTTCGTCGACCAGGTGCTTGTTGACGTCCCAGTGCTGGACGAGCACCGAGGCCGCGTGGTCGTAGACCTTCCAGCGTTCCCGAGGCAGCTCCTGGTGCTTGCCGATGATCGCGAGGATGGTGAGCAGCAGAGGGTTGCCAGCCAGCTCGCGAATGGGCGCGGAGTCGTTGATCGCCCGGGTGAGCCGCTCCCGGCGCATCTCGATGGCAGCCGGCCGGTCGTGCAGCGCGAGCTGGTACCACCGGCGTAAAAAGACGTCGACCTTGTTGGTGTCCAGGTCCTGCACGGTGTACTGCACGAAGCCAGCGCCCCGGAAGATCCGCGGCCGGTAGCCGACGACCCGCGAGGTTACGATCACCCGCACAGTCGGGAATTGCGCCGCGAACCCGGCGATGCGGCGGGAGACCGTCTCGCGCAATCGCGGCTCGAAGATCTCGTCCAGGCCGTCGAAGACAACCAGGACACGCCCATCGTCGCGGAGGAAGGTCTCGACCGTCGCCTCGTCGATCCCCAACCCGTCGGTGCGCCTGCGGTAGTCGAGGTAGCTGCCGAAGGTTTCGTAGTCGTCGCACTTGAGCGCGTAGTCGCGCAGTTCGATGAGGATCGGCCGCAAGCCCTCGAGGGCGGCAAGCGCCGGCCCAGTGCGCTGTTCAGCCAGCGCCAACGCCAGATACCGGGCGAGGGTCGACTTGCCCGCGCCGGGATCCCCGAGCAGCACACACGTGCGGGCTAGGGGCGAGGTGAGCCCATCGAACGCACTGCGGGCGGGCTGGCGCCGGTACGAATCGCGGGTTTGCTCCACGAGGTGCCGGTCCAGCCCGGCAGGCAGTTCCGAGTTGGCCGGATCCGCCGCCTCGGCGAGCTTGCGCAGCAGTTCCTTAGGCAGCTCAGTGTCCGGCATGTCCTCCCGGACATCCGGTTCGACGAAGACATCCCTCAGCGCGATCTGTAGGTGCTCATCGCGGTCGGGCGGGGTGAGCGCTTCGAGATCGAGACGCTGGTACTCCTGGATCAGGCGCGTGCAGTACGCCTCCCACGCGGCGTCCGACCCCACCGTGATCCCGTGCCGCTCCCGCAGGTGCCGGCCGACCGCCTCGGCGACCTTGGCCCGGAGGTCGTCTTCGGACACGAACGTGTCGCACACGTGGGTGTCGAGGACGTGATCGCGGAAGGTGTCGATCAGGGTGGAGTCCCTGTCCATGGCCGAGCGTTGCCACATTGCGTCGGGGTCCAGCACGAACATCAGCCGCGGCACGCCCGCTTCACCGGCGGTGCGGTACTCGAGTTCGGTGATCGAGGCTGTCTCCTGCGCCGGCACGAAGCCGTACCGCCAAGCCAGGACACCCACATAGACGTCAGCCGACCGGACGTCGTCCAAGCAGCGGTCGAGGGGCCGATCCTCGCCTGCGGCGTAGGTCTCCATGGCGATGTCGTCGAGACCCATCCGCTGTAAGGCGATCCGGATCGCGCTGCGGCAGTGCTTGAGGTCCTGGTAGGTCGAGGACAC
The DNA here is from genome assembly GCF_055586285.1 of Actinokineospora sp. NPDC051303. Lineage (NCBI taxonomy): Bacteria > Bacillati > Actinomycetota > Actinomycetes > Pseudonocardiales > Pseudonocardiaceae > Actinokineospora > Actinokineospora sp. NPDC051303. Next base: position 201,801 of record NZ_JBVJIN010000001.1, read on the forward strand.
ATAGACCCGTGGTGCGCTCACGCGGACTCGGTGCGGCCGTGAGGCGGGGTTTTCGCTCATCGCTCCTTCAAGACGCCGGTGACGCGTTTCGAGGTCCGTGCTTGTCGTAGTTGAGGTCGAGCACGGCCACGTTAAAAGATTCGACCAGGTGATCGTCATGACGCCGGACGGGCAACCCTTGGCTCAGGGAGTGGCCCGCGTGCGGGAAGCCCGCCACATGGTGTGCTCGCGGCTGATGGCCTCTTCCGCGTCAGCCACTTCGGCGGCCCAGGTCGCTTCATCGGTCTCCAGCATGAGGCGGTCCTCCACGATCCGCAGTTCCATTGCGGCATACGCGTAGGCGCGAGCCAGCGTCGCGTACTGCTTCGCGCCCGACCACGCCGCCGCAGCCGCGATCAGCGCACTCGCGACGCCCGCCAGGTCGAAGGAGACGAACCCGAACGCCCGCGCGAAGGCGGCGACGATTCCAACGGCGGTGATGACGTACAGGATCCTCCGCGCGCTGCGCGCGTGATAGTCGTTAGCCTCGGACCAGCCCTCGTACCACGCCCGTTGCTCGTGGATGCGATCGGAGAGGTAAGCGGCTCGGCGGGTCGCGAGGTCAGAAGCACGCAACTCGCACATCGCGTCGCTGACGCTGGGGCGGCTGGGCACCGGGATGTCACTGGTCGGGCCGTCCTTCAGCAGCGTCTCGGTCTGGTCGATGAACCGCCGGGTCACCGCGGCTTCGTCTGCGCCGAGCGGAAAGGGCAAGCCGCCGACGGCGTACCGCCAGCCCATGCTCTTCGCCGACTCGGCCAGCGCCCGGCCGTCGTACCATCGGGTTTCCGGGGAGTCGGCGCGGAAGTGAAGTTCGAGGAACAGGATGCCCAGCAGTGCCACTCCGGTGATCACGGCCATGACATCGACGGGACCGACGCGCACGGTGAACGCCCCGCCAGCGGCCGCGAGGATCGCCAGCGCCAAGCGGGCTCCCAGCCCTCGCAGGTGATCCCGCTGCCCGCGCAGGGACATCGAGTCGGCAACGTGGAACAAGCCGGGCAAGCCAGTGGGCGGCAGCGACTTGCCGATGGACGTCATCCGGGCTCCGTTCTCGGCTTGACCGGGAAGTCGCGAAACAGCGTCGAGTGCGATGCCGCGCACGAGCAGCCAGTCTCGCATGGCGATATCGGAGGGTGGCTACCGAGCGTTACCCCCGCCCCGTGATCCCGGTGGTGACGGAAGTCGCGGTCGGGTTTCACCGATCCAAGCTACCGCGACCGTCAACCACGTCCAACCAACAGCAGCGGTCCCAGCCGCGACCAACGACATCCCGCGCGAATCCTCCTGCGGCGCCCACTATCTAAACCCGAACTGGTCGGCGACGTTGAACACCTCGAACTGTTCGCAGAGGTCTACGCCCTACAAGACGATGACGTCCACATGGCGTGACAACACTACGAACGGACCGAGGCTCATCGGTAGATGAGTGTGTTCACGGGGCCCGCGTGAAGCACCAGGGGCGTTGGTCGGGTTTGAACCGCTGCGCTTCCAGGAAGATCTGTAGTAGGCGCGGTTGGGCGGTGTCGCTCGCGACCGGGGGTCAGTGCGGGCGGGGACGGTATGGGTGTCTGATGACCACGGTCCGGTCGTCGCTCGGGTTGGGTCGTGGGAGTTGGGTGGTCGGGCCGTCTTGGGTGGGTGGCGGCCGCGGTGGGGAGTGGGCGGGGGCGGGCCACGACGGGGCAGGTGGGGGGCGGTGGGGCGCGGGGTGTCGCAGGGTTTCGCTGAGGCCTTCGCAGGTGCGTTGGAGGATCTGCGCCGCCCGGGACAGCGCTGGGTCTGACAGCGGGTTCTGCGCGACTCGCCGCCAGTGTTCCAAGTGGCCGGTCACTACGGCGAGGGCGGTGTCTGGGGGTGAGTCGGGGCTGAGGTTGAGGCGGGCCACCGGGTCCATGCCTTGGCCGCCGAGGAGGCGTTCCATGGCTGCCAGTTGCGGGGCTGGTGCGGGCACGCCGCCGAGGCGCAACTCGGTCAGTAGGCGCAGTTCGGCGAACTCGTGGGCGCTTGCTCGCAGGCGTTCGACGCCGTGTCGCAGGCGGTTCGCCGCTGGGATGGGGTCTTCGCGGGTCAGGGCCTCGATCACGCGCAGGGCGTTATCGGCTTTGAGGATGTCGCGCCGCTGGGCGAACTGGGTGAGCAGCAGGTCGCGCAGGGCGGTCAGGCCGCTGTGGTCGCGCAGCACTACGCGCAGCTCGTCGGCCGACGCGGCGCCCGCGCGGATGGCGTCCAGGCAGACCCGCACGCCGTAGAGGCCGAGCAGGTCGAGCAGCCGCCGCCGGACCTCGGGGGGCACCCGCACCGACCGCGACGGCGCGACGAACCGGGCCGCCGACAGCAGCGACGGCGCGGTCACGGCCGGGTCGATCGCGGCGAGCGCGGCCAAGTCGGCGAAGTCGGTGTCGTCCAGGGCCGCGGCGGTCTCGGCGAGCAGCCCGGCGACCGGCACGACCGTGTGCACGAGGCCGCGCACCCGCGAGTCCGCCCGGTACGCGGCGGCGACCCGCGCCGCGACCGCAAGCGGCTCGCCCTGGCCGCCGCCCAGTTCGTCCACACGGGACAGAACGCCGATCGCGTTGACCGGGCTGGCCTCGCCGACCCCGTTGTCGCTGAACGCGTCCAGGAAGTCCACATCGGACGAATGCAGGTGCCGCAGCAGGTACAGCACCGCGTCCACACCGGTCCGCTCGCCGAGCAGGTCTTGGGTGCGCCTGCCCGCGGACTCGGTGAGCGAGCCCATCCCGGGGGTGTCCACGAGCGTCATCCGCGACAGCCACTCGCTGGGCACAGCGACCTCGATCCGGTCGAGGTCCTCGGCCGCGCGGCCCGCCAGGTCTGGCGCGCTCTGGCCGTCCGCGCCGGTGAACGCCAGCCCGACCGGCGCGCCGGACCGGGGGAACGCCGTGGCCATCGGCCGAGGGCCGTCGGCGTACCAGGTCACGACTTTCGTGCACTCGCCCGCGTCCGTCGGCGCGACCCGCGCGCCGACGAGCGCGTTGAGCAGCGTCGACTTCCCAGCCTTGACCCGCCCCGCGATCGCCACCCGCAGCGGCCCGTCGAGGTGCCGGGCCACCTCGTGCAGGGCGCGCTGGCCGGGCCTGCCCTGATACGCCGCGATCGCCTCGCCCAGCAGCGACCGGACCCGCGCGGGCAGCGGCACGGCGGCCGGGCTCACCGGGCCGCCTCACAGGTTCGGTGGCCCCGCGTGCCCACGCACTGTGCC
>NZ_JBVJIN010000001.1:205160-397857 GCF_055586285.1 Actinokineospora sp. NPDC051303
CCAATCGTTCGCTCGCAAGCTCGTTCACCGGGTCGCCTCGCGGGTTCGGTGGGTGCGCGTGCCTTCGCGTTGTGTTGATTGTTCGTTCGCAAGCTTGCTCACGGGGCCGCCTCACAGGTTCGGTGGCCCCGCGTGCCCACGCACTGTGCCAATCGTTCGCTCGCAAGCTCGTTCACCGGGTCGCCTCGCGGGTTCGGTGGGTGCGCGTGCCTTCGCGTTGTGTTGATTGTTCGTTCGCAAGCTCGCTCACGAGGCCACCTCATAAGTTCGGTGGCTCCGCGCGCCCGCGCACTGTGCCCATTGTTCGCTCGCAAGCTCGCTCAACGGGTCACCCCGGCGAGCCGGTCGGCCGCGGCGAGGATCGCCCGCACCTGGTCGAGTTCGGCCTTGGCCGCACGTGCCCGCTGGGCGGCGGCCTGGTCGTCGGCGTTGACCGCGGTTGTCGCGGCGGCCCGGTGGTGCTGGGCGGCGGCGGTCAGCTCGGCGGTCCGGTCGAGGTAGTAGTCGCGGACGCGCGCGTGCCCGAGGCGGATCACCTCCTGGCCCGCGTCGAGCGCGTCTGCCTTGGCCTGGTTCAGGTAGGTCGTGACCGCCCGCACGGCCTCATTGCGCGCGGTGTCGACCTTCGTGGTCCGGTAGGTGCGCACGGCGCGGATCGCGAAGACGCTGCCCAGCACCGCGGTGACCGGCAGCGCGATCAGCAGCCCAGGGTTGAGCGTGGTGATCAGCAGCGTGGTGACGACCGAACTCGACAGCGACCAGCCGCGCGCGGCGTGCATCCCGACCTCCAGTTTGCCGCCCTTGCGGGAACTCAGCGCGTCCAGCTTGATCCCCTCGCCGACCGACCACGCGCCCTGCCCACCGGCCGCCGAGCCCACCGCGTCGGCCGGATCGTCAAACACCGCGGCGATATCGCGGGCCAACTCGTCCATGGCGCGGATCAGCCGGGTGTGCGCGTCGGTCAGCTCCTCGTTGGCGCGCCGGTAGAGCCACGGCACGATCTCGGCCCACTCCGTTGACGGGTCGCCTTCCCGGATTCGCCTGCCCGCCTCGGCTTCCAGCCGCCTGCCGCGCTCGACCAGGTCGGCGCGGTGCCTGCCGCGGATGTCGCCGATCCGGTCGTTGATCGTGTTCATCCACCGCGCGGACGAGGCGACGAACCCCTGCGCTCGGGCGCCCGCCGCCTCGACCTTGCGCATCGTGGTCGCGCGCTCCTGCGGCTTGGTCAGCGCTGTGTGCTCGGTGGTGAGCGACTCCGCGAGCCCGGAAAGGGCCGTGCGCACCGCGTCCGCCGCCGCGGCCAGCGCCCGCTCCCGCCGCTGCCCGGCCAGGCGGGACTTGAGCCGGTCGACCAGGACCGGGAAGCCGGACTCCGCGTTCAGCGCCGGGTCCCCGGTGTCCAGCGCCAACTCGCGCAGCGCCGAGGACACCGCGACCACCTCGGCGTCGACTCCGGCCGCGCGCAGGTGCTCGCGGTCCAAGTCGAGGATGCGCCGCCAGTGCGGGTAGAAGTCGGTCTTGGTCAGCGCGACGAGCAGGCTGGGGCAGCTCTGCCGGGCGTGCTGGATGAAGTCGACCTCGGCCGCGGTCAGCTCCTGGGACGCGTCGGTGACCACGATGACGCCGTCGGCCAGCGCCAGCGCCCGCATGGTCGCCGCGGCGGCCGCGGCGGCGAACCCGCCGCCGAGCCCCGGGGTGTCGACCAGCACCAGCCCGTCGGCGAGGACGTCGCGGGGCAGCGAGACCTCGACGGCGCGCAGCCTGGTGCCGTCGTCCCCGGCTCCGCTGAGGCCGTGGCCCGCCGCCGCCCGCGGGTCGACGGCGGCGCGCCCGTTCTCGCCAACCAGGGCCGCCCCGGGCTGGCCGTGTCGCACGAACGTGGGCACGGCGGTGAACGCCACCGCGTCCGACCCGCACACCCCGACCCCGAGAATCCCGTTCACCAGCGCGCTCTTGCCCTTCTTGAACTCGCCCGCGACCAGCACATGCCAGGACCCCGAGGTGAGCTGGCGCCGCGCGCGGGCCAGCTTGTCCACGAGATCGGCCCGCCCGGCGGCCCGCACCCTGGCCACGGCGGTGTCGATCAAGCCGAGCATCTCGGCGGTCTGGCTGGCGGAACGGGTCATCGCGGCTCAGCGCGCTCCAGTCGGATCGGCGATCGGGTTCTTCGTCTGCGGTGTCGGTTTCCGGCGCCGTCTCGTTAGGCGTGGACTTCCGGGGCGTCCGGGGTGTCGTGATCGGGAATGCCGTGCTCGGCGTCCGGCCAGGTGGTCGCGCTGGCCAAAGCGTCATCGATGCCATCGTGGTCGACGTCGCCCGCGTTGCCGGTGTCGACGTCCTCGACCGGATCGGCGGCGTCGACCGGCGGTGTCGGCTCGGGCGGCGCGGGTTCGGCCGCGGTGAGCTGCTCGCTCGCCTCGACCACCCCGGGCGCGGCGTCCATCCCGGCCGGGTCGGTCTCCAGCCGCTCGGTGAACGGGTCGACCGGCGCGGCGGGCGGCGGGGGCGGCGCGCCCGTGCCGTCGGAGATGCCGGGAATCACCGCCGCGTACTGGAAGCGCCGCGTGTTCGCCTCCCACGACCCGACCCCGTACTCGGTGCCCTTCGCCTCGATGGTCTTGCCGTCGCCCAGGCTGATCGCCACGTGCGCCGCGCTCGGCTTCGGGCCGTCCGGGTCGGAGGAGAAGCTGAACAGCAGCGCGCCCGGGGTGTCGATCGCCTGCTCGACCGGGATCAGGTGCTCGCGCAGGTGTTTGTACTGGTAGATCGCGCCATCGGGCATTTCGACGCCGACCCGGTTGCTGGCCCACTGGACCAGCTCCGAGCAGTCGAACACGCCCGGGTCCGGGTCGTCGAGCTTCACCTCGTGACCGAAGACGTACCGGTCGCCGGTCTGCGCGAGGGCGGTGTCGAGGAACGCCTGGGTCTTGTCCGTTCCGCCGGTCGCGACCGGGGTGACCGGCGGCGGCTCCGGCGTGGGCGGCTGGGTCGGCGCGGGCACGGGCGCGCCGTCAAGCGGGATGCCGTACTCGGCACCGGTCCCGGTCGACGGGTCCGGCCCCTGGGCGATGCCGTCGACCGCGGGGACGGCCGGTTCCAGCGGGATGCCGAACTCCTCGCCGGTCCCGGTCGCGGCCACCGGCTCCGGCGCGGCCTGCTCGGCCTGGCCGGTGACGGTCGCGCTGCCCTCGTCGCTCGGCGCGGCGCGGCGGTCGGCGTCCTCGGCGCCGCCCCCCTGCTCGCCCGCGCTGGTGCGGTCGCCGTAGCCGTCGCTGCCGGTCCACATGCCCAGCCCCGGCCCGTCGCCGTAGGCGATCGCGGCGGCCTCGGCGTCGTCGCGGAACCGCAGGTACCGCGCGGACAGGCCGCCGTGGGTGGTCGTCCACGGCGAGATGTCGGCGCCGCCGTGCGACACCTCGAACGCGGCCTTGGCGTTGACCGCCGGGTCGTAGAGGTCCTGGCCCGCCCGGTCGGTGTGCGCGGCGACGTTGATCTGCCACAGCCCGCGGCTGTCCTCGCCCTCGGCGTTGCGCGCGCCGGACTGGCCGCGCGACTCGGCGAGCGCGATCGCGGTCATGGTCGCCGCCTGGTCGGGGGCGAACCCGGCCTCGCGGGCGAGGGCGTAAATCTGTTCGGCCGTGTAACGAGCCACGGGTCACAGCCTAAGTTAGGGGTGTTCGGAACCGAACGGGAATCGGAGGACTCGGGTGGGAGTCGCGGCCTGGGAAGTCCTCGCCGACACCCTGCTCCAGCGTGAGGCGCTGCTGTGCAGGCTCGGCGATGGGCTGCTGCCGCACGACTTCGCGGGCCTCTACGTCGGCCGCGAGGAAGTCGACCGCGTGCTGCGCGAGCTGCCCGGACTCGGCGGCCCCGGCCGGGCCGAGGCCGCCGCCCTGATCGCGGAGCTGGCCCCCGCGCTGGCGCTGGCGCGCGCCCGGTTCGCCGACGACCTGGCCGAGGGGAAATCCCGCTTCGCCCGCCTGGCCGCCACCGCGGCCTTGGGCGAGGCGGACGCGGTGGCGCTGGCCCTGGTCGCCGCCGTCGACCGGTCCCCGCACCGGATGCGGCTGGTGGCCTACTTCCAGGACAACGTCCACACCCCGCGCCTGACCCTGGCAGGCCTGGGCCGCCTCGCCGAGGGCGCCGCCTTGGCCCCCGGCGCCCCGCTACGCGCCGCCGAGCTGATCACCGTCGCTGCGGATGGCCCGTGGGCCACCCGCATGGTCGCCCCCGCCGACCGGGTCGTCTGGGCGCTCGCGGGCGACGACTCACCCGACCCCGCCCTCCCGGCGGGCTCCCGCGTGGTCGACGGCCCCGCCCGCGAAACCGGCCCGGAACCACGTGCGGACTCGGCCGGGGCAGGTCGTCCGGAGGTCCTGCTGGTGTCCGGGGCGGACCAGCAGAGCCGGGTCCGGGCTGTGCGGAACCGGTGGCCGGGCGCGCCGCTGCTGGTGTGCCCGGCGCCGGGCACGGACGCGGAATGGGCGGCGATGGTCCGCGAGGCGAGCGTGCGCGGCTGCGCCGTCGTGGTCGAGCTGGGCGGGGCGCCGAGCCGGGCCGCCGCCGACCGGATCGACCGGGCCGCGCACCTGAGCTGGGCGCTGAGCTCGCCGCGCGACATCGCGCTGGAAAGCCTGCCCGCGCGGCCGTGGACGGAGGTCCGGGTGGACTCCGGCGTCGCGGACGACACCGACTGGAAAGAGGCGTTCGGGGTGCCCGCGCCCGCTGACACCCCGCTCACCCGCACCCAGCTCCGGCTGGTCGCCGCGGCGGCGAACGGGGAGCCCGACCGGGTCGCGGAAGGGGTGCGGCGGCTCGCGGGCGGCCACCTCGACGGGGTCGCCCTGCGCATCCGGCCCCAGCGCGGGCCCCAGGACCTGGTGCTCCCCGCCGACCAGACCGCCCAGCTCGCCGAGCTGGTGGCGCGCTGCCGGGGCCGGGGCACGGTGTACCGCGAGTGGGGCTTCTCCGACCTGCCCTCGCCCGGGGTGGTCGCGATGTTCTCCGGGCCGTCGGGCACCGGCAAGACCCTGGCCGCGGAGATCATCGCGGGCCAGCTCGGCCTCGACCTCTACAAGATCGACCTGTCCGCGGTGGTCAGCAAGTACATCGGCGAGACGGAAAAACAGCTCGAACGCCTCTTCGGCGCGGCCGAGGCGGGCGACCTGGTGCTGTTCTTCGATGAGGCGGACGCGTTGTTCGGCAAGCGCTCCGAGGTCGCCGACGCGCACGACCGCTACGCCAACATCGAAGTCGCGTACCTGTTGCAGCGCCTGGAGTCCTACCCGGGTCTGGTCGTCATGGCCACCAACCTGCAACGCAACATCGATGACGCGTTCCAGCGCCGGATCGCGGTCACGGTGGCGTTCGAGCCGCCGGGGGAGGCGCAGCGCAAACTCATCTGGCAGCGCTCGTTCCCGCCCGGCGCGCCCGTGGGCGACCTGGACTTCGACTTCCTCGCCAAGCAGTTCCGGATCACCGGCGGCGTCATCCACAACGCAGTCCTCGGCGCGGCTTTCCTCGCCGCGGACGCGGGCGGGCCGATCACCATGGAACGGGTGGTGCTGGCCGTGAAACGCGAGTTCCAGAAGCTCGGCAGGCTGCGCACGGAGTCGGAGTTCGGCCGCTACTTCCACCTGGTGAACGGGGACGACGATGCTGCATCTGCTCGATGAGTCGCTGGAGGAGTTCCTGCGCGCGGAGGTCCCGCTGCCGCGCAGCGAGATCGACATCGTCTTCGCCGCCCCGGACAAGGAGTGGTCGGCCCGGGTCTCCCGCCCCACGGTCAACCTGTACCTGTGGGACATCCGCCGCAACCTCTCCGCCCGCGACCTGGGCATGGAAACCGTGCGCGACGCCGACGGCCGCGTCCGGCAGCGCCCGCCCCTGCCCCAGGTGGACTGCCGCTACCTGATCACCGCGTGGACCTCCGACATCCGCGACGAGCACGCCCTGCTCGGCGCCACCATGGCCGCCCTGCTGCGCGTCCCCGAACTGGACGACCGCTACCTGCACGAGGCCTACCGCGCGGTGCGGCCGATCCCTAAGATCACCCTCGCGGCGGGCGGCGCCGGGGAGAACTCGGACTTCTGGTCCGCGCTCGGCGGCCAGCTCAAACCCGGCCTGGACGTCACGGTCACCGCCACGGTGGACATCGCCCTGCTGGTCCCCGCTGGCCCGCCGGTCCTGCGCTACTCGGTCACCGCCACCCCGGACGGCGCCGATCCCGCCCCCCGCTTGTTCGTCGGCGGGCACAGCCCCGCCCCCGCGGGCACCGTGATCGCCACCGACCACGGCGCCACCCAGGTCCGCCCGGACGGCACCTTCGTCCTCCCCACCACCGAAGGCGACGAAATCCGCGTCGACGGCGAACCCCGCGGCGAAGTGGGGGAGAAGGGCGAGATCGACCTCCGCTAGGTCAGGTGGCGCCCGGCGTTCGGTAGTTAGTGGTGACGATGACGATTATCCCTGGTGGCGCTGACTGGATTCCGTCGAACCGTGGTTCGACCGCGAAACCGAATTCGCTCGCCAATGCTCGTGCTGCTGGTTCCTCGTCGGTTCCGGCCCGGTAGTACGCGGTACTCTTCGGGATCGACCCGCTCGTGTAGTTGCTTGTGCCAGCGACAATCCAATGACGACTGGTGAGGTCGACGGCCACGCGCTTGGCCAGGTCGCTGATTGTGGTGTTGTTGTAAACAAGGACCGGAATGGGGGATTTCGGCGGCTGCTGCGGTGGTTCCGTTGTCGTCGTGATCGGGCCGCTGGTCGTGGCGATCGGTGACGAGGTTCCGGCCCCTCCGTTCGCCGGGGAGTCGGCGAGGATATTGTCGATTTGGCCGATGGCGAATGAGGTGGCCGCCGCGGCCGCGACCATGAGGACGGCGATCATGCCCCAGAGCCACATCTTCTGCCGCCTCAGCCGCTCACGCCTGACCGACCCCGAAAACGACACCGCGGCGGCCGGGGGCGGTGGCGGCGCCGCTCGGGCCGGGTTGCGGGTCAGGGCGAGAAGGTCCGCGGTGTCCGTGCCGCGCTGGGTGGGCAGCGGGTGGCCGCGCGTCATCATGGTGTGCCGCAACGACCGGTACACAGCGCTCAGGCTCAGCAGTTCCTGGCCGTCGGGTAAGCCCTCGCGGAGGATGTCGACCAAGGCGCCGGTGAACACGGTGTGGGGCGCGCCCACGGGCGCGAGGGAAACGGCGTTGGCCGAGGTCGAGGCCAATGTGTAGGTGCCGCTGATTTCGACCTGCCCGCCCAGAACGGCGGCGCCCGGCGACATGAAGGCCGCGGTGGCGTGGCCGCTGAAACAGCAGTCCAGGATGAGCACCCGGTTGGCCGCGGGCGAGTCGCGAAAGATTTCCCGGATCACGTCGAAGGGCAGGGCGCTGACGCGCAACTCGTCGGGATCGGTGTCAGGCAGCGCCAGGAAGAGTTCGGGACGCGCGTCGCTGGTCAGGCCGTGGCCCGCGAAGTACACGACCAGGGTGTCCTCGGTCCGCGCGGCCTGCTGGCGCAGGGTCCGGTAAACCGCGCGCGCGGACTCGGGGTTCTCCAGGGTGATCGTGCGGTCCGGGTGGAATCCGCCCCAGCGGGCGTCGGTGAGCGCCGCCGCCAGCGCGCGCAGATTGCCGCCGACCGCGGGAAGGTCCGGCAGGGCGGCCGTCTGGTGTTCGCTCACGCCGATGAGGACCGCGGTCGAGCGCGCCGGGTCGGGAAGTCGCACTGGTGGTCCTTCGCTCGGTGAGCATGGTCGGGCGACCGGATTCTACGAGCGGTGATCACTCGGGTGGCGGGCTCGGCTGGCGGGGGTGCGGGGTGGCCCGCATCCTCGTGGTGGACAAAGGAGGAGCCCGACATGACGGTGGTCCCGCCCCGCGCGTTCTCGGTGTCGTTCGACCAGGAGTCCGCCCGCGCCCTGCGCGGGATCACCGGGCGGTGGTGGGTGGTCGCCCTGCTGGGATTCGCGGTGGCCGTGCTGGGGGTGCTGCTTCTGGCCGACCTCGCCGCCGCGGTGGGGACGCTGGCCGTGCTGGTGGCGATCGCGTTGATCGTGGACGGGGTGGCGGAGATCGTCACCGCCGACCGCTACCACGCCGGGTGGCCGTCCTATGTCCTGGGCGCGCTGTGGCTGGTGCTCGGCGTTGTCGCGCTGGTGTGGCCGGGCATCACCCTGCTGGCCGTCGCGGTGTGGGTGGGCATCGGGTTCGTCGTCGGCGGCGTCGTGCAAGTCGGCGCGTCGGTGTCCTGGCGAAAACGGCTGCCGATGTGGGGGCTGTGGGTCGCCTTGGGGGTGCTGACCTTCGCGGTCGGTCTGATCGCGCTTGCCTTGCCCGGCTTGACGATCCTGACGCTGGCCGTCTTTCTGGGGCTGGCGCTGCTGGTGCGCGGCATCGCCATGGTGTGGTTCGCCCTCGGCCTGCGCCGCCTGCGCGCCAAGACCGCCGCGGGCTGATCGCGGTGTTTCAGTCGGAGAGACGACAACGCGTCCATGACCGACAACCCGCGAGTCCATTCACGACGGCACGGTGACAGTGGCCGCTGACACCGCCGTTCGCGTCTCCGTCATCCGACGGATGTCTCGGTACCGGTGAGCGGCGATGGTTGGGGGACAACGACACCAGCGCGACCGTGGAGCCCGTGATGACCCTGCACCCCTTGCCCACCGAGACCGACACCAGCCGTGACCGGTGGCCGGTCGCCACCCGGGGGGAGACGCCGACGCAGCGGCTCGACCGCAACTACGGTGAGATGCTGCAAGAGGTTCGGGTCGCGCAGACCGGTGTGCAGTTCCTGCTGGCGTTCCTGTTGGCGCTGGCGTTCACGCCGAGGTTCGGGGAGATCACCGACTTCCAGCGGACCGTGTACGTGGTGGCCCTGCTGCTCGGCGCGGGGGCCACCGCGCTGCTGATCGCGCCAGCGCCGTTTCACCGGCTGGTGTTCCGGCGGGGGCTCAAGCGCAGGCTGGTGCGGGCGACCGCCCGGTTCACCTTGTGCGGCTTGGGTTTGCTTATGTCCTCACTGGGCTCGTCGCTGCTGCTGATCCTCGACGTCGTGCTGGGCACCGGGCCCGCGCTGTGGCTTTCCGGCGGCACCATGGGCTGGTTCGCGATCTGGTGGTTCGTCGCTCCACTGTGGAGCAGGCGGGTGCGTCAGCCGGAGTCGCGGTAGCGGGTGGCGGCTTCCCGGGCCACGTCGGTGCGGGAAGCCACGCCGAGCTTCGCCAGGATGTGCGAGACGTGGGTGGCCACGGTTCTCGGCGAGAGCACCAGCCGGTCGGCGATCTGCGGGTTGGACAGGCCCTGCGCCACCATCGCCGCGATCCGCGATTCGGCCGGGGTGAGGCTGGCCCACCCGGTCCGCTCGGGCCGGTGCCGCGCCCTCGGTCCTCGGCGGATGCCGTGCGCGTGCAGTTCGGCCCGCAGGCTCGCCGCGTCCCAGGTCGCGCCCAGGGTCGTGTAGAGGTCGTCGGCCGCGCTGAACGCGGCCCGCGCCGCGGTCGGGTCGGCTTGGGCGGCGAAGGCCACGGCGGCGGCGTGCAGCGCGCGGGCCTGGGCGAGCGGCCTGCCCGCGGTGAGGTAGTGCTCGGCCGCGGACAGCAGCGCAGCCGGGTCGCCGTCGAGCAGGCCTCGGCACAGCAGCGCGGCGGCGGTCCGGTGCGGGATCGCGCTCGACTGGGCCAGCTTCTCCGCGAGCCCGGCGGCGTACGCGGCGGCGGCGCGGTCGCGCAGCGGCACTGCGAGCCGCACCGTCTCGGGCAGGAGGTCTTCCATCTCCTCCAGTTCCTCCGCTTGCGCGGTCAGGCACCCCAGCAACTCGGCCAGCGCCCGGTCCGGGTTCCCCCGGCGCTCGTGGTCGAGCGCGCGGGCCAGCGCCAGGGAACCGATCACCCGGTTGCCGATCCGCCGCGCGTGCGGGCCCGCCGCGGCGACGTGCCGGGCTCCGGTGTCCGGGTCGCCCCGATGGAACGCGACCATGGCCGCCACCCCGTGGTCGCAGCAGGCCACGCCCGGGTCCTTGACCTCGTCGGGCAGCGCCTCCACCTCGGCGAGCGCGTCGGCCCAGCGGCCGACGTCGTAGAGCAGCTCCCCGAGCGCGGTGTGCGCCTGGGCCAGCCGCACCAGGCAGCCGGTCTCCTCGGCCAGCCCGCGCACCTGCTCGCCCGCGGCGATGGCCTCGTCGTAGCGGTCCAGGTCGCCCAGCGCGACGGCCTGGTTGACCTGCAACAGCAGCCGCAGGTCGAGCAGCGCCGGGTCGGCGGCGCACACCGCGAGCGCGCGGTCGAACAGCGGCAGCGCGGCGGCGACCTCCCCGCGCATCACCGACACGATCGTCAGCACGTGCAGCGCCCACCCCAGCGCCCACCGGTCCCCAGCGTCCTCGGCGAGGGCGAGCGCTTCCCCGGCGACGACACCCGCGAGGTCGACCTCGCCCAGGTCGCGGTGCGCGCGGGCGGTCAGCACCAGCAGCCGCGCGCGGTGCCCGGTGCGCAGCCCCGGCTGGGCCATGGCCTCGGCGAGCGCGGCGAGCGACCGCGCGGACCGCCCCGCCATCGCCCGGCACTGCGCCAGCGTCCAGTGCAGGTCGACCAGCACGTCCGGGTCGGTCGCCGCGGCCAGCGCGCGGGTGGCGACCGCTTCCGCGCGCCCGGGTTCCCCGGTCCGGTACAGGGCGTCGGCGAGCCGGGCGGCCAGCGGGCCGCCGGGCGCGTCGCGCACCGCCCGGTCGAGCAGCCCGATCGCCACCGCGGGCGCCTGGGCGATGAGCGCGGGCGCGGCCTCGGCCAGCCACGCGGTCGACCAGTCGTCCAGCCCGGCCGCGCCGGAGAGGTCGACCGCGCGCAGGAACTGGCGCGCGACCCGGTGGATCGGCGCGCCCGCCTCGGCCAGCGCCATCGCCGCCGCGTGGTGGCGCACGGCGCGGATCGGGGCGGGCAGGCCGTCGTGGATGGCGTCGCGGATGAGCGGGTGCCGGAACGCCAGGCCGCCAGCGGATTCCCGCAGCACCCCGGCGACGTGCGCCTCCTCCAGCGCGTCGACCAGCGCGGCGACCGGCTCGCCCAGCACGGCCGCGAGGTCGCCGAGGTCGAACTCGACGCCGAGCAGCGCCGCGGCGCGCAGCACCTCGCGGGCCCGCCCGCTCAGGAAATCGAGCCGGTGCGCGATCGCCGCGGCCATCGACCCCGGCGCCGGGTCGCCGGTCAGCTCGGCCCGCTCCGGGGAGACCGCCAGCGCGGCCGAGCGGCGCACCGCGTCGACCAGTTCGGTGACGTACAACGGGTTTCCGGCGGCTCCGGCGGCGAGCGCGAGCAGGTTCTCGCCCGGTTCCGCGCCCGCGAGCGCGCCGACCAGGACGGCGACCTCCGCTTCGGGCAGCCGGTCGACCTTGAGCACGCCGGTGCGCCCGACGGCGCGGCGCGCGGCGAGCAGTTCGGTCCGGCGCGGGAACTGGCGGGCGGTCCCGATGAGCAGCAGCGGCGCCTCGGCCGCGCGCCTGGCCAGCCTGCACCACAGCGCGAGCGTGGCTCGGTCGGCCCATTGCAGGTCGTCCAGGACGAGCACGGTCGGCTCGGCGCGGCAGAGCTTGTCGACCAGGGCGAGCACCCGCTGCGCCGCGGCGGCGACCGGGTCGGCCGCGCCGCCCTCGCCGCGCAGCAGGCGGTCGACCGACCGCGTCCACGCGTCGTCGTCGCGCAGCGCGTCCAGCAACGGCAGCAGTGGCAGCGTTTGGCCGAGTTCGTCGCCCGCGCCCCAGCGCACCCGGCAGCCCAGGCTTTCCGCGCGGTCGACGGCCACCCGCACCAGCGTGGTCTTGCCGATGCCCGGCTCGCCCTCGACCAGGACCGCGCCGCCGCGCCCGCCGAGCAGCGCGTCGACGCAGCCGTCGAGGCGGCGTCGCTCGGCGTCCCTGCCGATGAACGAATCGGGCATCCGGCCAGGATATAGAAGTGAACAGATCATTAACAACGTATTGATCTTAAATTAAGCCCGATGGCCGTTCGCTGGTCGCGGCGGGTGACCACGACGCGGACGTCTGGGGTTGGCCGCGCATTCACCGCGCGTTGTCTCCCCGGCAGCCCCCCGCTGCGACGATCTTCCCTGATCGACTTCGCGCACCCCCGGTGGGCCGCCCGGCTCGGACCGGACGATCGACGGAGGATCCCCATGGCTCTCAAGCGATCGCTCATCGCCGCCCTGATCGCCGTGTCCGCGCTCGTCACGGGCTTCGCCCTGGCGGGTCCCGCTGCCGCGGCCGACTCCCCGGACATGACGCACAACAGCGTCGGACCGCACATGACCCACAACTGACGCCGGTGACCTGCCCGCCCAGTCCCTGGGTGTTCTACCGGCGCCTGACCGGAAAACCGCGCCGCCCCGCATCGCTCGCCCGGCGAACGTGCGGGGCGCGCGGCCGTGGCGTCGCCCCGCGTCGGGGCTGACCGGCTTCCACTTGCCCAAGACGCGAAGAGCGCTCCTGACGGCCGCCCCGCAGCGGTAAGTCGGGAACCGGTCCGCCGCTGGGCCTCATCGCGAGTCGGATTCCTCCTTTTCCTCTTTGCGCCGCTGCCCTCGGGTCCGGACGGCGACCGCGCCCGAGGCGATGGCGACGCCGATCCACGGCGACACCCCCTTCGCCAGGTAGAGCAGGCCGCCGAAGCACACCAGCAGGGTCAGCAGGATCAGCGCGTGCCTGCCCGCGGCGGCCCACGACTGCGTGGCTCGGTAGAGGACGCGGTCACACAGGTCGAGCCCGTCCCGTGGGGCCTTGGGGTCGCGGACGGAGTGGTACGGCTTCGGCGGCGGACCGGTCTCCGGGTGCGCGTGGTCGGCCACGATGCACCGTCCTTTGTAGCCGAAACGGAGCATGGAGGCTGATCCTCTGTCCCCGAGCGACTCTGGTGGCGTAGGCTGTGCTTATACGGAGCAGTCTACCAATGTCCGCCCAGGGTGTGGGATAGATGACAGGAATTGCTCCGCTTGGCGGCTGCGGCGCGGGGAGCGACATGGGGCGAACAACCGGACTCGTTGCCGATCGGGTGCGCCTGCTCCGCACTCGGCACGGGTGGTCGGCCCGCCAATTGGCCGAGGAATGCGCGCGGGCTGGCCTTGACACCCTCACCAGGAGCACGATCGCCAAGATCGAGTCAGGCGTTCGCAAGTCCGTCACCGCGGAGGAGGTCGAGGTGCTGGCGCGCGTCTTCGGCATCACCCCCACCGAGCTGCTCGCCGCCGAGGAAGGCGACGAGGCGTCGGTGACGGTCCTGCACCTGTCCGACCTCCTGCTCGGCTCCGGCGACGACGCGGTGCTCGCCTTGCCCGGCGACGTGGAGCAGCTTGCCGAGGACCACGGCGTCTGGCCGGACCTGCTGGTCGTCACCGGTGGGCTGACCGCGACCGCGCGCGTCGGCGAGTTCGCCGAGGCGGAGCAGGTCCTGGGCGGGCTGGCGGAGCGACTTGGCCTGGATCGGAGCAGGATCGTCGTCGTGCCCGGGGCCTCCGACGTGAGCCGCAAGAAGTGCATGGCCTACTTCGCCGCCTGCGAGGCGGACGAAGTCGAGCCGACGCCGCCGTACTTCCCGAAGTGGGAGCACTACCAGCGGCTCTTGCGCGACCTGTGCGCGGACGTCCCAGGAGCCGGGTTCGAGGCGGGGCGACCGTGGACCCTGGTCGAGATCGCCGAGTTGCAGGTCGTCGTGGCCGGATACAACTCGACCATCGCCATCAGCCACCGCGACGAAGACCAGTACGGCTCGGTCGGCCAGGAGCAGGCAGTCTGGTTCGCCGAACGGCTGGCCGACTACCGCGACCGCGGTTGGCTGCGGATCGGCGCGGTGCACCACAGCCCGCTCCCCGACGCCGAGCGCGGGCTGCGGGACGCCGAGGCGCTGGGGGACGAGGTGAACCTGCTCCTGCACGGCGACGGCGCGGGCTTGGGCGAGCTCGCGTCCGGGCTGCCTGTGGCGGGCGCGGGCAGCGGGCGCCGGTACCAGCTTCTGCGGGTCACTCCGGCCGGGCTGACCCTGTGGGGACGCCACTTCGATCCGGGTGGCCCTGGCTGGACCGCCGACGAGGTCGAGCGGCTGGCTCGGCCGTGGCCCTCGGCGGGCACGACCCTGCCCCGGCCGGACTCCCGACCAGTGCCGGACTCCGGCCAGGCGGGCCAGGCGGGCCAGCAGATCGCCGCCGAGCCCGCCCGGCGCGCGGACGCCGTGTCCGTGCTGCTGCGCAGGCTCGCCGCGGTGGCCCGGAAACGCCATCCCGGCGCCGCGGTCGAGACCGTCGAGCACGATCCGCCCTACCTGCTGGTCACCTACGACGACGCCGGGTTCACCCGGCAACTGCGGCTGGGCGGCTGCGTCGGCGATCCGACCCGGCAGGACCTGGACGCGTTCCTCGCCGAGGCCGACTCGTTCCGGATCGGGGTGGACTCCGAGCTGGTCTACCAGGGCGGACGCCCCGACGACGCCCTGCTCACCCACGCCCGCGGCCGGGGCGTGCTGCTGCGCAGCCTGCTGGAGTTCCAGGGGCTGCTCGACCTGCGCGGCTACCTGGCCCGGCAGACCGAGCGGCTCGCGGGCGACCCCGAGCGGGCCCCGGCCGCGTTCCGGGTCGTCGGCGACGAGCCGGGGGAGGTCCGGGCGGACCTGCCCGGCGCTGCGCTGCGCTGGCTGCGCTCGGCGCAGGCCCAGTTCGTGATGGTGCTGGGCGACCCCGGCCAGGGCACGACGGCGCTGCTGCGCGACCTGGCCCGCAGGCTGCCCGCCGAAGTGCCGGACCTGGTCCCGATCCTGCTCCAGGCCCGCGACCTGGCGCGCGCGGGCACGCTGGACGAACTCGTCCGGCGCCACCTCGCCGCGCACGACGAGGACGAGGGGTTCACGCCGGAGAAGTTCGCCTACCTGCTCCGCTCAGGGCGCGTCGTCCTGCTGCTGGACGGCTTTGACGAGCTGACCCGCCCCGAACGCGGCCGGGGCGGCGCCCGCTTCCACGGCGTCGACACCGCGGGCCTGGCCGCCGACCACCTCCAGACCCTGCTGGACGCCGCCGAGGGCAGCGCCAAGCTCGTCGTCACCAGCCGCGCGCTGCCCGAGTTCGCGGGCCGACTGCGCGAGCAAATCGGTCAGCGCCCCGGCCGCAGGCTCGTCCGCGTCGAGCCCTGAGAGGGCATCTGATCTTGGTTGGTGGTGGTATGTCCGGTTCGGGACGTCACTGATGGCTTGGTCGACTCGTGGGTGGGCGGTGTGTGTATCGCGGTGACTTGTCCGATGCTCGGTGGGCGTTGATCGAGTCGACGTTGACGGCGTGGCGTGCGGCTCGGCGTGGGCCGGGGACCCGTGAGGCGCGTGCATGACTTGCGGGAGATCGTGAACGCGATCCTGTACATGTGCCGGACCGGGATCGTGCGGCGATCATCGACTCGCAGAGCGTGAAGACCTCCTGCGATGTCGGCGAAACCAGTCAAGGCATCGACGCGGGCAAGAAGATCAAGGGCAGGAGCCGGCACATCGCCACCGACATGCTGGGCTTGCTGCTCGCGGTGATCGTGACCGCGGCGTCGGTGCAGGATTCCAGGGGCGGCCGGGAGGTTCTGGATCAGGTCGCCACCACGCAGCCGAGTGTGTCGATGGTGTGGGTGGATGGTGGTTACAACAACGCGGTCCTCCGTCATGGAGCCGGTCAGGGTATCCAGGGTGAAGTCGTCAAACGCCCTGCCGCCAAAGGGTTCCACGTGTTGCCGCGTCGGTGGGTGGTAGAGCGCGCGCTGGGTTGGTTGACGCAACACCGCCTGCTCGTCCGCGGCTACGAAACCCTGCCCCAGCGGTCACGCACGATGATCCACTGGGCCATGGCCAACAAAATGCGCCGGGAACTGACCGGTGAAACCACCCAAACCTGGCGCAACGACCCACCCAAACCGGACATCACCAACTAAACCAAGATCAGCTGCCCTCTGAGATCAGGACAGCCGCACCGGCAGGGACAAGATCCCGCGGTGGATGAGGCTGGGCTGGTACTCGACGGTCTCGGTGGCCAGCGACAGCTCCGGCGCGCGGTCGAGCAGGGCGCGGAACGCCGCTTCCGCCTCGATCCTGGCCAGTGGGGCGCCAACGCAGTAGTGCAGGCCCAGGCTGAAGCCGAGGTGCCTGCGGGCGGGGTGCTTGCCGTCGTACCGGGTGATGTCGAAGGCGTCGGCGTTCGGGTAGACCAGCGGGTCGCGGCTGGCGGACGCGGTCAGCACGACCACGCCGTCGCCGCGCTTGAACCGGCGCCCGCCGACCGTGGTGTCGGCGAGGGCGACCCGGATCGTGAACTGGGTCGGGGCGTCGTAGCGGAGCATTTCATCGATGGCGGAGGCCATCAGCTCCGGGCGCTCGCGCAGCAGGGCGAGTTGGTCGGGATTGCGCAGCAGGGCGAGCATCCCGTTGCCGATCAGGTTGATCGAGGTCTCCATGCCCGCCACCAGCAGCAGCACGCACAGGCCCAGGATCTCCCGCTCGGCGAGCTGGTCGCCCGCCTGCTCCACCGCGATCAGCTCGCTGAGCAGGTCCGGGGTCGGGGCGGCGCGCTTGGCGGTGATGAGGCCGTGGAAGTAGGCCAGGCACTCCTGCGCCGCGGCGGAGCGGGCGGCGATGTCGGCGGGGCCGAGCAGGTGGTCGGGGTCGCTGCCGCGGGCGATGGCCAGCTGCCACTTGCGGAACAGCGGGCCGTCGGCCACCGGCGCGCCCAGCAGCCGTCCGGGGATCATGGCGACGGCCAGCGGCACCGCGAGTCCATTGAGGACATCGATCTCGCCGCGCCGCAGCCCCTCGGTGACCAGTTCGTCCACAACGGACTGGGCCAGCGGCACCATGTCGGCGACCGTGCGCGGGGTGAACGCCTTGTTGACCAGGCCGCGCAGCCGCCCGTGCTCGGGCGGGTCCATGCGCACGAACGAGCCGGGGATCGCCGCGACCGTGTCCCGGAACGGGCTGATGCCCTCGGCGTAGCCGTGGCCCCAGTCCGCGCCGGTCAGCACCTCGGCGCATTCGTCGTAGCGGGTGATCAGGGTGACCGGCACGTCGTCGAGCAGGTGCGGCACGAGGGCTTCCGCGCGCAGCCGGTCGTAGCTGGGGTAGGGGTTCGCGTGGTCGTCGACCCAGAAGGCCTCGACGGACGGGGCGCTCATCAGGCCACCTCACAAGATCGGTGGCCCCGCGCGCCTACGCACTGTGTCAATGGTTCGCTCGCAAGCTCGCTCATCGGTTCTCCTGAGCCTCGACACGGACGAACAGTTCCGACATGCCCCGCACCACCAGGTTCGGGCGGTACGGCGGCGGGTCGTCGCGCAGGGTGAACTCCTTGACGCGCGAGGCGATCGCGCGCAGCGACAGCTCCATCTCCAGCCGGGCCAGCGGCGCGCCGATGCAGTAGTGCAGGCCAAGGCCGAACGACAGGTGCCGGTTGACCCGCTTGCCCGCGCCGTAGCGGGTCAGGTCGAGGCGGTCGGCGTCGGCGAACGCCTCCGGGTCGCGGTTGGCCGAGCCGAACAGCACGATCACGCTCTCACCCGGGGCGAACGTGCGCCCGGAGACAGTGATCTCCTTGCGGGCGGTGCGGGTGGTCAGGTGCACGGGCGCGTCGTAGCGCAGGATCTCGTCCGCGGCGGGCGCGGCGAGGTCGGGGTCGGCCTTGAGCGCGGCGAACTGGTCCGGGTTGCGGATCAGGGCCAGCACGCCGTTGCCGATCAGGTTGACCGTGGTCTCGTGCCCGGCCACGACCAGGATCAGCAGCGTGCCCAGCAGCTCGGTCGGGGTCATCCGGGCGCCCTCGGCCTCGGCCTGGGCCAGCCGGGTGATCAGGTCGTCGCGGGGGTCCTTGCGGCGCTGGGCCACCAGGTCGGTGAAGAAGTCGGTGAACGCGTGCACCGCCTTGGTGCGCGCGGCCAGCTCGTCCGGCGACAGCAGCGCGTCGGGGTCGAGGCCGCGGGCGATGGCCGCGGACATCTGCCGCACCTCGTCATGCGCCTCGGCTGGCACGCCGAGCAGCTCGCACACCATGGTCAGCGGCAGCGGGTACGCCAGCGACTCCAGCAGGTCGACCTCGGTCTCGGAGCCCTCGGCGAGCAGCTTGTCCATCAGGTCGGCCACGACCTGCTCGGTCCGCGCGCGCAACCCCTCGACGGTGCGCATCGTGAACGCCTTGGACACCAGGCCGCGCAGCCGGGTGTGGTCCGGCGGCTCCATCCACAGGAACGACCCGGGCAGCTCGACGTCGCTGTCGGGGTGCAGCAGCTCGGACTCCTCGGCGTGGCTCCAGTCCGGGTTCTGCATGATCAGGTCCGCCTCGCGGTAGCGCGGCACGAGGTGGGTGTCCATCGGGCCCGGGATGAACGGCCCGGCCGCGCGCAGCACGTCGTAACTGCGATACGGGTCGTGCCGCCAATTCGGCGCGACGCTCTCGACGACGGCCAGCTGCACCGGGGTGAGCCCCTCGGTCTGGTGTTCGCTCACTTTTGCGACTCCGATTCGGTGGAAAGCGCACCGCGGGAATAGTCCAGCCCGAGCGGGCGGAAAACCTGGGCGAGTCTGGAAGTTATTCTCCCGGCACCCGGACCGGGGTCGGGACCAATTCCGGGTGAACATTTCGGGTGCTCTGCCAGAGCACCCGCGCGATCATCGCCGGGCGCATCAGCGCGGTCGGCGACTCGACCAGGTTCGCCAGCCGCATGAAGGTGCGCGCCACCGTGGGGTCGACGTGCGCGGCCCGGTGCGCCCGGGTCACGTAGCTGTTCACCAGCCGGGTGCGCAGAGTGCGGTTGCCGACGACGCCGGGGTGGTTGAGGTCGGAGTTGGTGGACATCT
The DNA here is from genome assembly GCF_055586285.1 of Actinokineospora sp. NPDC051303. Taxonomy (NCBI): domain Bacteria; kingdom Bacillati; phylum Actinomycetota; class Actinomycetes; order Pseudonocardiales; family Pseudonocardiaceae; genus Actinokineospora; species Actinokineospora sp. NPDC051303. Next base: position 223,999 of record NZ_JBVJIN010000001.1, read on the forward strand.
GCCAGGCGATGTCGACCAGCCGCGCCGCCTTGGCGTAGAAGCGGGCGGGCAGGTCGCCGGTGTCGGGCAGGCACTCGCGCAGCGCCAGCGCCTGCTGGGCGGCCACCGTCATGCCCTGGGCGTAGAGCGGGTTGAAGCTGCACAGCGCGTCGCCGACGACCAGGAAGCCCTGCGGCGGCGCGGCCATGCGCTCGTAGTAGCGGCGCAGCGAGCCGCGGAAGCGGTGCGGGACGGCGTCGTCGAGCGGCTCGGCGACCGAGACGATGCGGTGGATGTCGGGCACCGGCAGCGTCGCGGCGAACGCGGTGAAGCCGTCGTGGTCGGTGGGCGGGTGGTCGCCCAGCATCCCGCCGAGGGTGACGTGCCAGCGGTCGCCCTCCAGCCGGATCGCGCCGCCGCCGCGCCTGCCCGGCATGGTCGAGATGACCACCCCGTAGTCCCCGTCCAGGTGCTCCGGGCTGCGGCGGTAGGTGCGCGAGGCGTAGCCGAGGTCCACCTCGACCCGCTCCTCCTCCGGCACGGCGGCGCCCATCGCGGCCAGCCAGTCCGGGGCGCGGGAAGCCCGCCCGGTGGCGTCGACCACGACGTCGGCGGCGATGGCCTCGATCCGGCCCTCGTTATCGGAAACCTCGACGCCGGTCACCTTGCCGCCTGAGGTGATCAGGCCGACGGCCGAGGTCCGCTCGCGCAGCACGACGCCCAGCGCCGCGGTGCGCCTGCGGATCTCGGTCTCCAGCAGCGGCCTGCTCGCCAGCAGCGTGGTCAGGCCGGTGGGGGTGGGGTGGGCGCGCAGCCCGCTGAGGTACCAGCGCGACCGGACCAGCACCTCGGTGGTGGGCGCGCCCAGCCTGCTCACCTCGTCGGTCAGCCCGGGGTAGAGCGACTCCATGATCGAGCGGCCGCGCTCCATCAGGCCGTGCAGGTGCCTGCCCTGCGGCACGCCGCGCCGCTGCTTGGCCGAGGGCAGGTGGTCGCGTTCGACGACGGTGACCCGGTCGTAGTGCTCGTGCAGTACCCGGGCGGTGAGCAGTCCCGCGATGCTCGCGCCGAGGACGACGGCATGGGTGCCGGATGCCATGGGGTGCCTTCCCGGAAAAGTGGGGGGTGCGCGGTGATCGTGCTGCCGGAACCGCCGCCGGGTCAACAAGAATGCGCGCGGCCAATCGCGCCATTACGTCTTGGTCATCGCCACGAACGATGACGCTATTGACAGGCCCTATCGTGCGGGACAAATTTTCCGCATTAACGGGCAATTCATGTGACCGCCATTCATCGCTGCTGTGCTCAGTCGCATGAATACCTCCGCGATGGGCCTGGTCGACTCGGCGATGGCCCGGCTGTTCCTGCCGGACAACCGCCCGGACCCCTACACCCCGGCCGGTGAGCTGCGGGCGGCGGGCCCGGTGCACCGCACCCCGCTGGGGCTGCACCTGATCACCCGCTACGCCGACTGCGCCGCGGTCCTGCAGAACACCGCGTGGAGCCACGCCGACGAGGCCGCGCAGATGCACCCCAGCGTCGCCGCCGAGCACGCGGCCGAGGAGATGCCGACCTCGTTCCTGTGGATGGACCCGCCCGACCACACCCGCCTGCGCGGGCTGGTGTCCAAGGCGTTCGTGCCGAACATGGTGACCCGGCTGCGGCCCAGGATCGCCGCGCTCGCGGAGTCCCTTGTGGACAACGCGCTGGCCGAGGGCGAGTTCGACCTGATCCAGCTGATCGGCTACCCGCTGCCGCTGACGATCGTCTGCGAGCTGGTCGGCATCCCCGCCGCGCTGCACGCCGACGTGCAGCGCTGGTCGCAGGACCTGGCCCGCGGCTTCGACCCGGACCCGCTGATGACGCCGCAGGCGCACGAGGCGCGCAGCACCGCGGCGCGGGAGTTCATGGCCTATGTCCGGGAACTGATCGACGAGCGCAAGACGGACCCGAAGGACGACCTGCTCAGCGCGCTGTCCGCGGTGGAGGACCGCGGCGACGTGCTGACCGAGACCGAGCTGCTGAGCACGTGCGTCACCACGGTCGTCGCGGGCCACGAGACCACGGTGAACCTCGTCGGCAGCGGCCTGCTCGCGCTGATGCGCAACCCCGACCAGCTCGCCCTGCTGCGCGAGCGCCCCGAGCTGATCCCGGCCGCGGTGGACGAGCTGCTGCGCTTCGAGCCGCCCGTGCAGCTCACCACCCGCTCGGCGACCAAGCCGATGACCGTGGCTGGCCACGACTTCGAGCCAGGCGACGGCGTGGTGGTGCTGATCAACTCCGGCAACCGCGACGAGACCGTGTTCGCCGACCCCGACCGCCTCGACGTGACGCGCTACCACGACCGGAGCAACCCGCCGCCCCGGCACCTGGCCTTCAGCCTCGGCATCCACTACTGCCTGGGCGCCCCGCTGGCCCTGCTGGAGATGGAGATCCTGCTGGAAGTGCTGCTGCGCAAGGTGTCCGTGCTCGAACCGCTGACCGACACCCCGCCGTACAAGCCGAACCTGGTCGTGCGCGGCCTGGCCGCGCTGCCCACCCGGTTCCAGGCATAGGAGCGGCCATGCCCACCACGATCAACCCCGCAGCCGTGTTCGCCCCTGAGACGCGGGCCGACCCGTCCGGCGTCTACCGCGCTCTGCGCGAGGCGGGTCCGCTGCACGAGTACGTGCCGGGCATCCACCTGGTCCCGCGCTACGCCGACTGCGACGCGGTGTTCGGCGACCCGGACTTTGGCCACGGCTACTTCTCCGGCATCAACCCGTTCCGCCCCGGCGTCGACCCGAACCTGCTGCCCGGGTCCTTCCTGCTGATGGACCCGCCCGACCACACCCGGCTGCGGTCGCTGGTCAGCAAGGCGTTCACGGTGCGCGCGGTGGCGGCGCTGCGGACCAGGGTGACCGAGATCGTGGACGGCCTGCTCGACGCCGCGATCGCCGAGGGCGAGGTCGACTTCGTCGCCGAGGTCGCCTACCTGGTGCCGCTGACCACGATCTGCGAACTGCTCGGCGTCCCGACCGCCGACCACGGCGTGTTCGGCGAGTGGGCGACCGCGATCAGCCGCGGCCTCGACCCCGACGCCCTGCTCACCGACGAGGAGAAGCGGGCGCGCGGCGTCGCCGTCGCCGCGTTCGCCGAGTACTTCGCCGCGCTGATCGCCGAGCGGGAGCGCGACCCGGGGCCCGACCTGCTCAGCGGCCTGGTCGCGGTGTCCGAGGGCGGCGACCGGCTCAGCGTCAAGGAGATCGTGGACATCGGCGTGCTGCTGCTCATCGCGGGCTTCGAGACCACGATGAACCTGATCGCGGGCGGGGTCCTCGCCCTCGCCTGCGCCCCGGAGCAGCGCGCGATCCTGCGCGACGACCCGAGCCTGAGCCGGATCGCGGTCGAAGAGTTCCTGCGCTTCGACACCCCGGTCCCGTTTCCCACCCGGGTGGCGATGCGGGACGTGGAGTTCGCGGGCGCCACGCTGCCGCGCGGGACCGGGCTGATCCTGCTCGCCGCGTCGGCCAACCGGGACCCGGAGGTCTTCGCCGACCCCGACCGGCTCGACGTGCTGCGCTTCGACCCGGCCCGCGGCGCCGCCCGGCACCTGGCGTTCAGCCACGGCCCGCACTTCTGCCTCGGCGCCCCGCTGGCCCGGCTGGAGAGCGAAGTGCTCTTTGAGCGGCTGATGCTGCGCGCCCCCGACTACCGGCTGCTCGACGAGCAGCCCGAATACCGGCCCAGCGTGTCCATGCGCGGCCCGCGCGCGCTGCCGGTCTCCTTCCGCTGAGCAAGGGGTGATGTGGGTGAACCAGCCAGGAGTGAACGAGCCCGCCGCGCCGGTGACGGGCGGGACAGTGGTGGGGGAGACCGTGAGTGAGACAGTGGGGGGAACCCTGCACGCGATCCTCGACCGGGTGGCCGCCGCGCACCCGGAGGTGACCGCGGAGTTCCCCTCGGAGAAGGAATCCATCACCTACCGGGATCTCGCCGCGGCGGCCCGGTCGATGGCCGCCGGGCTGCTCGCGCGGGGCGTGGCGCGCGGCGAGCCGGTGGGCATCCTGTGCCCCAACGCGCCCGAGTTCCTGGTGAGCCTGTTCGCGGTGAGCGCGGCGGGCGGCGCGGCGACCCCGCTGCCGCTGCCGCTGGGGATGCGCCACGCGGGCGCCTACCCGGCGCGGCTGACCGCGATCGCCGAAGCGGCCGGGATGCGGAAGATCCTGGTGTCGCACCGGTTCGGCACGCTCGCCGACGGGCTCAAGGACACCCTGCCCGGCCTGGAGCTGATCGGCACCGACAGTGTGAGCGGCGACGGAGCCCTGCCCGATGTCGGCGGCGGCGATCTGGCCATCGTGCAGTTCACCTCCGGCAGCACGTCGCTGCCCAAGGGCGTGCGGCTCACCCACGACAACGTGGTGAGCGGGCTCGCCGCGATCCGCGAGGGCATCGCGCTCGGGCCGCGCGACGGCGGCGGGTTCTGGCTGCCGCTGTTCCACGACATGGGCCTGTTCGGGACGCTGTCGGCGGTCCTCATCGGCATCCCGGCGTTCGTGTGGTCGCCGCTGTCGTTCATCAAGGACCCGGCGCGCTGGCTGCGCGAGTTCCTGGCCAGCGGGGCGACGATCACCGCGATGCCGAACTTCGGCTACGACCAGCTCGCCGCCGCGTTCACCGCAGCCGAGGCCGCCGAGCTGGACATGGCGCACTGGCGGATCGCGTTCAACGGGGCCGAGCCGATCGCCGCCGACGCGGTGCGCGCCTTCTGCGACCGGTTCGCCCCCGGCGGCTTCACGCCCGAGGCCATGTTCGGCGTCTACGGCATGGCCGAGGCGACCCTGGCGGTGTGCTTCCCGCCGCTGGGCAGGGAGCCGCGTTTCGAGCACGTCGACCGGGACAAGCTCGCCGATGGCGGCCGGGCCGTCCCGGTCGAGCCGGACGCCCCCGGCGCGCGGGCGGTCGCGGGCGTCGGCGCCCCGGTGAAAGGCTTGCGGCTGCGCATAGTCGACCCTGAGGCGGGCGGTGACCTCGCCGACGGGCAGGTCGGCGAGATCCTGATCCAGGGCGCCCCGGTGACCGCGGGCTACCTCGCCGTCGACCGCACCGACGAGTCCTTTGTGGACGGGTGGCTGCGCACGGGAGACCTCGGCTACCGGCGCGACGGCGAAGTGTTCATCACCGGGCGGCGCAAGGAGATGATCACCGTGCGCGGCGGCAACTACTACCCGCAGGACGTCGAGGCCATCGCCCGCCGGACCCCGGGAATCTACAAAGGACGGTGCGTCGCCGTGGCCGCGCCGGACGGAGACGAGTCGATCCTGCTCATCGCCGAGACCGAGGCGGCGGGCGCGGCGGCCGACGCCCTGGCCGCTGACCTGCGCGCGGCGGTTTCCGCCGAGCTCGGCCTGGCCGCGGTGACCGTCCGGCTGGTCTCGCCCCGGGCCATCCCGCGCACCAGCAGCGGCAAGTTCCAACGGCTCGCCGCCCGCGAACTCGCCGCGACCACCCCGTAGACCCTCTGATTGGAGACCCCGTGCACAGCTATGACGTCTTCCGCCACTACGAGCGCCTGCACTGGAAGCTCGCCGACCTCGACGTCGACTCGATCGACCGGGACCTGGTCAAGCCCGAGTACGTGACCCTGGCCAAGAGCGCCACCATGGGCGAGTCCAACGTGATCGCCGCGGTGCACGGCTTTCTCAACGAGTTCGTCGACGACTACGACTTCTCCACCTTCGCCGTCGTCTGGGGCTACCAGGAAGTCCAGCACCACTACGCGTTCCGCTCCTGGCTCGCGGGCGTCGGCGAGGCCGTGGACGACCGCGCCGTCGACTCGATGCGCGAGCCCTACGCCCCGGGCACCACGCCCTCGGCGACGCTGGCGACCAACATCATCTCCGAGCTGACCGTCAACCACGTCTACCGCGCGGTCGCCGCCTGGGTCGAGGAGCCGGTGCTGAAGTCGTTGCTGCTCAACGCCAGCCGCGACGAGGCCGGACACGCCCGCGAGTTCATCCACTACACCACCAAGCGCTTGGAGAAGCGTCCGGAGGAGCTGCCTTCGGTGCTGGAGACCCTCTACGTCTACAGCTCCGAGGCCAAGATCAAGCACCCGGTGAGCACGTTCAAGGCGGGCATCAGCGACCTTGGCGACCACGAGACCATCGACACCGGCTTCGACCTGTTCCTGGAGAAGGTCGCCGCGGACGGCGAGCTGGACGTGCTGCAGGACAAGATCCGCCGCACCTTCGGCGGCATGACCGGCCTCGACCTCGGCAGCAACGGCAAGGTCCGGCGCGCTCTGGCAGAGGCATTGGCGTAATGAGTATTCAGGTGCCGTGGTCGGTTTTGCCTGACTACCGTTGCTTCGGCTGCTCGCCGCACAACCTCCACGGCCTGCGCCTGGAGTTCCACGCCCACCCCGAGGGGCTGCAAGCGCGGTTCGCCCTCGACCGCGGGTTCGAGTCGTACCCGGGCGTGGTGCACGGCGGCCTCGTCGGCGTGATCTGCGACGAGACCATCGGCAACCTCATCGTCCTTGAGCGGCGCCGCCCCGCGTTCACCGTCTCCATGCGGACCCGCTTCGTCACCCCGCTGCTGGTCGACCGCCCGTACCGGTGCGTCGCGCGGCTGCGGGCCGACGACGGGGACCTGTTCCACGGCTCCGCCGACGTCCTCGACGCCGATGACGTCGTCTGCGCCACCGCCACGGCGGTCTACCAGCCTTTTTCCCTTGACCAGGTGCGCCACCAGCTCACCCTCGGCGACGACGAGGTCGCCCTGCTCGACCAAGCCATCACCGCGACACTCGCCCCGAACGGAGCCTGAACCATGGCCGAGACCACCAGCCTCGACAGCGTCACCGAGATCACCGCGGCCGTCACCGAGATCGCCGCGGCCGAGATCGGCGTGCCCGCCGCGGACCTCGCACCCGACACCGACCTGCGCGCCGTCGAGGGCGTCGACTCGGTGAAGGTGCTGCGGATGATCGCCAAGATCGAGCGGCGCTACGACATCGAGCTTGAGGACGAGGACGTCTTCGGCGTCGCCACCGTCGGCGAGGTTGCCGCCGTCGTCGACAAGACCCTGCGGGAGCAGGCGTGACAGTCGCCGACACGAACCAGCACTACGACCTCGACCCGGAGGTCTTCGGTCAGTTCCTCGACCCACTGCGCAAGTACAGCTCCGCGCTCTACGCCACCCCGGACCAGCCGCTGGCCGACGCCCAGGAGAACAAGCTGCGGTTCGTCGCCGAGTGCCTGCGGCTGCGCGGCGGCGAGCGGCTGCTCGACATCGGCTGCGGCTGGGGCGCGCTGATCCTGTTCATGGCGCGCGAGCACCGGTGCGAGACGCTGGGCGTCAGCCCGGCCCCGCGCCAGCACGACTACATCGCCCGCCGCGCCCAGGAACTCGGCGTCGCGGACCTGGTGCGCACCCGCGTCGGGCACTTCGAGCGGCTCGACCTGGCGCCGCGCAGTATGGACGCGGTGTCCATGCTCGGGTCCATCGTGCACATGCCCGACCTGGACGAGGTGTTCGGCCGGGCGCGCGCGGTGCTGCGCAAGGGCGGGATGCTCTACGTCTCGGAAAGCTGCTTCCGCAACGCCGCCGCGCACGCGGCCTTCGACGCCCGCAGCGGCACCGACTTCGTCCGCAACGATATCTTCGGCTGGGGCGACATGCGCCCGCTGTCGGAACTTGTCGCTGGCGCGGAGCGGGCCGGGTTCTCGATCACCGCGGTGGAGGACCTGACCGACCACTACCGGCGCACCATCGAGGACTGGCTGGGCAACGTCGCCGCGGCCGAGGAACGCCTGGAGTCCTACGAGCCCGGCCTCACCGCGAAGCTGACGCACTACCTTGAGGTCGCCAACGCGGGCTGGGGATACACCACCAAGCACTACGCCCTAGTGTGCCGGAACGCCCGATGACTCGATCCGCGAGCGAATCACCGACGTCGACCCTGCCCGTGAGTGCCCAGGCGGGCGGGCCGCTGCTGCCCGCGACCGACATCGCCGCCGCCGTCGACGGGTTCATGGCCGCTTCGCCCGCCGCGCGCGGCTGGGACGTGGAGACCGCCGTCGACTGGGCCGAGGCCGACGCGGGGAAGCTCACCGAGGGCCAGGTTTCCGCGGTCCGGTTCATCACCCTGATCGAGGACCACCTGCCCGGCTACTTCGACATCTACCACAAGCATTTCCCGGTGGACGGCGAGGTGGATCCGGCGATCTTCGTGCACAACCGGGAGCTGTACCACTTCACCATCCGGTGGGCGTTCGAGGAGGACACCCACGCGCGGGCGCTGACCCGCTACCAGGTGGCGGCCGGGATCGCCGAGCGCACGGCGCTGTGGGAGGAACTGGCCGTCGAGGGGCGCAAGGAGTTCGCCCTGCCCCTGGAGCACTCGGTGCAGTTCTTCGCCTACGCGCTGGTGCAGGAGAAGGCCACGCAGATGTACTACCAGCACCTGCGTGATGTGGTGGGCGACCCGGTGCTCAAGACCGTGCTGAACCGGCTGTCGCGCGACGAGGCGCGGCACTTCACGTTCATGGCCGACGTCGTGGGCCGCTACCTGCGGGCCTACGGGGACGCCGTGGTCGAGCCGATCCGCGATGTGGTGGCGGGGTTCCGGATGCCGCTGGCCGACACCATGCGCGGCTACTGGCGCTGGGCGCTCAAGATCGCCGACGTGGCCCGCTACGACCACACCGAGGCCTACGAGCACCTGATCCGGGTCATCGACCGGGCGGTGGACACCAAGTCCGACCGCCAGGACGAGCTGACCCGCTTCATCGCCCAGTGTGCCTCGCTGCCCGCCTGACCCACCCAGCGGAAGGAGCGCCAGGACTGTCCCCGCCTGGCGCTCCTTCCCCTTATCCGGCAGGGGAAAATCCGGCCGCCGCGCAGGCGAGCGTTCGTCTACCTGTGCTTCCGCGCACCGCGTAGGCACAACCGGTCGCGAAGGCCACCACGCTGTGGCCGTCGCGACGGCGGGTCACGCGGAGCCGTTGGCCTGCGGCTGGAAGATCATGCAGGTGCACGAGCCGTGCGCGATCAGCTTGCCCGACGGGTCGGTCACCCGCGCCTCGGCGGTCGCGGTGCTGCGGCCGACGTGGATGGTCTTGGCCTCGCAGCGCAGCCGCTCGCCGTCCACCCGGACCGTGCGGATGAAGTTCACCTTCAGCTCCAGCGTCGTGTAGAGCACGCCGTCGCCGAGCTTGGTGAACACCGCGCTGCCCATGGCGGTGTCCATCAGGGTCGCCAGGACCCCGCCGTGCACGGCGTACATGGCGTTGATCGTCGCCGGGCTGGGGTCGAGGTAGTAGACCGTGCGGCCCTCTTCGAGGGATTCGACGGTGACGCCGAGGGAGACGCCGACGCCCTGGCCGGTGTTCACGCCGTGTTCGAGGACGGTGTGCAGCTCGCGGATGCGGGCGGCGGACGTCGGTTCGGTGGTGACCTCGGTGCCGTTGGTGTTCATCGCGGTCCTTCTCGCCGTCGGGATGTCCTCCCGATTCGAGCAGCGTGGGGTGAACACCTCCTTGCCGGAATCCCCGCGATGGCGGATTCCGATCGTGTGATCGGCCGTTCACCGGTACCCCCAGCACCGATGATCGGGATTGTCGTTCGACGCGGTCCTGTCTAGTGCATCCTTGTTGTTCAGTGCCACGCCGTGACCGGTGAACGACATGTGGTGAACAACCAGCGGGGGCCGCGGGCCCCGCGGAGGGGACGGCGGTGCCGCGAGGGGAACGCCCGCTGGAGGGCGAGGACGGTCCGCTGCTGCGGTTTGCCGCCGACTTGCGCGCGCTGCGCGAGAAGGCGGGCAGGCCCGCCTATCGGGAGCTGAGCAGGCGCGCGCATTACTCGACCGGCGCTCTTTCGGACGCGGCGGGCGGGCGGCGGCTGCCCAGCCTCGCGGTGACCCTCGCCTACGTCGGCGCGTGCGGCGGCGACACCGAGGCATGGGAGCGCCGCTGGCGCGACGTTGCCGCGGCGCTCGACGCGGACTCCGCCGAGCCGACCGGCGCCGATGGCGCGGCCCCGTACGTCGGGCTGGCTCCGTTCGGGGTCGAGGACGCCGACCGGTTCTTCGGCCGGGACCGGCTGGTGGCCGAGTTGGCGGCGCGGGTCGCCGCGCAGCGGTTCGTCGTGGTCTTCGGCCCGTCCGGGTCGGGCAAGTCCTCGCTGCTGCGCGCCGGGTTGGCGAGCCGCGCGGACGGCCCGGTGCTGCTGATGACCCCCGGGCCGCGTCCGTCGCAGGAGTGCGCAGCGCACCTGGCCGACCTGGTCGGCGCGTCTGCCATCGACTTGCGCGCGGCGATGGCAACCGACGACGACAGCCTGCACATGACCGCCCTGCAAGCGCTGGTGGGCAAACCCGCCTCGGCGGAGCTGTTGGTGGTGGTCGACCAGTTCGAGGAGGTGTTCACCCTCTGCCGCGACGCGGACGAGCGCGCGCGGTTCCTGGCCGTGCTGCGCGCCGCCGCGCACGCGCCCAACAGCAGGACCCGGGTCGTGCTGGGCGTGCGCGCCGACTTCTACGCGCACTGCGCCCACCACCCCGAGCTGGTCGAGGCGATCCGCGACGGCCAGTTCCTGGTGGGGCCGATGACCACCGACGAGCTGCGGGCCGCGATCACCCGGCCCGCGGCCGAGGCCGGGTGCAGGCTGGAGACCGCGCTGGTGTCGCGGGTGATCGCCGACGCCACCGGCAGGCCGGGCGTGCTGCCGCTGGTCTCGCACGCCCTGCTGGAAACGTGGAAGCGCCGCCGCGGCACCACGTTGACCTCGGCGGGCTACGACGCGGCTGGCGGCATCGCCGAGGCCGTGGCCCGCACCGCCGCCGCCGTCCACGAGAGCCTGTCTCCCCGGCAGCGGCAGTGGTCCCGGCAGCTTTTCCTGCGGCTGGTGGCGCTGGGCGAGGGCACCGAGGACACCAAGCGCCGGGTGGACGTCGCCGAACTCGACCTCGACGCGGACGGGGCGCTGGTGCTGGAGCGGCTGGTGCGGTCCCGGCTGGTCACCCGGGACCGCGACAGCGTGCAGATCACCCACGAGGCCCTGATCCGCTGCTGGCCGCTGCTGCGGGAATGGCTCGCCGAGGACCGGGAAACGCTGCGCATCCACCGGCAGCTCGTGGAAGCCACCGCGGCCTGGGAGTCGCTGGACCGCGATCCCGGCGCGCTCTACCGGGGCGCGCGGCTGGCCATGGCCCGCGAGCTCGTCGGCGGCGCGGTCACGCTCACCGCGCGCGAGCAGGCGTTCCTCGACGCGAGCCTGGCCGCCGAGGCCGCCGAGCACGCCACCGACCGCAGGCGGACCCGGCGGCTGCGGCAGCTCGTCGCGGTTCTCGCCGTCCTGCTCGCGCTCAGCGCCGCCTCGACCGTCTACGCCATCCGCGCCGACAACGCCGTGACCCGCCAGCGCAACGCGCTGCTGGCCCAGGAGGTCACCAAGGAGGCGGTGGCGCTGCGCGCGACGAACCCCGCGCTGGCCGCCCAGCTCAGCCTCGCCGCGTACCGCCTCGTGCCGAGCAGGCAGGCCCGCGACGGCCTGATCAGCACCTTGGCCGTTCCGCTCGCCGGGCACACCCAGGTGGTCAGCTCGGTCGCCTTCGCGCCCGACCGGCGGCATCTGGCCACCGCGGGCTTCGAGGGCAGCGTGGTGCTGTGGGACATCGGCGACCCGGTCCTGGCCACACCCGCGGGCGGCTTCGCCGGGAACTGCGACTCGATCGCCATGGTCGCGTACAGCCCGGACGGCCGCCTGCTCGCCCTCGCCTGCCGCGACCACACCGTGCGGCTGTGGAACGTCGCCGACCCGAAGCGCCCGACCGAGGCGGCGACGCTCACCGGCCACGCCGACGTCGTCTTCTCCGTCGCGTTCGCCCCGGACGGCCGCACGCTGGCTTCCGGCAGCTACGACCGCACGGTGCGGCTCTGGGGCGTCGCCGACCCGGCCCGCCCCGCGCCGCTGTCCACGCTCACCGGCCACACGCTCAACGTCAAGCCGGTGGCGTTCAGCCCGGACGGGAAGACGCTGGCCTCCGGCGGCGACGACCGCACGGTGCGGCTGTGGGACACCGCCGATCCCGCCCGTCCCGCCGAGCTGGCCGTGCTGACCGGCCACGGCGACTTCGTCAGCGCGGTGGCGTTCAGCCCGGACGGCCGCACCCTCGCCTCGGGCAGCGACGACCACGCCGTGCGGCTGTGGGACGTCGGCGACCGGAGCCGCCCGACCCAGCTGACCACCCTGGCCGCGCACAGCGACATCGTCGGCTCGGTCGCGTTCAGCCCGGACGGGCGCACGCTCGCCACCGGCGGCTACGACCAGGCCGTGCGGCTGTGGGACCTCGCCGAGCGCGGGCGGCCCGCCGAGCGCGCGACCCTGACCGGGCACGCGGGCGCGATCAACGCGACCGCGTTCAGCCCGGACGGGCGGACCCTGGCCACCGGCAGCGACGACCACACCGCGCTGCTGTGGGAGATCGACGGCGACCGCGCCGAGGCCAGGGCGTGCGCCATCGGACGACCCGCCATCAGCCGCGCCGAGTGGGAACGCCACCTCCCCGGGCTGGACTACGAGCCGCCCTGCCCGTGATCACGGAGCCGGGGTTGTTCACCGGCCGTCGTTCGCTTTCCGCGTCCTGATCCTGAACAACCCGGGTGCGCTACAGATCGACAGCGGTCGACCGCATCCGACACTCAGGCAGGGAGCGCCATGTCCAAGATCATCCGCAGGCAGTCCGGCAGGCGAAGACGGCTTTCGTCGCTCGCGTTAGCCCTGGCGGCCGTCGCGTCGCCTCTTCTCACGCACCAGGCGTCGGCAGGCGCCGCGACCGCGGCGGCGCAGCCGATCCACGCCTACGACCACAGCCAAGACAAGGCCCTCGCGATCCCGGCGCCGGACTCCGCCACCGAGGTCATGGTCAAGTTCCGCGCGGACCGGGAAGTGCGGGTTCGCGACCGGCGGCCGGTGGCTCGGGACAGCCAGGACAGCCAGGACACTGCGGCGATCCGCGCGGTGCTCGACCGGCGTCCCGGGGCGACGATTCGCCCGCTGCGCCCGGCGACCGTGTCCGAGGTCGCCGTCATCGAGGAGCGCGTCCGGCTGGAGCGGCGCGTCGGCCGCGAACTGCCGGACCTCAACTCCTGGTTCGCCATCACCGTTCCCGCTGGCGCGGGCGCATTGGCCGCCGAGCTCAACGCGCTGCCCGCGGTCGAGATCGCCCAGGTCCCGTTCGCCACCGTGGCGCCAGCGGCCGACCCGTTCCGCCCGAACCAGGTTTACCGCAATCCGGTCGGCGCGAGCGCGGGCACCGGGATCGACGCGGACAGCGCCAACGCCCTGCCCGGCGGCAAGGGCGAGAACGTCACCGTCACCGACATCGAGGCCGGAACTCGCGACCGCGTCGCCGTCCGCCGGGGCGCCATCGCCGCGGGCCAGAGCCACGCGTTGGCGGTGATCGCCGAGCCGGGCTCGCCGGACGACCGCACGGTCCGGGCGTGGGGCGCGGGCGGCAGCGGCCAGCTCGGCACCGGCGCCACGGCGAACAGCTCGGTGTATCTGACGGTCACCGGGCTGACCAACGTCGAATCGGTCGCCGCGGGCACCGATTTCTCGGTCGCCCTCAAGACCGATGGCACGGTCTGGACCTGGGGTGCCAACAATTTCGGCCAGCTCGGCCTCGGCGACACGGCCACCCGGCTGGTCCCCGCGCGGGTCCCCGGCCTCACCGGGGTCGTGGCCATCAGCGCGAACGGCGGGCACGTGCTCGCGGTGCGCGCGGACGGCACCGTCCGCGCCTGGGGCAACAACGCCAACGGCCAACTGGGCGTGTCCCCGTCCAGTGTCTCGTTCAGCGCGACCCCGATCACGGTCCCCGGCCTCACCGGCGTCTCGACACGGCCTGGCGGCATCTCGGCAGGCTTCACCCACTCGCTGGCCCTGCTCACCACCGGGGCGGCACGCGCGTGGGGCGCGGGCGGCAGCGGCCAACTCGGCAACGGCACCACCGCGTCGAGCGCCGCCCCGGCGCCGGTGACCGGCGTGACCGACGCCGTGGAGATCGTGGCGGGCGGACTGCACAGCATCGCGCGGCGCGCGGACGGGACGCTGCTGGGCTGGGGCAACAACTTCTTCGGGCAGGTCGGCGACGGCGGCAACGCCAACCGCACGACACCTCAGCCGGTGGCCAACCTCAACGCGGTCGTCACCCTGGCCGCGGGCAACCTGCACAACGTCGCCGTCAACAACGACGGAACGCTGTGGGCGTGGGGCGCCAACAGCAACGGCCAGCTCGGCACGGGCACCACGGTCGACCGGAACTTCCCCGTCGAGGTGCTGCCCGCGCCCGCCGACCCGAGCAGTCGCGCCCTGGTCGCCGGGGGCACGGCGTTCAGCCTGGGTGTCAGCTCGGATGGGCTCGTGTGGGGCTGGGGGACCAACGCCAGTGGCCAGTTCGGCACCGGCGACACCGCCGCGAGCCGGGTGCAGCGACCGGCCGTCACCATGCGCAACCTGTGGAACACCTGCCACGAGGAACTGGCCAACCGGCCCGCCGGTCCGCCCGTGCGCCTGCACCCGACGGTCTCCTCGCCGTGCGCTCCCGTCGCCGTGCACGGCACGGCGGTCGTCGGGATCGTGGCCGCGCAGGAGGACAACGGGCTCGGCGTCACCGGGCTGCTGCCCAGGGCGAGGCTGCGACTGGCCAGCTCCGCCGATGACGTGGGCGCCATGACGCTGGCCCGGCAGACCTCGCAGCCCGGCGACGTGATCCTCGCCGAGGTCGCGCTCGCCGTCGTGGGCGGCTCGCAGCAGTACCCCTGGGAGCTCAACGCGGCGGTGTACGACCAGATCGTCCTGGCCACCGCCGCGGGCGTAACGGTGGTCGAGGCCGCGGGCAACGGCGGCAACAGCCTCGACGACCCCGCCGACCCGCGCGCGGCCCTGATCATGGGCAGGCCGGACTCGGGAGCCATCGTCGTCGGCGCGGGGGAGCCGCCGAACATCCCCGGCACCGCGGAGTGCGTGCCGGGCAGGCCAGCGGAGCGGACCTCGACGGCGTTCACCACTCACGGGCAGCGCGTGAACTTGCAGGCGTTCGGCAAGTGCATCGCGACCCTCGGCGGCGGCCCGGAAATGCTCAGGGACCTCACTCCGACCGCGACGGACCCCAACAAGATGTACTGGAGCAACATGAACGGCACCTCGGGCGCGAGCCCGATCGTGGTCGGCGCCGTCGGCGCGGTGCAGAGCATCGCCCAGCAGACCGGCCCCGCGCTCACACCCGCCCAGGTGCGCGCGCTTCTGGTCGCCACCGGCGCACCGCAACCGGCGTCCGACCCCCGCCACATCGGCCCGCTGCCGAACCTGCGGGCCGCGATCGCGGCGATGTAGCCGCGACCCGGAGGCGCCGCGTTCGGGGGGCGGCGCCTCCGGGGTCGCCTACTCGGCGACCGCCGCCGATTCGGTCTCCGCGCGCTCGTTGAGCCGCACCGCGCCGCCGAACACCGCGTTGTCCAGCCGCACGTCGGCGGGCTCGACCCAGCGCAGGTCCGCGAAGTTCCCGCCCACCGTGTCGCTGAGGTTCGCGTGCTCGGAGAACCGGACGTCGCGCAGCGAGAGCCCGCCGGGGAAGCGGGTGCGGCGCATGTCGACCCGGCCGCGGAACACCGCGCCGGTGAACAGGGCGGTGCCGGTGAACTCGGCCCCCGCGAGCCGGGTGATGCCGTAGAAGGTGGCCCGCCGGGCGAGCACGGTCCCCACCGAGCGGTCCTCCAGGTTGAAGTACTCCAGCGACGCGCCGGTCAGGTCGAGGTCGTAGGTCCGCTCCGCGCCCACGGGCGGCAGCAGCTCCTTGAGCATCCGGTGGGCGGTCAGCCGCACCTGGTGTTCCCGGTCATCGGCCGCCTCGTCCTCGGTGAGCCGCCGCAGGAGGGGCTCGGCGTAGTCGTTGCGGTCGGGGTCGTGGGCCTCGTTCTCGTAGGCGCTGTGGAAGTACGGCCGCCGCAGGTACGCGCAGAGCACGTCGAGCACGGTCTGGGTGTACTCCGGTGTGCTGCGGGCCAGCCCGACCAGGGCGTGCATGGCGCCCACCCGCACCTGGTCGGCGTCGTGGCCGAGCAGTTCGATGGCCCGCCCGAACCGCTCGTGCGACATCCGGGCGCCGTCGGCGCGCAGCCGCTCCTCCTCGACGTGCTGGCGGTCCTCCTCGACGCGGCGGCGCCGGTCGTTGAGCCACACCCCGTACAGCGCGACCACCGCCGCCCCGGCGAGCCCGCCGGTCTTGACCGCCTCCGACATCCCGGCCCGCGCGTCCGCCCGCAGCACCCACAGCGCGATCCCCGCGGTCACCCCGACGGCCACGACCAGCGTCGCGAGCAGCGCCAGCGCCTGCGACCGGCGCCCCTTCTTCGAGTTCACCCGATCATTCTGTCCGATCGGCCGACGGCCGTGCGCCGGGCGGCGGAATCCCATGATCACGGACAGTCAGTCCTCAGTGGACGATATGCGTGGTCGAGCATTCCGTTATGTGGCGCGGAAATTCGTTTCGATCTCCCCTGTACGATTGAGACGATAATGGTTATCATTGGCGACCGGTCGAGCCGGGCACGGAGAAGGAGCGTTGTGGGGCACCTGCTGATGGTCGAGAGCTGGGTCGGGGCGATGAGCACCCTGCTGCCGAGGGCGATTCGGGAGGCCGGGCACCGGTTCACGTTCCTCACCAGGGATCTGCACCACTACCTGCGGGCCAACCCGGCGGCCGGGCCGCATCCGCTGCTCGCCGCGGACAACGTGCTGACGGCCGAGACCAACGACCTGGACCGGTTGCTGCCGTACCTGGAGCGGGTGCACGACGTGCTGCGCTTCGACGGCGTGATCTCCTCGTGCGACTACTACTTGGCCACGACCGCGCGGATCGCGGCGCACCTGGGACTGCCGGGGTCGTCGCCGGAGGCGGTGGAACGGGCCTACCGCAAGGATCTCACCCGGGCGGCTCTCGCCGACGCCGGGGTGCCGGGGCCGAGGTTCGCCCTGGCGCGGGGCTGGGAGGACACCGCGGCCGCCGCGCGGGAGATCGGGTATCCGCTGGTGGTCAAGCCGGTCGACCTGTGCGCGGGCATGTTCGTCCGCAAGGTCGATGACGAGGCCGCGCTGCGGGACGCGGTGACCGCGATGGACGCGTTCCCGGTCAACGCCCGGCAGCAGCCGCGCGTGCCCTCCGTGCTGTTGGAGGAACTGCTCGTCGGTCCGGAGGTCAGCGTCGAGACGGTCACCGTCGACGGCGCCACCCAGGTGATCGGCGTGACCGACAAGTCCGTCGTCGGGGCGCCCTGGTTTGTCGAGAACGGGCACATGTTTCCCGCCGACCTCGCCCCGGCCGACGCGGAGGCGGCCGCGGACACCGCCGTCGCGGCGATCAAGGCGCTCGGCCTGGACCGGGCCGTGGCGCACACCGAGGTGAAACTGACCGCGGCCGGGCCCCGGCTCATCGAGGTCAACCCGCGCCCGGCGGGCAACCAGATCACCGAACTCGTCCGCCGCACCACCGGAATCGACCTGCCCATGGTCTACGCGCGGCTCGCCGTGGGCGAGTCGCCCGCGCTCACGCCCGCCGACACCGGGGCGCGCAGCGCCGCCATCTCGTTCCTGCTGCCGCCGCACGCCGGGATCGTCGACGGCGTTGACGGCGCCGACCGGCTGGCGGCGGAACCCGATGTGGTCGACTGGACGGTCAAGCCCGGCGGGCACCGCGCGGGGGAGCCGACCAGTAACAACGCCTACCTCGGCCACGTCATGGTGGTCGACCGGGCCGGCCTCGGCGCGCGGCGGCGGGCCGAGGAACTCGTCGGCGGCCTGACGGTCCGGTGCTCCGCGTGAGCGCCCCGGTCGTCGCCAACTGCCTCGCCGACCTCTTGGGCCACACCCGGGCGGGCCGGTTCGGCACGGCGCCGGGCGATGTGTCGGTCAGCGTCGCGTTCGTCACCCGCCAAGGCGTCCGCCACGCCTCCCGCGGGCAGGGCTACCGCAACCACGTCGTGAGCCTGCGCGTCGGCCAGGCGGTCGGCTCGTGCGCGGTCGAGCCGGACTCGGTGAACGACGACGCGGTCTACGACTGCGTCGGGTCCACAGTGGACGATCTGCTCGACCACCCGGTCGCGGCCATCCGGGTCGCCGCCCTCGACGCCTACCTGATGAGCGTGCGCCCGCACGCCCAGCACGCCACCCAGACCCTGACGATTCCGGCGGGCAGCTCGCTGGACAAGTCGATGGCCCGCGCCGAGCGTGTGATCGACCTGCTCGATCCCCAGCCGGGGCAACGGGTTCTGGTCATCGGCGTGGTCAACTCCCTGCTGCACCACTTACGCGGGCGCGGGATCGCCTATGTCGCCTGCGACCTCAAGGGCGGCGTCACCGAGTGGGGCGAGCCGGTCATCACCGACGCCGCGCGCGCCCTCGACCGGTGCGACACGATCCTCGCTTCCGGCATGACCCTCGGCAACGGCACCCTGGACGCCCTGTTGGACCACGCCCGGTCCACCGGCAAGCCGCTGACGTTGTTCGCGCAGACCGCGAGCGCGGTGCTGCCGTGGTTCATCGGCTCCGGGGTGCGCGCCGTGGCCGCCGAGCCGTACCCGTTCTTCTGGCTCGACGGCGGCCCGACCACTGTCCACCACTACCTGGCGCCGCCACTGGAGTCGGTGTGAGAGCCAATCCGCAGCTTCTGGACCTGGTCGGCAAAACCCCGCTCGCGCGGATCACCACGCCGCTTCCGCATGCGCACAGCGGTTTCTGGGCCAAGCTGGAATGCCTTGGCCCCGGCGGCATGAAGGCCCGCGCCGCGGTGTCGATGCTGCGCGCCGCCCGGTCCCGCGGCCTGCTCAAGCCCGGCGCCCCCGTGGTGGAGTCCACCAGCGGCACCCTCGGCGTCGGACTGGCCTTCGCCGGGCAGGCCCTAGGCCACCCGGTCGTGCTGATCGTGGACGACGAACTCGAACCGGCCATGCGCGCCCTGCTCACCGCCCACGGCGCCCGCCTGGAGATCGTCTCCCGTCCCCACCCCGAGGGCGGTTGGCAACAGGCCCGCCTCGACCGCCTGCGCGAGGTCCTGGCGACCTTGCCCGGCGCCTTCTGGCCCGACCAGTACAACAACCCGGACAACCCGGCGGGCTATGTCTCCCTGGCCCGCGAGTTGGTCGACCGCTTGGACCGCATCGATGTCCTGGTGTGCAGTGTCGGCACCGGCGGCCACAGCGCGGGCATCGTCACCGAGCTGCGCAGGCACTGGCCCCGCCTGCGCCTCATCGGCGTCGACACGGTCGGCTCCACCATCTTCGGCCAGCCCGCCCGCCCCCGGGTGATGCGCGGCTTGGGCAGCAGCATCTACCCCCGCAACGTCGCCTACCACCAGTTCGACGAGGTCCACTGGCTGGGCCCGGTCGAGGTGGTCGACGCCTGCCGCAGGCTGGCCCGCGACTGCTCGGTCGGCGGTGGCTGGAGCACCGGAGCCGTGGCCTTGGTGGCGGCCTGGGCGGCCAGAGTGGACCCCGGCGCCTCCGTGGTCACCATCTTCCCCGACGGCCCCCACCGCTACCTGGACACCATCTACGACGACGCTTTCTGCCGGGAACGCGGCCTGCTCGGCCGCCCCAGCCCACACCCCGTCGAGGTGGCCCACCCCACCGCCACCACCGTGTCCGAGTGGTCGCGCTGCCGCACCGTCCCCGACCCCCTGGTAGCCGTAGGTGTCCCCGCATGAAGCTCGACTGGTCTGTCTCGGAACTGACCCTGCGCGAACCTTTCCGAATCTCCCGCTCGGTGATGACCGGCCGAACTGCCGTGGAAGTCACCCTGACCCACAACGGCGCCGAGGGCAGAGGTGAGGTCGTCACCAGTGTCTACTATGGACTCAATGAGGAAAAGGTGGCAGCCCAGCTCACCGAGCTGAAGCCAACCCTCCCCGAAACCCCCGAAGCCCTCCTAGCCGCACTACCTGCCACCTCTCTGGCCCCCGGAGTCCGAGCCGCCGTAGACGCGGCCGCCCACGACCTCATCGCCCGCCACCACGGCATCCCCGTGCACGCGCTGCTAGGTCGTCCAGAGTGGACGGACGTGCCCACCGCCTACACCATCGGCATCACCACCCCAGACCGAGCGGCCCACACCGCCACCACCCTCGTCGCCAACGGCTTCACCGTCCTCAAAGTCAAAGCCGGAACAGAAGACCCGGCCGACGACATCCTCCGCCTCAAAGCCGTCCGCGCAGCCGCCCCAGACGCCCGCATCCTCCTAGACCCCAACGGCGCCTGGACCCCAGAGCAAACCGTCCGCCTCCTCGACACCCTCGCGGATTTGGCCTTGGACGCGGTAGAACAACCCATCCTCCCCGGCACCCCCGACCGCCTGGCGTGGATAACCGAACGCTCCCCAATCCCCGTGATAGCCGACGAAGACGCCGCAACCCTCACCGACGTCCGCAACCTCGCAGGCACCGTAACCGGAATCAACATCAAACTAGCCAAATGCGGCGGCCTCCAAGCCGCCAGGGAAATCATCGAAGCAGCCACAACAGCAAACCTCGACATCATGCTCGGCTGCCTAGTCGCAAGCTCCCTGGGCATAGCCCCCGCAGTCCACCTAACCGGCTACGCCCGCTGGGTAGACCTAGACGGCCACCTCCTCCTAGCCCACGACCCCTGGACCGGCATCGACGGCAAAACCGGCACCCTCCGCCTCCCCGGAACCCCCGGCCTGGGAGTGGTGCGCACATGATCCGATCAGCCAAACCAACCTGCCAGCCCACCCCCCACCAAACAGAACCAACGCCTGCCAGGTGCCAAATGGGTGGACCGACCAACGAACCTGCCCTCAACGAAGCCACTCCACCCCATCGAGCGGACCTACGAAACCCAGCCCCCGCAAAAGCCGCTCCCAAGGGCGGACGGGCATGAAAACCTTCCCCCTCTCCGTACGCCTACTGCTCATCAACCAGCTAGGCGTAAACACCGGCTTCTACATGCTCATCCCCTACCTAGCCACCCACCTCACCGACAACCTGGGCATGTCGGTAGCCGTAGTCGCAATAGTCCTAGGCGTACGCAACCTCAGTCAGCAGGGCCTCTTCCTCATCGGCGGCGTAGCAGCGGACCGCCTGGGCGCCCAAAAGGTGATCATCGCAGGCTGCGGCCTCCGCGCCATCGGCTTCGGCCTGTTCGCGGTAGGAGAATCCCTCCCCCTCCTCCTAGCCGCAGCAGTCCTCAGCGGCGTAGCAGGCGCCCTGTTCAACCCAGCCGTCCGCGCCTACATCGCCGTAGAGGCCACCGAAGAACGCCGAGCCGAAGCCTTCGCCCTGTTCAACGTCTTCGCCCAAACCGGCGCACTGCTCGGCCCGGTGCTCGGCAGCGTCCTCCTCCTGGTCAACTTCCGAGTCTCCGCCATAGTCTCGGCCGGAATCTTCGCCGCACTGACCATCGCCCAAGCGCTGGTCCTCCCAGCCAGGAAAACCCCGCCCGCGGCCACATCAGCCGCAGCCGGAATCCGCGAATGCCTCACCAACCGCCGCTTCCTGGCCTTCACCGGCGCCCTGGCCGGAATGTTCGCCCTGCAAAACCAGCTCTACCTGGTCCTCCCAGTGGAAGCGGAGCGAGTGACCGGCTCGGCCAGCAGCGTCGCCGCCCTGTTCCTGGTGTCCACAGTGGCCACCCTGCTGTTCCAGGTCCGCATCACCCGCCGCTTCACCCGCATCCCGCGCGGCCGAGCGATCGCCCTGGGCATGGCGATCATGGGCGCGGGCTTCATCGCCCCCGCGCTGGGCTACCTGTGGACCCCCGCCAACCCCGTCATCGCCCTGCTGCCAGTCTTGACCGCCACCCTCCTGCTCGCCTTCGGCCTGATGATCGCCCAGCCCTTCGTCTACGAGCTGATTCCCGCGTTCGGCACGGAAGCCGTGGCCGGAACCTACTTCGGCGTGTTCTACCTGGGCTCCGGCGCGCTCGCCGCCCTGAGCACCGTCGTCATCGGCTGGGTCGGTGGAATCGGCTGGCTGGCGTCCCTGCTCTGCGCCGCCCTCGGCTTCGGCAGCGCGGCGGCGGTCGCCCTGCGGGAGCGGCGCGGCGTGCTGACCCCCGGAAAACCAGAGGCCGCCCTGGCATGAGCAACTTTCTCACCGACAACCCCGCCCTCTACGAGCAGCAGTTCCCCGACCCGGACCACAAGGCGGCGCGGTTCGTCCACGATCTCGTCACGCGTTTCGGCGGCGGCCGACGGTTGCTCGACGTCGGCTGCGGCACGGGCCGCGACGCGGGCCACCTCGCGTCTCTCGGCTACACCGTCACCGGGCTCGACGCCGCCCGGTCCATGGTGGACTACGCCGCCGAACGCCACCCCGGGGTCGAGTTCACACAGGCCGACATGCGCGCCTTCGACCTCGGCCGCGCTGTGGACGTGATCACCTGTCTCGACAGCGCCCTGCTGTACTGCCACACCGACGCCGACCTCGACGCGTTCCTCGCCCGCTGCCGCCAGCACCTGGCGCCCGGCGGGCTGCTGATCGCCGAGATGCGCAACGGCGCGTTCTTCCTCGGCAACACCGAGCTGCTTGACGAGGTCCGCACCCGGACCGTGACCTGGGACGGCGTGCCCTACACCTCGCGCACCCGGCTCTGGATCGACCACGCCGCGCAGTTGCTGCGCCGCAGCCGGGTCTGGGAGTGGCCAGGCTGCCCGGCCCCGCTGGCGCAGACCTCCGCGTGGCGGCTGCTGTTCCCGCTGGAGCTGCGGCGCGTGCTGGACCTGGCGGGCTTCGACGTGCTCGCCCTGTTCGACGAGCCCGGCCCGCGCACCGACCGACCCTGGGCGCCCGACGCCCACCTGTCCGAGGCGCTGTCCGGCGACCGGCTCCACCTGGTCGCCCGCCTGCGTCCCGACCCAGAAGGACCCTGAGATGAGTGACCACCCGTTCCCCACCCTCGACCGCCGCGGCTTCCTCGGCCTGACCGCGGGGCTGTCCCTGGCCGCGCTAGCGGGCTGCGGCAGCGGGGCGCCAGCGTCCTCGGCTGGCGCCCCGCGCGCGGGCGGGCGGCTGCGGGCCGCGTTCGCGGGCGGCGGCGCCAAGGAGGTGCTCGACCCGCACTTGGCCAACCTGTTCGTGGAAGCGGCCCGGTCCAAGGCGCTCTACGACAAGCTCGCCGACTTCGGCGCCGACGTGGCCCCGCGCCCCCGGCTCGCCGAGAAGTGGGAGCCCAGCGCCGACCTCACCCGCTGGCGGATCACCTTGCGCGCCGCGGAGTTCCACGACGGCAGGCCGGTGCGCGCGCAGGATGTCCTGGCCAGCTACGCCCGCATCCTCGACCCCAAGCGCGCGTTCCGGGCCAAGGCGAGCCTGAGCCTGATCGACCTGCCCAACAGCCGCGCGGTCGACGACCGCACAGTCGAGTTCGCGCTCAAGCGGCCCTACATCGAGTTCCCCAACGTCCTGGCGTCGTTCTCCGCGTTCATCATCCCGGAGTCCACAGAGGACTTCACGAACCCGGTCGGGTCCGGCCCGTTTGCGTTCGTGTCGTTCCAGCCGGGCAAGTCGGCCGTCCTCAAGCGCAACCCGCGCTACTGGGACGGCGCCGCGCACCTGGACGAGCTGGAGTTCGTCATCGCCAACGAGGAGTCCGCGCGGGTCAACGCGCTGCTCGGCGGGCAGGTCGACTACGCCCACGACCTCGCCCCGGTCACCGCGCGCGGCCACCAGGGCAACGACAAGCTGGTGCTGGTGCGCTCGCCCAACAGCGGCATCCAGGCGTTCGCGATGAAGGTCGACCGCCCCCCGTTCGACAACCGCGACCTGCGTGAGGCGATGTTCCTGCTCGCTGACCGGCAGCAGTTGGTCGACACGACCCTGTCCAGGGCGGGCCAGGTCGCCAACGACCTGTTCGGCAAGGGCTACCAGCACTACGCCGACGACATCCCGCAGCGGGTCCGCGACCTCGACCGGGCCAAGTGGCTGGTGAAGAAGGCGGGCGCGGAAGGGCTCAAGGTCAAGCTCGACACCTCCGAGGCGGCCAGCGGTTTCGTGGAGGCGGCCAGCGTGTTCGCCGACCAGGCTCGCCAGGCCGGGATCGAGATCGAGGTGGCCGTGGGCAACAAGGACACGTTCTGGGCCGACACGCTCAAAAACGGCTCCCTGTCGAGCTTCCGCTCCGGCGCGATGCCGATCGAGTCGCACTTCTCGCAGCGGCTGCTGTCGAAGTCCACGACCAACGTCACCAAGTGGGCCCGCCCGGAGTTCGACGCCCTCTACGACAAGGCAGTGTCCACAGCGGACGATGCGGCGCGCGGCGCGGTCTACCGGGACATGCAGCGCACCCTGCACGCCGAGGGCGGGTACCTGATCTGGGGCTTCGCCGACTGGATCATCGGCACGTCGCCGAAGGTCGGCGGCGTGGCGACCGCGCCCGCGAACACCCTGGACTGGGCCCGGTTCGACAAGGTCTGGCTGGCGTGACCCTGGGGCACTACGCGCTGCGGCGGCTGCTGCTCGGCGTCGCGCAGGTGGCGGCCGTCGCGACGCTGGTGTACCTGCTGGTGGAGGCGCTGCCCGGGGACGCCGCCGTCGCGCTGGCCGGGGACAACCCGGACCCGGAGCGCATCGAGCGGATTCGGGCCGCGATGGGGCTGGACCGGCCGGTGTGGGAGCGGTTCGCCGAGTGGCTGTGGGGGTTGACGCACGGCGACTTCGGCGTCTCGGTCGTCTCCGGGCGGCCGGTCGCCGACTTCCTCGCCGATGGTCTGGAGCCCACGCTGCTGCTGGCCGGGCTGACCCTGCTGGTGCTCGTGCCGGTCTCGGTGCTGCTCGGCGTCGCGTCGGCCCGCCGTGAGGGCGGCCTGCTGGACCGGGTCGTCACCACGACCGCGGTGGGCCTGCACGCGATTCCCGAGTTCACCCTGGCGATCGTGCTGATCGCGCTGTTCGGGGTCCAGCTCGCCTGGCTGCCGCCGACCGCGGTGGGCACCGACGGCGACCTGCTCGCCGAGCCCGCCGTGCTGGTGCTGCCGCTGGTCGTGCTGCTCGCCCGGCCGATCTGCTCGATCAGCAGGCTGGTCCGCGCGGCGATGATCGACGCGGCGGCCTCGGACTACGCCCGGCACGCGCGCAGGCTGGGGCTTTCCGCGCGCCGGGTCCGCTACGCGCACGCGCTGCCCAACGCGGTCGCCCCCGCCGTGCAGCAGATGGCGCGCACGACGGACTGGCTGCTCGGCGGGGTGGTCGTGGTGGAGGCCGTGTTCGTCATCCCCGGCCTGGGCACGGTCTTGGTCGACGCGGTCGCGGGCCGGGACCTGCCGGTCATCCAGGGCATGGCCGTGGTGTTCGCGGTGACCACGGTCCTGGTGAACCTCGTCGCCGACGTGGTGGCGTTCCGACTCGCGCCTAGGGCGGTGACATGAAAGCCGTGCTGCGCTACGGGATCGGCGGCCTGCTGGTCGCCGTTCCGCTGCTGCTGGCCGTGGCGGGCCCGCTGTTCGTGCCCGACGAGCTGACCCGGGGGGCCGCCTTCGGCGACACCGGCCCGCTCGGCTCCGACTTCATCGGCCGCGACGTGTGGCACCAGGTGCTGCTCGGCGGCCGGACGGTCGTGCTGGTCGCGGTGCTGGCCACGGTGCTGTCGTACCTGGTCGGCGTGCCGATCGCGCTGCTCGCCGCGATGGCCCGGCGGCGGTGGGTGGACGAGGTGCTGATGCGGCCGCTGGACGTGCTGCTCGCGGTGCCCTCGCTGCTGGTGCTGATCCTGCTGGCGAGCATCGCCCCGCGCGGGGTGCTCACCCTGGTGCTGATCGTGGCCCTGGTCAATGTGCCCGACGTGGCCAGGATCGCCCGCGCGGCGGCCCTGGAGATCGCCAGCAGGCCCGCGCTGGAGGCGATGCGGTTGCAGGGGGAGACGTGGTGGCGCACGGCGGTCGGCTACGTCGGCCGGTCCATGCTGCGCACCCTGGTCGCCGATCTCGGCATCCGGCTCACCGCCGCGCTCTACCTGGTGGCCTCGGCGAGCTTCCTCGGCGTCGGCGTGCCGCCGGACGCGAGCGACTGGGCGGTCATGGTCGACCGCAACCAGACCGGGCTGTTCCTGGCGCCCGCGGCCGTCGTCGCGCCCGCGCTGCTGATCATCGCGTTGTCGGTCGGGGTGAACCTGGTGTTCGACCGGGCGCTGCGCGACCGGGGAAGGGCTTGGCTGTGACCGGGGTGGCTGGGACTAGGTTGGCTGGGAGCGTGGTGGAGGTGGCCGACCTGCGGGTCGTCCACGGTGACCGCCCGCTGGTGGACGGCGTGTCGTTCAGCCTGGGCCGGGGGCAGGTGCTCGCGCTCGTCGGCGCGTCCGGCAGCGGCAAGACGACGATCGGGCTCGCCCTGCTCGGCGAACGTCCGCCCGGGGCGGTGGTGTCCGGGACGGTGCGGGTGTCCGGGCAGGAGGTGTCGCCGGATCGGCCGCCCGCAGCCGGGTTTGTGCCGCAGCACCCGTCGTCGGTGCTCAACCCGGTGCGCCGGGTCGGCTCGGTGCTGCGGGAGATCGCGGCGCACCACAGCCCCGGCGGCACTCGGTCCGAAGTGGACAGTTTGGTCGCGAGTGCGGCGCGGCGGGCCCGGTTCCCCGAGAGCCTGCTGCGCCGCTACCCGCACCAGCTTTCCGGCGGCCAGCAGCAGCGCGTCGTGCTCGCCCAGGCGCTGGTGGGCGACCCGGCGCTGATCATCGCCGACGAGCCGACCACCGGCCAGGACGCGGTGACCCGCGACGAGGTGGTGGCGGAGCTGGCCGCGGTCGTGGCCGAGGGTGTCTCGGTGGTCCTGCTCAGCCACGACCTGGACGTGGTGCGCGCGCTCGCCGACCACGTGGTCGTGCTCCGCGCGGGCCAGGTGGTGGAGGCCGGACCCGCGGCGACCGTGCTCACCGACCCCGCGCACGAGCACACCCGCGCCCTGCTCGCCACGCCACCGGAACCACGCGACCACGCCCCGGCGGGCCCGCACCGCCTGCGCACCACGGGCCTGACCGCCCGCCACGGCCGCGCGACCGTCCTGCGCGACGCGGACGTGGCGGTCGGCGCGGGGGAGTGCCTTGCCCTGGTCGGGCGTTCCGGCAGCGGCAAGACCACCTTCGCCCGGTGCGTGGCCGGTCTGCACCCGCCCAGCGCGGGCGAAGTCCTCCTGGACGGCACGGCGCTGGCGGGCACGCTGCGCAAACGCCCCCGCACCCAGTTGGCGGCGGTGCAGTACGTGTTCCAGGACGCCCGCGCCTCCTTCGACCACCACCGCACGATCCTGGACCAGGTGAGCCGCACCGCGATCCGTCTGCGCGGGATGTCCACACCGGACGCGGAGATCGCGGCCATGGCCGCGCTGCGAGAGGTCGGGTTGACCGAGGCGATGGCCGCCCGCAGACCCGCCGGACTCTCCGGCGGCGAACTACAACGGGCAGCCCTGGCGCGCGCGCTGCTCGCCGAGCCCACCGTCTTGATCTGCGACGAGATCACCTCCGGCCAGGACGCCCTCACCCGGACGGGCATTCTCGACCGCCTCGACGCGCTGCGCCGCGACCGTGGCCTGACCCTGGTGGTCATCACCCACGACCGCGCGGTCGTGACCCGCATCGCCGACCGGGTTGCGGTAGTCCACGAGGGCCGGATAGTCGAACAGGGCGTGGCGGGCGACATCCTCCGCGCCCCCCGCCACGAAGCGACCCGGCGACTACTCGGCGAGCCAGACCCGGCCGCCACCATCCACTGAGGAGTGACTGTGACCGACTACGAACTGCGCGCCGCCCGGCCTGCGGATGTCGGAGGCGCACGCAGCGTCATCCTGGACACCCTGTACCGGGACCTACGCTACGGCTATAACCCGGTGTGGCATCACGACGTCATCGACATCGAGGGGACGTATCTGCGGCAGGTCCGGCACGCGCTGTTCGTCGCAGAGGCGGGCGGGGAGATTGTGGCGACCACTGGGGTACGGGCGGTGGGGCCGAAGAGTCCGCCGCATCCGCGCTGGCTCGCTGACCGGTATCCGGATGAGACCACGGCCCAGTTGTTCCGCGTGTATGTGCGTCCTTCGCATCGTCGCTTGGGGATCGCTCGTGGGTTGGTGGACCTGGCGATCCAGTTTGTTGCGGAGACTCCCGGTTATCAGGCGCTTTATCTGCACACTGATGCTCGGGTTGATGGAGCTGAGCCGTTTTGGCGGTCGGTGGCTAAGCAGGTCCATGACGGTCGTGATGGCGATCCTGCGCACTTTCAGACTGTGCACTTTGAGATTGCGATTCCTTGAGTGGGGCTCGTTTGAGTGGGGTTGCTCGATGGGGTGGAGTGGTTTCTTTGGGGCCCCTATGAAGGAAGATCCCGTCGTGGGAAAGACGGGTGGGGAGCCTTCGGCCCCACGACCACGGCGAGTTTAGGGATCTTCCTTCTCCCCCAAAGAAACCACTCCACCCCATCGAGCACCTGGCGAGCGTAGGTGCGGCTTTGTGGGGGTTAGGTTTGCTGTCCTCCGCTCCCAACCGCACCTAGCAGGGCCGGGTGCGGTTGGCAGGAGCGGGGGGCGCTGCTCTGCCCCATCGAGCACTGGGCGAGCGTAGGTTCCGCCTGGCAGACAAGTGGCTTGGCTCAGGTGCGGCCTGGCAGGGCAGTGGTGTTGCCTCACCCAGCCCCCACCGAAAGTGACAGGCCCAGGCCAACGGCCTGTTTGGGTGGTTCGCCTTGATTTGGGGGAAATGGGCCTAAACTCGTGGCGCGGGTGGGGTTCCTTCGCCCCGCCTTTTGACCCGCGCAGGCCCATTTCGAGGGGCCCCAAATCAAGGCGAACCACCCAAACAGGCACCCGCCAACCACCTAGCCCACGACACTCCCAGCCCACCGCGCAACCACCCGGTGATAGTCCGGCGCATTGGGCGCATAGTTCATCGAGTGCCCATACCCCGGCAGGATGAAGGTCTCAAACCGAGGCGACCCCGAGAAGTAAGGCCCCTCCGACGCACGCAATGCCTCCGCCGACCGGCAATCGCTCCCCAAAGGAGCCCCGCAAAAGTGCGTGTCCCCTTCACCAACCGCCAACAAAACCGGCACATCGATCAACCGCGAAGCCGGAATCACAACGTTGGTCAACGCGATATTGTCCACCGCCTCAGTCGCCGCGAAAACGTCCTTTGTAGACTCATCAGCGGCGATAGCGGCAGGATCATGCTTGCCAGCGCCATGGAACGCCGCAGCGCGAGTGCCAGGGCTCGTCGTCAGGTAGCCCAGATCCGGTCCCCGCAGAGCCAGTTGAGGGTCCAACGGAGCAGGGATCATGTTCGCCAGGACCGGTGCCACCGTCGCCAGGTTCATCCGGTGGGTCATGCCGGTCACCAGGACACCGTCCACGTCACGGTGCAGGCCCGCCTCGATCATGGCCATGGCCGCGCCGATGGAGTGGCCGCCGATGAGCACCTTGTTAAACCGGGGGCGCAGGGTCTGGACTACCTGGTGCAGGGCCTCGGCTTGGACGACGGAAGTCACCAGGGCGCTCGGGGGTTTCGAGCTTTCGCCGGTGCCGAGTCGGTCCACGGCGAAAGTGGCGTGGCCTGCCTTGTTCATCGCCAGCCGGAACGAGCGGACGCCCGGCGTATAGGCGATGTCCCAGTATGAGCGGTTGTATGTGCCGCCGGGCACCAGGATCTGGACCGACGCCGCGCCATCCGGAGCGCACAGGGTGCCCGCCATCGTCTGGGAGGTGCCCGCGACCGACACCGGGACCCGCAGCTCCGAGCAGGTGACCTGGGCGGCTCCGGCTGGGCTTGGCGCGGGCAGTAGGACGGCGGTGGCGACCAGCAGCGCTGCTGCGGACAGTTTGCGGGATCGGGACCAGCGCACGGAAAGCGAACCTCCTAGAAAGAGGGAACCCGGGGGACCGCCGTCATCGGCAGGCGGCTGGGGTAGGCGGCGGAGGTGAACTTTACGCCCACCGGTTTCCCGGCCACCGGCACCAGGCGCCACCGGGCCGCGACGGTGGCCAGGGTGATGACGATCTCGGTCTGGGCGAAGACGTTTCCCATGCACTGGCGGGTTCCCGCGCCAAACGGGACGAACGCGCCGCGCGGCAGGTCCTTGGCCCGCTCTGGGGACCAGCGGTCCGGGTCGAACCGGTGTGGCTCAGGGTAGGACGCCGGGTCGTAGTGCAGGGCGTGCGGGCTGACGATCACCTCGTCGCCCGGCGCCAGGCGCACGCCGTCGAGGTCGACCTCGGTGTTGGCGCGCCGCATCAGGATCCAGATCGGGTACATCCGCAGGACCTCGTTGACGACCTGCGTGGTGTAGACCAGTTTCTGCACGTCGGCGAAGGTGAGCGGACGCCCGGCCAGCACCTCGTCCACCTCCGCGTGCAGCCGCCGCTCCACCTCGGGGTGGCGGGCGATCTCGTGGAACGCCCAGGCGAGCGCCAGCGCGGTGGTCTCGATCCCGGCGGTGAGCAGGGTGAGCACTTCGTCGTAGGTCTGCTGGTCGGTCATGCCCGCGCCGGTCTCGGCGTCGCGGGCCAGCAGCAGCATCGACAGCAGGTCGCCGTGGTCGGCGCCGTCGGCCCGCCAGCTCGCGATGACCTCCAGCACGATCCGGCGCATCCGCTCGATGGCCGCGTCGAACTCCCGGTTGCCGGGAATGGGCAGCTTCTCCACGAACCCGGGCGACAGCGCGCGGACCATCCCCTGCTTGATCACCACGAAGATCGACCGCCGGGCCTCATCGATCGCGCGCTTGCCCATCTCGGTGGAGAACAGGGCTTCGCCGACGATGGTGACCGCGAGGCCCTGCATGTCCTCATCGATCGCGCGCTCCTGCCCCGGCCGCCACGACTCGGTGAGGTCGGTCGCCGCCGCGACCATCGTCTCGGCGTAGCGGGCGATGCGGTCGCGGTGGAACGCGGGCTGGATCAGTTTGCGCTGCCGCCGGTGGAACTCGCCATTGGACAGCACCAGCCCGTTTCCCAGGTAGGGGCGGAACTTGTCGAACATGGCGCCCTTGTCGAAGCTGGCCCCGTCCGCGGCGAGGACGCGGTGCGTGAGCCGAGGGCTGGTCACGAAGTACGTGCGCATCGGCCCGAGGTAGACGGTCACCACCTCGCCGTGCTCGCGCAGGCCCGCGGTGAAGCCGAACCGCCTGCGCAGCATCGCCGGGGTGTGGCCGAGCACGGGCCACCGGCCGGGCGCTACCGGGACAGGCATCGTTACTCCTCGCGACGATAGCGGGCGGCAAGGCCACAGTAGGGACCGATCGAGTGAACTCAATAGCGCCCAAATGGGTGGAAGATGATCACTGCGATGCGCTGTGGGTGTGAGAATTGCGTGCTCGCTAAGCTCATTTGTCCGCGACACGAGAGGGGTTCGCCATGACGGCACGGGATTGGGTCCCGCTGGATGTGGATGTCTCCGTCCCGAGCATGGCGCGCACCTACGACTTCATGCTCGGCGGCGCGCACAACTTCGCCGTCGACCGCGAGGTGGGCGAGCGGATCGAGCGCGCGATGCCCGGCCTGCGCAACGCCGCCCGGGTCAACCGGGCGTTCCTCGGCCGGGTGGTGCGGTTCATGACCGACCAGGGGATCCGCCAGTTCCTCGACATCGGCTCGGGCATCCCCACCGTCGCCAACGTGCACGAGGTCGCCCAGGCCCAGCACCCCGACTGCCGGGTCGTCTACGTCGACCGCGACCCGGTGGCCGTCGCGCACAGCGAACTCATCCTGGCGGGCAACGACCGCGCCGCCGTCCTGCACGCCGACATGCGCGACCCCGAGGGCATCCTGTCCAGCCCGGAGGTGCGCGGGCTCATCGACCTCGACCAGCCGGTCGGCCTGCTGATGCTGCTGATGCTGCACTGGGTGCCCGACGAGTCCGACCCGGTGGGCCTGATGGCGCGCTACTGCGCCGCGCTCGCCCCCGGCAGCCACCTGGCGATCACCCACGTCAGCGGCGACCACCAAGGCGAGAACCTGTCGGCGGCGACGGACGTGATCAAGCGGAGCAACAGCCCCGACCAGGTGACCCTGCGCACGCACGCCCAGGTGACCGAGCTGTTCGCCGGTCTGGAGCTGGTCGAGCCGGGCCTGGTCGGCTGCGGCGAGTGGCGGCCGACGGGACCGGGGGACATCGCCAACGAGCCGGGCATGAACATGCTGGTGTACGCGGGAGTCGGGCGGAAGCCCAGCGCATAGACATGCCGGACATGCCGGAACTGACCAACAGACAGCCCGACGGGACACCGCAGCGGCCGGACCCGGAACGGGCGCGGGCGGCGTTGGCCCGGAAGTGGGCCTACCTGCTCAGCGGCGTCGTCGTCATCCCGCTGACCGCCCACGACCTCGACCAGGAGCTGCGCGGCCTGCTGGACGCCCTGTGCGCCGGGCTGCTCGCCGAGCCGCCGACCCGCGCCGCGGAAGAGGTGGGCGAACGGCTGGCCGCGTTGGGGTACCTCGGCGAGGCGGGTCTGCGCTGCACGACCGAGGTGTTGGGCAAGGGACTGCTCGCGCTGCCGGAGTTCCAGCCCGTCGAGCGGTTCGCCGCGCGCGTCGTGGTCGGGATGGGCGCGCTGACGACGGGCTACCTGGCCGCCGACCGGCGCGCGCTGCTGGCGCAGCAGGAGCACATGCACCTGACGCTGCTCAAGGCCGTCCGGGACGCCAAGTGGAATCTCAAGGAGAGCGAGGCGCGCTTCGCCGAGGTCTCGACGCTCTCCGCGAACGGCATCATGATCGTCGGCCTGGACGGGCGGCTGCTGCGGGCCAACGTCGCGATCGGCGAGATCCTGGACTACTCGCCAGCCGAGCTGACCGGGACCTCCCTCTACGACCTGGTGCACCCGGAGTCCGCCGCGTCGCTGCGGGAAGACGTGCTGGCGCTGATCGACGGGACGCGAGACCGGATCAGGCAGTCGCAACGCCTGCTGCGCAAGGACGGCGACATCGCCCGGATCTCGCTGACCGCGTCGGTGCTGCGCGGCGTGGACGACCAGCCGAGCCACCTGGTCGCGGTGGTCGAGGACGGCACCGAGTTGATGCTGCTGCAGAGCGAGTTGCGGCGGCAGGCGCTGCACGACGTGCTGACCGGCTTGCCGAACCGCCAGTTCTTCGGCACGCACCTGGAAAGCGTGCTGCGCCGCGTCGACCCGGCCTACGGCATCACCCTGTTCCAGTTGGACGTCGACGCGTTCGGCCTGGTCTGCCACGGCCTCGGCAGGCAGGCGGGCGAACGGCTGCTGGTCCACGTCGCGCAGCGGCTGCGAGCCGTCCTGGCGGACGAGACGGCCATGATCGCCCGCTTCGACGGCGACGAGTTCGGCGTCGTGCTGGAGAACTCGGCCACCACCCCGGCCGTGGAGACCATCGTCGCCGCGATCAACCGCGAGCTGGCCGGACCGTTCTATGTGGACGGTGTCGGCCTGAGCGCGGTGGCCAGCGTCGGCGTGGTGCACCGCCCGTCCGGCGACCTGGACCCGGCTGAGCTGCTGCGCGCGGTGGACGCGGCGCTGCGCCGAGCCAAAACCGGGCGGCGCGGCCAGTGGGAGCTGTTCCACCCCGACCAGGACGCGCGGGACCGGCGCGGCGCCGCGCTCGCCGTCGCCATGCCCGGCGCGTGGGAGCAGGGCGAGATCAGCGTGCGCTACCGCCCGGCGGTCCACCTGGCGGACGGCAGCGTCGCGGGGGTGGAGGCGCTGCTGCGGTGGGACCGCCCGGACGCGGACCCGCTGCCGCACGGCGCCTGCCTGGACCTCGCCGAGCGCACCGGCCTGACCCTGCCGCTGGGCGAGTGGCTGCTGCGGGTGGCGGGCGGCCAGGTCCAGTGGTGGCGCCAGCGCGGTTTCGATGTCCCGCTGGCCGTGGGCATCACCGCCTACCAGGCCGCCGACGCCGACCTGGTCTCCCGCGTCGTCGGCGTCCTTGGCGACACCGGCCTGCTGCCGAACCAGGTGGTGCTCGGCGTCCCCGTCGGCGCGCTCGCGGTCCCCGAAGCGGCGGACAACCTCACGGTGCTGCACGACATGGGCATCGGCACCGCCCTGGACGACTTCGACTTCGGCCCTGACGCCATGGCCGCCATCGAAGACCTCCCCACCTGCTGCGTCCGGGTCGCGAGCCGAGTCGTCCGCCGCCAGGCGACCACCGGCGGGCCGGT
Source organism: Actinokineospora sp. NPDC051303 (assembly GCF_055586285.1). Classification (NCBI taxonomy): domain Bacteria; kingdom Bacillati; phylum Actinomycetota; class Actinomycetes; order Pseudonocardiales; family Pseudonocardiaceae; genus Actinokineospora; species Actinokineospora sp. NPDC051303. Next base: position 258,138 of record NZ_JBVJIN010000001.1, read on the forward strand.
CGCCAGCGCCCTGCTGCCCATCGTCCTCGGCGCGGGCGCAACCGTCATCGTCGACGGCGTCGCCACCGACACCGAAGCCACTTGGTGGCGCTCTGCGGGCGCCAGCATCGCCACCGGCGACCACGTCGGCGGCGCCTGCCCACCCGGCGACATTCTCGCCCGGTTCGCGTCCGGCTGACCGCGGTGCCCGAATCCGTTTGGCGTAGAACGGGTTCGGCGAACGTCACTACCGGAAGCCTCGGTCGTCAGGTGATTGGCGTAGGACCGTGGCTGATCAGGAGTTCGTTGGGTTTTCGCTTTCCTATCACGGAAGAAGACCCGCCGATTCACCACCCGCGGTCACCGCCGTCGTGACTCCCGGCCGTGGCAGCATGGGTGAATGGTTCCCACCGCCGTCGCCCGCGCCGTCGACCGTTACCTGGTCGTCGCGGACCGACTGCTGCCGGGACGGATTACCGGCTTCCATCTGGTCGGTTCGGTCGCGCTCGGCGCATGGCGGCCGGGCGCCAGCGACATAGATTTCGTCGCGGTGACTCGTGACCGCCTCGGAACCGGCGAACTGTGCCGCCTGCGGCTGCTCCACCCGATCGGGAACTGGGACGCGGGGGGCCGCGCCGTGGTGCGCCGCACACCCGCCATTCCGGGCACGATGAACGGTGTTTTCGTGGCGGCGGGGGATCTCGCCACGCCGGTGACCAAGATTCGGCCGGTGGCCGCGCATACCGGCAGAAGATTTCACCGCGGTCGGGCCTTCGATGTGAACCCGGTCGTCTGGCGAATCCTTCTGGACCGTGGGATCACCGTGCGCGGGCGGGTCTCAGGTGAACTCGGACTGGACCCGGAGCCCGCGGCGCTGTCCAGATGGAACATGGACAATCTGAACGGATACTGGCGCTCCTGGGCCGATCGGGCGCAGGCCAGGAAGCGCCTGCCGATCGCGCGCCGCTGGTCGGTGGACGGCGCGGTGTCCTGGGGTGTTCTCGGCCCGTCCCGTCTGCACCGGACTATTGCCACCGGTGAGATAGTCTCGAAAGAGGACGCGGGCGAATACGCTCTTGACGTCTTCGCCGCCCGCTGGCGGCCGCTGATCCGCGCGGCCCTCGCCTATCGGCGCGGTGAGCCCGCGCCCGCGAGCCTCGGGCCGTCGCTATCGGACTCGGCCGGTCGAGTTCGGCTGACCGGCGAGTTCGTCGGGGAGGTAATAGCCGACGCGAGTAGGCTATGCCAGTTCACCCGACCGGTGGAGCCCGGTTCGGAGAACCAGTGAGATCGGGCACGTGGGCCGTGCGCTGTACTGACTGCCCGCGTTAACGATCCGAATATCCTTCATCGCGGAGACCGGTTGTTCCTATAAGGACTATCGGGTAATGTCCGCGCTATCGCCGAGTGGCGGAATCGTCGGCGACACCACCGAGGCAGTGAGGGAACATGGCGCAGCGAACCATCGTCGAACTTGTCGACGACCTGGATGGCACTATCGGCGACGACATCAGCACGATCAGCTTTGGTCTCGACGGCGCGCAGTATGAGATCGACCTCACGGAGGCGAACGCCGAGCGGCTGCGCGAGATCCTGGACGAGTTCGCTTCGGCCGCGCGGCGTATCGGGGGACGGGCGAAACGCGCGTCGGTGAAGTCCTCGGGCACTTCGGATGCCCGCAACAAGGAACAGACCAAGGCCATTCGGGACTGGGCGCGGCAGAACGAGTACGAGATCTCCGGTCGCGGCCGGATCCCGTCCTCGGTCATCGAGGCATTCGAGCAGGCGCACCAGCCCAAGCCCAAGAAGGGCAAATAAGCACCGGACGCGAGCGCTTCCGACAGCCTGGGGCGAACCCACCCGACCAGGGAGGTTCGTTAAGATGCGAAGGCTGTCGGAAGGCTTGACGAAAGGGTGCACGTGACCGCCAGAGTCGAAACGTTCGAGTTCCAGTCCGAAGCGCGGCAGCTGCTGCAGCTGATGATCCACTCGATCTACTCGAACAAGGACACGTTCCTGCGCGAGCTGGTGTCCAACGCCTCAGACGCGTTGGACAAGGTGCGGTTGGAGGTGTTCCGGGACAAGGACCTGCGGGTCGACACCGACGACCTGCACATCGCGATCGAGGCGGACCAGGAGAACCGCACGCTCACCGTGCGGGACAACGGCATCGGCATGAGCCGGGACGAGGTCGTCGCGCTGATCGGCACGATCGCCAAGTCCGGCACCGCGGAGTTCCTGCGCAAGCTCAAGGAGTCGCAGGACGCCGCGGGCTCGCAGGACCTGATCGGCCAGTTCGGCGTCGGCTTCTACGCCAGCTTCATGGTCGCCGACAGGGTGACCCTGGTGACCCGCCGCGCGGGCGCGGACGAAGGCGTGCGCTGGGAGTCCGAGGGCGCGGGCACCTACACGATCGAGCCTGCCCCGGACGCGCCCCAGGGCACCTCGGTCACGCTGCACCTCAAGCCGGAGAACGCCGAGGAGCAGCTGCACGACTACACCTCCCGCGCGAAAATCGTGGAAATCGTCCGCCGGTACTCGGACTTCATCACCTGGCCCATCCGAGTGCCCTCGGCGGACGGCGGCGAGCTGGAGACGGTCAACTCCCGCAAGGCCCTGTGGGCGCGGCCGCAGAGCGAGGTGACCGAGGAGGAGTACACCGAGTTCTACAAGCACGTCAGCCACGACTGGACCGCCCCGCTGGAGACGATCCGGATCGCGGCCGAGGGCACCTTCGAGTACCAGGCGCTGCTGTTCATCCCGGAGCGGGCGCCGCTGGACCTGTTCATGCGCGAGCGCAAGCGCGGCGTGCAGCTCTACGTCAAGCGCGTCTTCATCATGGACGACTGCGAAGAGCTGATGCCCGAGTACCTGCGCTTCGTCAAGGGCGTGGTCGACGCGCAGGACCTCTCGCTCAACGTCTCCCGCGAGATCCTCCAGCGCGACCGGCAGATCCAGCTCATGCGCAGGCGCCTGGTCAAGAAGGTGCTGTCCACGGTCAAGTCAATGATGGCCGACAAGGCCGAGTCCTACGAGACCTTCTGGCGCGAGTTCGGGCGCGCGGTCAAGGAGGGGCTGCTCGACGACTTCGAGAACCGCGACGCCATCCTGGAAATCTGCTCCTTCCCGTCCACCCACGACGCCGAGCGCCAGACGACGCTGGCCCAGTACGTGGAGCGGATGAAGGAGGGCCAGGAGCACATTTACTACATGACCGGCGACTCGCGGGTGGCGCTGGAGAACTCGCCGCACCTGGAGGCGTTCCAGAGCAAGGGGTACGAGGTCCTGCTGCTCACCGACCCGATCGATGAGATGTGGGTCGGCGCGGTCCCCGAGTTCGACGGCAAGGCGCTGCGCTCCATCGCCAAGGGCGAGGTCGACCTCGACACCGAGGAGGAGAAGGAGGCCGCCAAGCAGCGGGAGGAGGAGTTCGCCGACCTGCTGGCCTGGCTGCGCACCGAACTCGCCGAGACGGTCAAGGACGTCCGCCTTTCCGCCCGGCTGACCACGTCCCCGGCGTGCGTCGTCGGCGACACCTACGACCTGACCCCGAACCTGGAGAAGATGTACCGGGCGATGGGCCAGGAGATCCCCCGGATTAAGCGGGTCCTCGAACTCAACCCGACCCACCCGCTGATCACCGCGCTGCGCGCCGCGCACGCCAAGGGCGAGGACAACGCCGACCTCGCCAGCGCGGCCGAGCTGGTCTACGGCATCGCCCTGCTCGCCGAGGGCGGCGAGCTGCCCGACCCGACCCGGTTCATCCGCCAGGTCACCGACCGGCTGGAACGCACCCTGTAGTTCGCGGACGGCCGGTGCTCAGCGCCGAGCACCGGCCCGGCGAAGATCCCCAGGCGGACGCGCCTACCCCCGTGGTTGGACGGGAATCTCCATCCCCAGGTAGATGAACCCGGTGTGGTTCGCCACTACGTTTCGGTCGCACGCGATGGAAGCGGAGTTTGGGGGAGAGATGCGATTGTTTCGCGATGGGGGTTTTATCGCAAGAAGCCGGGTGCGCGCCGCCGTGGCCGCCGCGCTCGGCGCCGTGACGCTCGCGGTGGTGACCGCGGCCCCCGCGGGAGCCGTCCCGCCGGTGGACGCGCCGAACAGCGGATTCGGGATCACCGTGACCGGGTGGCAGCAGGTGGGTTCGGAACCCGCGACCGATGTGCGGCTCTACGAGGTCACTGTGACGACCGCGGCGATTTACCGTCCCGGCGTCAATCCCACGCAGGGCGTGGTGCCGATCCGAACCCGAATCCTGCTGCCAGCGAATTACGGGCTCGACCCAGCGCGCCGCCACGACGTGCTGTACCTGCTCCACGGCGGCGCTGGGGGAGCGGAGGACTGGTCCAAGCAGACCGGCGGCGACGCCGTGGACATCGTGCGCGCCTCCTCGTTCGACGGCATCGTCGTCATGCCCGAGGGCGGCTACACCGGCTGGTACAGCGACTGGCACGGGGTCACCGACGGCCGTTTCCGGCCGGACTGGGAGACCTTCCACATCGAGCAGTTGATTCCGTGGGTGGACGCCAATTTCGCCACCGACGCCAGTCGCGGCGGGCGCGGAATCGCCGGGGTGTCCATGGGCGGTTTCGGCGCCCTCAAATACGCGGGCAGGCACAGCGACCTGTTCTCCGTCGTCGGCAGCTTCTCCGGCGGCACCAACCTCAAGGACGGCTGGGCGCAGGACATCGTGGCCGACTCCGGTTGGCAGACCGGCGCCGCCATTCGCGGCGTCAACCTGCTCGACGGGACCACCCGGGTCAACCTGTACCGGCCGAGCGGCGTCATCGAGCCCGACCAGAGCCTCCAGCGCGCCTATCGCCTGACCACAATCCTCGGCCCGACCACTGACTGGCCCTCGGTCAACCCGCTCGATCTCGCCGCGGCCGAGCGGTTCGACCCCTACGACGGCAGATTCGCCCTCTATTCCGGCGGAAACGCCGCGACCCCCGGCGGCGCCCCGTCCGGCGAACTCGACATGGGCGCCTCGAACAACGTCTTCCACGCCAGCCTGAACAGCCACGGCGTGACTCACCGCTATTGCACCGGCCCCGGCGCCCACACCTGGGACTTCTTCCGCAACGACTTCACCGACTTCCTGGAATACGCCTACGGCGCACCGCCCGCGACCTGCACCGCCAACACCGACTGGACCAGCAGGCCGACTGTGCCGTGAGCGGGCCGGAACCAGTTCGGCCGGGGCGACATCGAGTCGACCTGCTGGGGAAACAATGGGAATGCTGAGGGGCATCGAGTGAGTGAACCGATTTTCGGGTTCGACGGCGCGCGGACCGAAGGAGAACTGGAGCGGTGGGCGGCGGCCGTGGCCGCGAAAGCCGAGCGTTACCAGGATTTGCAGCAGCAGGTCACCGCTGTCACGGCGACTGAGTCGTCCCGGGACGGGGTCGCCACCGTCACCGTCGACTCCTCGGGCGCCGTGCTGGACTTGCGGATCACCGACCGGGCACGGGATATGTCCGGCGCCGAGGTCGCCACGCTTGTGCTGAGCACGATGCGGAGGGCACAGGCCCGGATCGCCGACGAAGTGGCGCGGATAACGCGGCGCACGGTAGGCGACGACCCGGAGACCGCCGACGCGATCGTGTCGTCCTACCGGCAGCGTTTCCCCGAGCCAGAGCCGGACGCGCCGCAGGGCTACCGCCCCGACCAGGAGCGGCGCATCGGCTATCTCGACGAGGACGAGGAGTGGTGAAATGCCTGACGGATACGACGTTCTGCCGGATGAATTGCGGGCGCACGCCGACCGGTTGGACGGATTGCGCGACCGGTTGGGCACCGCGCTCGACGCCGCCAACCAGGTCGCGCTCGGCGACCAGGCGTACGGCGTGATCTGCCAGTTCTTCGTGCCGATCGTGCACGCGGTGAGCGACCCCGGCGTCGCGGCGCTGCGGCAGGCCACGACCGCCCTGGGCGAGACCGCGGGCGGCGTGCGCGGCTCGGCGACCGACTACGACAACGTCGAGCAGGCCAATACCCGGCCCTTCAGCGGAAGGGGCTGAGCGATGCCGGACGGAAACCCGCTTGTCGCGCCACGGCAGGACTCGACCACCGCGTACAGCGGCATCGGGATCGCCGAGTCCGCCATGGACGTCTACCACGGCGTCGAGAACAAGTCGTGGCTCGAAGGCGGCCTCGGAGTCGTGGGCACCGGCCTGGAGACCCTGTCGCTCGCGCTCGACCCGGTGGGGACACTGCTGCAGTACGCGGTGTCGTGGCTGATGGAACACGTCAAACCGCTGTCCGACGCGCTGGACTGGCTGGCCGGTGACGGCGACCAGATCGCGGCGTACGCGCGGACGTGGAAGAACGTCGGACAGGCCACGAACGTCGTCGCGGGCGACTTCGCCGCCGAGGTGACGAACGGGACCTCGGGCTGGGAAGGGCCCGCGGCCGATGCGTACCGGACATGGGCGAAGGGCCAGCAGGAGCAGATCACGGCTGCGGCCACCGGCGCGAACACCATCGGCACGGTTGTCGAGGTGGTCGGCATGCTGGTCGGTGCCGTCCGCGAGATCGTCCGCGACCTGGTCGCCGAGTGCGTCGCCACCCTCATCGCCCGGATTCCGCAGTGGATCGCCGAGATCGGCGGCACCCTCGGCATCGCCACGCCACACGTGGTGAGCGCGGCGTGCGCGCTGATCGCCAAATGGGTCAACCGAATCAAGGACTTCATCGTCAAGCTCACCCGGTCGCTGGAGAGACTCCGGCCGATCATGCGCAGGCTCGGCGAGATCTGGGACGCGATCCGCAAGGGGCTGTCCAAGGCGCCCGATGGCGCCCCGAGCTCGCCCGATGGGGCGCGACCGGTCAAGTCCACCGACGTCGCCCCGTCGCCGGGAACCGCGAGCCCGAACAGCACGAGCCCGAACAGCACGAGCCCCAGCGGCACGAGCCCGTCCGGCACCACGTCTGTGGACCCGGTCAAGTCCAGCCCGTCAGGCGGGACGAGCCCGGACACGACCAGCCCGGACGTTCCCGGTGGCGCCCCGTCGGTCCGGCCCCCGGGCCAGGGCGGCTGGGGCGGTGGTGGCTACGTGCGCCCGCAGGACTCCACGCCCGAGGCGATGGCCGCCTACGAACGGATCCGGAACTCGCCGCAGGACGTGGCCCGCATCGCCGAGAACACCGGCCTTGACCCGCGGATTCTGGAGGAGGCGCGGCAGAACCTGTTCGTCCGTGAGCATGACGTCGCCTACGGTCCTGGCCAGGAGAACCTCGAACACGGCCGGTTCACCCCGAGCCAGGATTACTCGGACCTGTGGGACGCGGCCAGGAATGGCACCCTCACGACGGATCAGTACCACCAGTTCCGGTCGCTGATGGCGCACGAGTACGTGGAATCACGGCTGATGCGGGAGGCGAATCTCCCCTACCTGTCGTCGTCCCCGAGCGCATGGGGCGATCTCGGCACTCAGTGGGACCCGGACAACCCCGGCGCCCACCTGCTGGCGCCGCGGTCCCTCCAGGCGAATCCAAACGCGGATCTGCTGGGACACTGGCCGCGCTACGGGCTCACCCCGCCGCCCGGCGGTATCGCGCCCGACCTGTCCAACCTGGACGATGTAGTCCGGGCAGCACGAGAAGGTCTCAACCGATGACGCACACCCAGCGAACGCTGCGCCGACTGCTCGCCGTCGACTGGACCGACGAGCAGGCCGCCTTCGACCGGGTCGGGTCCCGCGGCCACCTGTTCGCCGAGTACCTGCGCCGGACCGCGCTGTGGGTCGAGGCGCTGGGCGCGGGCGACGACTGGCCATTCGCCGACGTCGCCGCGCACGTCGCGCCCGGCCTGCGGGCCGACCCCGCCGTGCTCGCCGAACTGTCGGGTATAGCCACCCACATTTCCTGGCCTCCGGTCCGCAGAACTGTCGAGTCGGCCCTGCACTGGGCCACCGTGCTCGACACCCCCGGCGTGCGGCTGCCGGACCTGCCCGACCCCTACGAGCCGCTGCTGCTGATGTTCGAGCGAGGCGGCGCGTTCACCACCGAGCACGGCTTCGTGGATGTGGGTGCGCAGATGATCCCGGTGAAATCCTGGCCGGAACGGGCCAAACCGGACCCCGTGGTCGCGCTCGACCCGGCGACCTTGGACGCGCTGGACGGCTAGGGCCTGTCCGCTCGTCGTCGCGCCTGGCCCCGGCGCGACGACGAGCGGCCGACCCTGGCGAGATCGGCTCGGTCGTGGCCGGACGTCGGTACGATCATGGGGTGATCCGCAGCGTCCTGTTCGGCTCGTCCGGTCCGCCCGCGGGCTTGGCTGAGGCGCCGGAGCCGGAGCATTTCCGCGACCTCAATCTCGACCAGGTCGCCGTCGCCATCGCCAGGGACAACGCCGATCTCCCGCTGACACCGTACTTCCGCCTGGCGCTGCGCGATGTCGGCTTGGTCCGCGCGCGGCAGCAGGTGTTCCGCGATCTTGAGGACGCCGAGACACGGGCGGTGGTCGAGCGGTTCACCTCGGCCATGAGCCGGATGCGGCGGCGGCTGGAGATGCTGGCCAAGGTGCGGCACGCGCCGCAGCGGCAGCGGTGGTTCCTCGATGTCGTGCTCACCCACGTCGAGACGCTCGACGCGTTCGCCGCCGAGACGCACCGGGTCGCGCTCGCGTCCCCGGCGCTGCGCGGGATGCGCGACGACCTCGACGCCCACACCGCCTCCGAGGCGTTCGGGGCGCTGCGGCGGGCCGCCCGGGATCTGCGCGACCGGCTCGACGCGGTGCGCTACGACATGCTCTTGCGCGACGGGCGGGTCACCGTGGCCCCGCATGCGCCCGCCGCCGCCGACTTCACCACCCGCGTGCTGGACACCTTCGCCCGGTTCGGCGGACGCGCGCCGCGCGACTACCGCAAGGACCTGTCCGCCGACCTGGGCCTGGACGAGGTCGAGGCGAGTGTGCTGGACCTGGTGGTCCGGCTGTTCCCGGAGGTGTTCGGCGACCTCGCCGCGTTCGCGGCCGACCACGCCGACTTCGTGGCCGCCGACGTCGCGCGCCTGGACCGGGAGCTGCGGTTCTGTCTGGCCTACCTGTCCTGTCTCACGCCCCTGCGCGCCGCCGGGCTGCCCACCTGCTACCCGGAAGTCTCCGACACCGACAAAGACCTCATGGCCCACGACGTGTTCGACCTCGCGCTGGCCGTCGACCTCGTCGCCCGGGGCGAGCCGGTGGTGTGCAACGACCTGCGGCTGACCGGCGACGAGCGGGTCCTCGTCGTGTCCGGCCCCAACCAGGGCGGCAAGACGACTCTCTCCCGGGCGTTCGGCCAGCTGCATCACCTGGCCGCGTTAGGCGTTCCCGTGCCCGGCAGCCAGGCGCGGGTGTTCCTGCCGGACCGCGTCCTCACCCACTATGAGCGGGCGGAAAGCCTGGACACCCTGTCCGGCAAGCTGGAGGACGAGCTGCGCAGGCTGCGCGTGCTCATCGACCAGGCCACGCCGGACAGCGTCGTCGTCCTCAACGAGATCTTCGCGTCCACGACCTCGCGGGACGCCCAGGCGCTCAGCAAGGCGGTCCTGGACACCCTGGTCGGCTTGGGCGTGCGGTGCCTGTGGGTGAGCTTCGTGGACGAGCTGGCCCAGCTCAACCCGGCCGCGGTGAGCATGGTCAGCCTCCTGGCGAGCGAGGGCGACCTGACCCGCAGCTACCGGGTCGTGCGCGCGCCCGCCGACGGCCGCGCCTACGCCCACGCCGTGGCCGAGCGGCACGGCCTGACCTACGCCCAGCTCAGCGCCCGGATCGCCAGATGAGACCGCACCTGATGTCCCCCGACGGCGACGTCGAGGCGCCGCCCCCGGCCGACCTGGCGGACCTGGTCGAGGACTTGGAGCTGGAGCGGCTGTGGACGGCCATGGCCCGCGGCGACGAGGTGCTGTTCGCCCTGGCCAGGACCGTGACCCTGACCCCAGTCACCGACCCAGCGGTCATCACCCACCGCCAGCGGGTGCTGGACGACTGCCTGCGCAACACCGCGTCCGTGCGCGCCCTCTACGACCTCGCCCGCGACGCGGTCGCCGCCGAGGGCAGGCTGCTGCGCAGCGCGTTCACCGGCCGCCCGGAGCCGCTGCTCAACCGGTCGGTGCAGGCGCTGGAGCTGTTCGGCGGCTTCCTGCGCGCGCTGCGGCGGCTGGCCGAGGAGCATGCGGCAGGCTTCCACTCCGCTGGTTTCACCGCGCTTTTCCGCGCTGTCGGCGCCGAACTGGACGACGGCTACCTCGGCGAGGTGGACGCGCTGCTCGCCCAGTTGCGCTTCGAGCACGGCATCGTGGCCACCGCGCGGCTCGGCCCGGGGAACAAGGGCGTCGACTTCGTGCTGCGCGAACCGCCGGGCAAGGGCCGAGACTCCTATCCGGCCCTGCGCAAGTCCAAGCTGAGCCACACGGTGACCGGCCGCGACGATTCCGCTTACCGCGCGCTGAGCGAACTACGGAACCGCGCGCTCAACGAGGTCGCCAACGCCGCCGCCCAGTCCTCCGACCACGTGCTCGACTTCTTCCGCGCGCTGCGCGACGAACTCGGCTTCTACCTCGGCTGCGTCAACCTGGCCGAGACCCTGGCCGCGTTGGGGGTGCCGTTCTGCTGGCCCGAGCCCCGGGACCCGGCTGAGCGGGCCTGCTCGGCGCGGCGGCTGTCGGAGCCGTGCCTGGCCCTGCGCCTGGGCGACGCGGTGGTGGGCAGCGACATCGACGCGGACGGCCGCGGCCTGATCATGGTCACCGGCCCCAACCAGGGCGGCAAATCCACGTTCCTGCGCGGCGTCGGCATCGCGCACCTGATGATGCAGTGCGGCATGTTCGTCGCCGCCGACCGGTTCCGCGCCTCGGTCGCCCATGGCGTCTTCACGCACTACAAGCGGGAAGAGGACGCCACCATGGCCAGCGGCAAGCTCGATGAGGAGCTGGCCAGGATGAGCGCCATCGCCGACCGGATCACCCCGGGCGCGCTGCTGCTGTGCAACGAGTCCTTCGCCGCCACCAACGAACGCGAGGGTTCCCAGATCGCCGCCGAGATCATCGCGGCCCTAACCGACGCGGGCGTCCGCGTCGTGTTCGTCACCCACCTCTACGACCTGACCACCCGAATACGCGCCGACTACCCGGACCGCTGCCTGTTCCTCCGCGCCAACCGCCGCCCCGACGGCTCCCGCACCTTCCACCTCACCCCAGGCGAGCCGACCCTCACTGCCCACGGCACCGACCTGTACCGACGGCACTTCAGCTGACCCGGCTACGGACGCGGACGAACCCGGGACCAAGATCGCCGCCCACGGGTACGAGTCGCCGCGACGCAGCGCGCGCACAGAACCAGCGGCCGGTCGGTGGTGTCAGCCAACCAACGGGCATCGGCCCACGACACGTGCGGAAACCGATCAAGCCCCGCCCGATGCAATGACACCCCGCACAGCGCCTCATTACGCCCCGGCAACCAGGCGTGCGTGTCACCCCCGGGCTGACGCACCCCATCCTCATCCCGCCACATGCTCGACGCGGCGACTGCCGGCCCCCGGCTCATGGGACTCCGTGAAATGCGTGCTGAATCAAGACGGCCTCCGAACCGAGGGTGCCCACCTGGGCGGGCGCGGACACCCGCCCAGACCGGGTTTTCCGTGCCGTCAACCGGCTAGCGCAGGTTGTCGTTCCGGTTCGATCTCGTGGGGCGGCGTTTGCGGTGCCGGGTCGAGCGACTGCCGGTCCCCGCTCATGGGACCACGTGGAAGGCGTGCTGGGTAAAGGCGGTCTCCGGGCTGGGGTGCCTGCCGGGGCGGGTGCGGATACTCGCTCAGGTCGGGTTTCCGTGTGGTCAACCGGCTAGTGCGGGTTGTTGTTCCGGTTCGACCACCCGGGGCCGCGTTTGCGCGGGCCGGGTGACTGCCGGTCCCCGGCTCGGGGTCACGTGGAAGGCGTGCTGGGTCAAGGTGATCTCAGGGTCGGGGGTGCCCGCCGGGTGGGTGCGGACACCCCTCCAGGCCGGGTTTCTGTGTGGTCAGCCGGCTAGCGCGGGTTGTCGTTCTGGTTCGACTTCGTGGGGCGGCGTTTGCGGTGCCGGGTCGAGCGACTGCCGGTCCCCGGCTCGCGGGTTTCTGTGGGAAGGTGTGCTGGGTCAAGGGGTCTCCGGGCCGGGGACGCCCGCCTGGGCGGGCGTGGACACCCGTCCAGGCCGGGTTTCCGTGCGGTTAACCGGCTAGCGCGGTTGTTTTTCCTGTTCGGCCACCCGGGGCCGCGTTGCCCCACTGGGCCGAGCGACTGCCGGGTCCCCGGCTCGTGGGGTTTATGTGGAAGGCGTGCTGAGTCAAGGCGACCTCCGGACCGGAGGTGCCCGCGACACCCGTCCAGGCCGGTTTTCCGTGTGGTCAGCTGGCCAGTGCGGGTTGTCGTTCTGGTTCAACCACCCGGGGCGCGTCTGCGCGGCCTAGCGACTGCCGGTCCCCGCTCATGGGGCCGCGTGAAAGGATGCTGAGTCAGGTGGCCTCCGGGCTGGGGTGGGCGTGGACACCCGTCCAGGCCGCAGTTTCCGTGCGGTCAGCCGGCTAGCGCGGGTTCTCGTTCTGGTTCGACCACGTGGGGCCGGGTTTGCGGCACCGGGGCGAGCAGTGGATCGGCTTCGGTCAGCAGCCGTTGGGTGGCGCGCAATTCCGCCGCGATGCGCTCGCGCTGTTCCCGTAGTGCGGCCAGTCGGTCACGGGCCTCGGCGAGGATTCGCCCGACGTGTGCCTTGGCGTCGCTGACCAGGCGCTCGGCGTGTGCCTTCGCGGCGGCTTGCTGTTTGGCCATGGCGGCGGTGGCTTCCGCCCTGCGGGCCGCCATCGCCAAGGCGAAGTCTTCTTGGATCTGCTTGCGTCGCGCCTCGGCCTGTTCATCGAGTTCCCGGCGGCGGCGTTCGGCCTCGGCGGCCTCGGCCCGGATCTGTTCGTCCGCGCGGCGCAGCACTTCCTGGTGCTCGGCTTCCATTTCCTGACGGCGCTTGTCGAGCGCGGCGGCCAACTGCTGGTGCCGCCGCAGCAGCCCGGCGGCGGCTTCGTTCGTCGCGGCCCAGTGGTGCTCGGCCGCGGCCCGCGCCCGCGCGGTGATCTCGGCCGCCTCCTCGTGCGCGAGTTCGGCCATCCGCCGCAGCCGGTCGGTGACCGCGTTCGGGTCGATCGGCGCCCGCGAGATCCGGTCCACCTGCTCCCGCAGATTCTGGACGTCGGACCGCGCCGCGTCGAGCTGCCGCGCCAACTCCCGCACCTGCTCGACCGCCGCGTCCCGATCACTGGCGAGCAGCCGCAGGTCGGCTTCGACGCTCTCGACGTAGCGCCGAACCTGGCCCACGTCGTACCCGCGCCACACCACGTCGAAGTCGGTCCGCATCGGCACCAGATCCCCGCGCGTGTCCACCGCAGTCACCCGCGTTCTCCTTTCCTCGCAACAGTCGAGTCCTCTTCTACTACGAACTCGCGCCGAACGGAGTTCCCTTGGCATCCCATGCCACCCATTTGGCCGCAGCTACCCGTGTCGCCCGGATCCGAGGCCCAGTGTGGTGTTCCTCCACACTGGGCGGCGCTCGCCATCGCCACCCCGTCCGGCAGCGGACCCCGTTCGCCAGCGAAAGCGTTGCGGCGCCTCGACGTCGTGAGTGGACAACGGGTTCCCCACGCGGCCCGCTCAGCGCCCGCCGAACGGTCGCACGCCCGCGTCCCGGACCGCGGGCAGGCCGTCGCACCCGAATCCGCGCGTAGGCTCAACCCTTGAGTTCAACCAGCAATTTCCGGGCTTCGCCACGGCACAGCTCGCTCCACCGAGCGAGATTCCCAGCAGTCCTGATCCGGACGTGCCGGGCAACCGCTGAATCGTGCGCGATCTCCCGAGCCACGATGGCCGCGGTTTGCCGGTAATCACGGCGCAACTCAGCAATCCCATCGGCACACCGCAACCGGACGACGGGACCCAACGCGCGGTCATCTGCCATCATCCGCAGCCCGGTCGTTCCTTCGAGAGCCTCGAACTCGCCGATAACCCGAAAAACCTGAATGCGGTGCAAGGGGTTCTCGGCCCTCCGAAGCTCCCGCAAGAGCCGAAGCGCGTCACTCCGAAGGTCGGGCCGCACCCACCCCAACACCCGCATGGCATTGACCCGGGCGAGAACCGGGTGGGTCTCATCCGCGGCGATCCCTTGCAGAGCCGCCACTCCCCACTCCCGCCCCCGAGCACCGAAGTTGGTCAACTCATAAGCCGCCTGCCAACGCAGCGCCGCACGGCAGCCCACGTCGGCGGCGATATCGTTCAGCACGCGCGCACCCGCGGGGTGGTCCTCGGTCGCGTGATCGCGCAGGTACTTGGCGGACGTCCACCGGATGGCCGGTCGCGTCCGCTCGTCGTCGCGGATTGCTCGCGTGAATCGGTATCCTCCCCGTGCCAACGCCAACGAATGGACCATGAACCTCCCCACCATCCACCTGACTCCGAGACAGGTGAGCGCATGACCGCAGCCGAAAGCTGGGATGCCGAGTATCGCCGTGGTCGCTACGCTGCCGATCCGCCAGTGGCGTTGGTCGAGACCACCGTCCGGGAAGCGCGTTCTCGGGCGATCCGGTCGGGCCTGGACGTCGGCTGCGGCAACGGGCGCAACTTCATCCCGCTACGGGACGCGGGCATCGATCTTGTCGGCGTGGACGTGTCCGAGCGAGCGTTGGCGTGCCTGCGCGCCCGCCTGCCTGATCTGCCCCCGGATCGGCTGGTGCGCGGGACCGTTGACGATCTGCCCCAGGACCTGCTGTTTCCCTTGGTCATGGGCATCCAGGTCTTCCAACACGGCGACCGCGCCCAGTGCCACGCCCATCTGGCCGCCGCCGCTGCGCGAGTGCGCCCCGGCGGGTTGTTCTGCGTCCGAGTCAACGCGGTGGGGACGCACTTCTATCCGGACCACGAGATCACCGAGGCACCCGACGACGGCGGCGTGACCATCCGGTACACCGCCGGGCCCAAGCGCGGGCTGGACATCCACTTCTTCAGCCAGGCCGAACTTGAAAGCCTTGTGCCGCTGGAGTTCGAGGCGGTCGTCGGTCCGGTCAAGGTGACCGAGCGTCGGGTGCCGCCCGCACCGGGGCACTGGTGTCAGTGGGAAGCGATCTGGGCGCGCCCAGGCGGTCAGTCCTGTTTGGCGTAGGTGCGGGTGCGGGCGTACGGGCGGAACCCCAGCCCCCGGTACAGGACTTGCGGAATCGGGTACCCGGCGTCGCCGCGGGGGTAGACGATGGCTTGGGTGGCGCCCGCGGCTTTGAGGGCGTGCAGGGCGGCCAGGCAGACGGCGCGGGAGAGGCCACGGCGGCGGTAGGCGGGGGCGGTGCCCACCGGTTCGATCAGGCCGACCTGGTTGGCGGGGTCCAGCCAGATCAGGCAGTTGGCGGCGAAGTCGCCGTCGGGGGATTCGATCACCCAGTCGAGGTCGGCGCGGTAGGGCCAGGCGGCCATGACCTTGCGATACGACTCTGGGGTGACGCGGGTGGAGTTCCATGCCGCCTGGTGGACCGCGACGCGCTGGTCGAGGTCCGGCTCCCCGCGGATCGGGCGGGCGGTGAAGCCCTGGGGCAGCACCGGGTCGGGCAGCGCGCTCAGGTTGTGGCGGTGGTAGGCGAAGAAGGGCGCGTCGTCGCGTGGGCGGTAGCCGTGCGCTATCAGCGTCTCCACCAGGAGAGTCTGCGTGTCCAGCGGGTTGATTTCCCGGAGCCCGCCCTCGGCCAGGTCGTCGAACCAGGCGAGGATTTCCCCGACCAGGTGCGGGTGCGCCGGGTCCACCTGGAGTCGCAGGTCGTCGGGGAGGTTGGCCCACCCCCAGGCCACGACCCGGCCCTCGGCCTCCCACACCGCGATGGGCCAGTCGGCGGTCTCGGTGTGCGACCGCCCCCAGGCGAGGTCGCCCACATGGTGCGGGCTCGTCGCCGACCACACCCGCTGGGTCAGCTCCTGCATGCCCCTCATGCCGCCCAGTCTGCCCGACCGCGAGATCAGTGCTCGCCGACGCCTTCCCGCAACGCCGCGCCCTGCCGCCGCAGTTCGCGTTGGACGGCGGTGGCCGTCACCTCGCGCGGCACATGGCCGCTCTGCACAGCCAGGGCGGCGCACACCCCGGCCGCCTGCCCGGTGGCCATGGCGATCGGCATCACCCGGTAGGACGAGTGCGCCACGTGCGTTCCGCTGATGCACCGCCCGGCGACGAGCATCCGCTCGGTGTCGCGCGGCAGCAGGCAGCGCAGCGGGATGTCGTACGCCTTGCCCTGCGGCACGCGGTGCAGGGTGGTGCCCACGCCCGCCGGGTTGTGGATGTCGACCGGGTAGGCGCCCTGGGCGATGGCGTCGCTGAACGGCCGCGCGGTGAGGATGTCGTCCCCGGTGAGCTGGTAGTCGCCCAGCACCCGGCGGGTCTCCCGGACGCCGATCTGCACGCCGCTCTGCGCCAGGTAGGACTGCTCGAAGCCGGGCACGTGCGTGCGCAGGAAGTGGTCGATCTGCTCCAGCTGCCGCCGGGCCAGGCACTCCGCGCGGCTGAGGTCCCACACGCTGGTGCCGACCAGGCCGGTGACCCGGGTGCTGTTGACGCTCACCTCGCGCTCGTGCGGGGTGGCGAAGAATAGGATGTCCTCGCGCGGCAGCCGCAGCTCGCCCGCCTCGCCCGCCTCCCGGACCAGGTCCCAGAGCCCGTGCACGCCGCGCCACTGGTCCGGGTGCTCCCGGACGTACTCGGCGAACCTCGGCTGCGCGAACTCGACCATGCGGAACATCAGGGTCATCGGCTGGACTAGGCCGTCGTCTGGCCTGCCCACCTCGTACGGCGCCCCGGCCGCGGTGGCGACGTCGCCGTCGCCGGTGCAGTCGATCACCGTGCGCGCCTCGATCACCACCGGCCCCGACTTGCCCTCGAACACCACCTGCCACCCGTCGTCCACCGGCAGCGCGTCGGAGGCGAACGCGTGGAACAGCAGCTTGACCCCGGACTCGTCCAGCAGGTCCAGGGCGACCAGCTTGAACAGCTCCGGGTCGAACGGGACCGTGTAGCCGGTGGCCTGCGACGGCGCGATCGCCCCGTGCCGCCGGATCAGCCGCTCCAGCAGCACCCACAGCGCGCCCGCGACGACCACGTCGCCCTCGCCGTGGTCGGTGGGCAGCAGCCGGGTGTCGTCGCCCGCGACGGCCTGCTTCTTCTCGTTGTGGAACGACATCAGCGGCATGACCAGCGCCGCGGTGGCGTTGCCGCCGAGGAAGCCGTACCGCTCGACCAGCGCCACCTCCGCGCCCGTCTCCGCCGCGCCGAGCGCGGCGCCCAGTCCGGCTGGCCCGCCGCCGACGACCAGCACGTCGACCCGGGCAGCCAGCGGCGCGGCGCGGGGCGGCAGGGTGACCGTCGGCGGGTTGTCGAACGGACGCAGGACTCCCATCACACCTCCGTGGCCGCGGGCGCGGGTTTGCTCACCTGGTCGAGCAGCTTCGCGCACCAGGTGTGGTTGGTCAGCGCCCGCTCCCGCAGGACGCGCACCCGCCGGGCGAGTTCGTCGCGCCGCCCGTCGCGCTCGTCCCACAGCCGGTCGATCTCGGCCATCAGCAGCCCGCACTGCTCGCGGGCGACCCTGGTCAGCGCGGGTGCGCCCGCCGCTCGGGCGAAGTCGAACACCTTGCCCGCGTAGGGCAGCGGCAGGAACGGCACGCCGCTGACCGCGGCGAAGATCAAGAAATGCAGCCGCATCCCCACCGCGAGGTCCAGGTGCCGCATGAGCCCCAGCAGCTGCCGCGGCCGGTAGGAGCCGTTGAGCACCCGCCCCTTTTCCGGCGCGGTCATCTGCGACAGCACCGCGTGCGCGTGCCGCACGTCCTGCCGCTCCATCGGCATGAACACCACGTGCGCGTCCATCCGGCTCACCAGGAAGTCGGCCACGTCGCCCAGCAGCGCGTGGTAGCCGCTCTCGTCGAGTTTCTCCGCCGCCCGCCCCGGCTCGCGCACCGACATGCCGACCAGCCGCACGCCCTCGGGTATCCCCTCGCAGCGCAGCATGTTCTCGGAGAACTCCTCCGGCGTGAGCAGCAGGGCTGGGTCGGCGGTCACCACGATGTCCCGGGTGACGCCGACCTCTTCGAGGATCAGCCGGGACTCCTCGTCCCGCACGATCACGGCCAGCATGTCCGCGAGCGTCTCGCGCACGATCTGCCGGTCGTCGGCGTCGGTCAGCGGCCCGACCCCGACCGCGTAGGCGAAGCTGGGGACGCCGCACTCCCGGGCGGTGCGGACCAGGCGCAGGTACCGGCGCGCCTCGCTGTCGTAGAGCACCCCGCCGCCGCCGAGCATCAGGACGTCCAGCCGGGACAGCACCTCAAGCGACTGCCGCTGGCTCATGCCCTCCCAGCCCACGACCTCGGCCACGTCGTGGTGCGCGCGGGTGTGCTCGGCGTCGCGGCTGAACACCACGACCCGCGCGCCGGGGCACTGGACGCGCAGGCTGTCCAGCACGCAGGTCAGGATCGCCTCGTCGCCCTGGTTGAGGCCGCCGTAGGAGCCCAGCACGCCGATCGCGGGCCGACCAAGCCTGTCCGTCATCACGATGCTCCCAGCTCTTGTGCCGATCCTGGATAGGCCCGCGTCGGTGAGGCACCGATCACCGCATACCCCGTCTCGGGGTCGGCAAACGGACAAGCCGGGCCAGCCACTCGTCCCGGCGACGCGCCGCCGCGGACGGTCGCCTCTCAGCGTGCCGATGCGACCACGCGTTGTTACCTTGCCTGCCAAAGGGGCCATCCGAAGGGCGACGACATGTCCGACGACTTGCTGACCACGGAGTTCGGCGCGGCCGAGTACGGCATCAACGCGGCGAGCGCGCGGGCCATGTACGACTACGGCTGCGCGCTGCTGGCGATCGCGGGCGCGGACGGCGAGGTGTCCCCGGCGGAGTTCGACTGGCTGGCGCGCCACCAGCGCAAGTTCGGCGCGCCAGAGGAAGTCATCGCCGCCTACCGCGACTTCGACTACTCCGCAGCCGATCTGCGCGCGCTGACCACCGGCATCAAGGTCGACGCCGCCACCTGGACGCCCGCGCCCCATCTGATCTACCACGCGATCCAGATGTGCGGCGCGGACGGCGTCTACGGGGAAGCCGAACGGGCGCGGGTCGAGCAGGCCGCGCGGCTGCTGGACGTGGCCGACGACGTCGTGTCCGTCCTGCACGCCTTGGTGGACATGGAGAGCGCCATCGTCCGGATACGCAAAGCGTTGTTCCACACCGACTAGCGCGGCGGATCATCCCGAGGGCGGAGGGGCCTCCGTCGAACGACGGATGGTCCCCGGCGCCGCGCCACCCCTAGCGTTTCCCGCGGAGGAACACGAGGGGGGACGAATGAGTGGTCGGATCACGGCCTTGGACGTGCTGCGCGGTGTGGCGATCCTAGGCACGCTGGGCACCAACATCTGGGTTTTCACCAGCCCGAGAGGCGCGCCGAGTTTCATCGAGGGCTTCGGCTCGGCCGCGTCCGGCAGCGCGGAGTCGGTGTTGCTGGCGCTGAGCAACGGCAAGTTCCTCGCGCTGCTGTCCATTCTGTTCGGCGTCGGACTGGCGTTGCAGCACGGCGCCGCGCTGCGGCGGGGCGCGCGGTGGCCGGGGTGGTACCTGTGGCGCTCGGCGCTGCTGCTGCTCGAAGGGCTGGCGCACTACGTGCTGATCTTCGAGTTCGACGTGCTCATGTGGTACGCCGTCGTCTCGGTGTTCGTGGCCTATCTGGTGGGGCGGCGGGCCCGGGTGATCCGCCGGTGGATGGTCGCCGCGGGTGCCGTGCACCTGGCGTTCGTCGGGTTGGTCACCGCGGGCCTCGTGACCGGGGAGGCTGAGGCGGGCGGCGCGTCGGTGCCGGGGGACACGACGAACTGGCTCGCCCAGATGGCGGCCAGGGTGGAGTTTTTCGGCACCTATCGGGCGGAGGTGTTCTTCGTGCTTCCGTTGAGCACCCTGCTTTTCCTGGCCGGCGCGGCGCTGCTGCGGGCGGGCGCGCTGGAGGACTCCGACCGGGGACGGCGGCTGCGGGCGCGGCTGATCGGGTGGGGACTCGGCGCGGGCGTGCCGATGACCGCCGCGGCCGGGGTGGCGGGCGGGGACTGGTTCCTGTTCGACCGCTATGTGTGCGCCCCGGTCGTCGCGTTTGGCCTGCTGGGGCTGGTCACCAGCCTGGTGCTCGGGATGCGGTCCGCCCCGGGCCTGGTGCGGCGCGGGCTCACCTCGGTCGGCCGGATGGCGCTGACCTGCTACATCGCCCAGAACCTGATCGCGTCGATCGTATTCTACCAGTGGGGTTTCGGCCTGGCCGCCCACCTCGGCTCGAACGTTCCACTGTGGACGGCGGTGGGCTGGCTGCTGATCTCGGCCCTGCTGACGGTCGCCGCGTCCTGGTGGCTGCGCCGCTTCTCCCGGGGGCCGGTGGAAGCGTTCTGGCAGTGGGCTTACCAGGCGCCGCAGCGCCGACGGGAACCGCAACCCGTCCAGTGAGCCGATCCGTGCGGGCGGGGTGGCGTGGCCGCCCCGCCCGCACGGTGTCACTGCTCGACGTGCTGGGTCACCAGGCCGCGGACGAAATACCGTTGGGCGAGCAGGAAAAGCAGGATCATCGGCGCGGTGGCGATCACACTGGCGGCCAGCACGATCTCCCACTCGGCCTCCCCGCCCTGGCCGAACTGGTCGAGGATTGTCTTGAGGCCGCGGGGAAGCGTGAAGAACCGCGACTCGCGCAGGTAGATCAACGGCTTGACGAGATCGGTCCACGCCGCCCGCAGCTCGAAGACGAACACCACGATCATTGCCGGGCGGGCCAGCGGCAGCGCGATCGCGGTGAACGAGCGCAGGTGCCCGGCGCCGTCGACGCGGGCGGCGTCGAACACCTCGCCGGGGAGGCCGAGAAAGAACTGGCGCAGCAGGAAGATGTAGAACGCCGAGCCGAATAGGTTCTGCGCCCACAGCGGGATTTGCGTGGTGGCCAGTCCGACCGCGTGCCATTCCAGGTAGACCGGCACCATCGTGACCGCGCCGGGCAGCATCATCGTCGCCAGCACCAGGCCGAACAGCAGGTTCCGCCCGCGGAAGCGGAACCGGGCGAAACCGTAGGCCACCAGGGCGCTCGACACGGTCGCCGCCGCGGCCGCGGCGAGCCCGACCGCGATGCTGTTGCCGATCCAGACGAGCAGCGGCGCGGCCTCCCACACCGCGACGAAGTTCTCCGGCGCGAACGGCCGGGGGAGCAGGGCGTTGTCGAACACGTGCGCGCGCGGCTTGAGCGACGCGCTCACCAGCCACACGAACGGGGACACGAACGCGACGCCGACCACGCCCAGCGCCACCAGGCACGCCACCCGCCCCGGCCGGGTCACCGCGGCTCGCCCTCGTAGTGGACCAGGCGTCTGCTCACCCGAACCTGGACGACGGTGATCACGGCGATGACCAGGAACAGCATCCACGCCAGCGCCGACGCGTACCCCATCCGCAGCGAGCCGAACGCCTGCTGGAACAGGTAGATGACGTAGAACAGGGCCGTGTCGTCGCGGCCAGCGGCGGTCTCGCTGTTGCCGTAGAACATCACATACGCCTCGGTGAAGACTTGGAGCGAGGCGATGGTGTTGACGATGACCGTGAAGTACACCGTGCCGCTGATCATCGGCAGGGTGACGTGCCGGAACTGCCGCCACGGGCTCGCGCCGTCGAGTCGAGCGGCCTCGTAGAGTTCCGGCGGCACCCGGGTGAGCGCGGCGAGGTAGATGACCGCGGTGCCGCCGACCGTCCACAGGCTCATCAGCACCAGCCCCGGCTTCACCCACACCGGATCGGTCGTCCAGTTCGGCCCGGTGAAGCCGAACCAGCCGAGCACGTCGTTGATCGCGCCGGTCTGCCCGTTGAGCAGCAACAGGAACAGCGCGGCCAACGCGACCGGCGGCGTCATCACCGGCAGGTAGAGCACGGTGCGGAAAAACCCGCCCGCCCGGCCGGCCCGCCGCAGCAGGCTCGCCAGCGCCAGCCCCAGCGCGATCTGCAGCGGCACGTGCAGGACGGTGAAGAACAGCGTGTTGTACAGCGCTGTCGCGACTTTCGGGTCGGCGAACAGCTCGCGGTAGTTGTCCGCGCCGACGTAGACCGGCGGCTTGAGCATGTCGTAGTTGGTGAGCGACAGCCAGAGGCTGACGAGCATCGGACCCGCGGTGAACACCAGGAACCCGATCACCCAGGGGGCCAGGAAACCCCACGCCGCCCTGTTCTCGGCCTTGGCCACCGGCTTACCTCCCGACGATTCGGTCGACGGCCTGGTCGGCTTCCCGCTGCGCCTGCCGCAGGGCCTCCTCGGGGGTCTGGTCGCCGGTGAGCACGCGGGTGGCCGCCGACTGCCACGCCCGGACCAGGTCGCCGCCCGCCGGGCTCGGCGGCAGCGCGAAAGCCTTCTCCTGCAGGCCGAGCACGATCGGCACGCCTTGGTCGAGAATGCGATTGCCCTGCGGGGCGTAGACCGTGGCGAAGATGGCCTCGTCGGCGGCCCGGTTGGCGGTGAACGTGCCGCCGTAGGGCTTGCCCTGTTTGGCGAGCGCGTCGCGGCGGGCTCTGGCCGCGGTGACCCAGGTGTCCTTGGCGGTCATCGTGACCAGGAAGTCGCAGGCGTGCTCCGGATGCCGTGCCCCTTTGGGGATCGCCCAGGCTTGGCCGCCGAGTTCGGTCGTGGGCACGCCACGCCGGTCGGTGAACGGCGCGACCGTCACGTCGACGCCGGGGGAGTGGGTGGCCAAAGTGTTGAGGTAGAACGATTCCATCGGCATCACGGCCAACTGTTCCCTGGCGTACTGGTTGCCCGCGCCGAACTCGTCGAAGCTGTCCCGGAACGCCTTGAACGACGCCCACCCGCCCTGTCGCTTCACCAAATCGGTGGTGAACCGCAGCGCTTCCACCACGGCCGGGTCGTCCAGCCGCGCCCGCCCGTCCGCGCCGATCAGCTCGACGCCGTTCGCCTTGGCCCACAGCGGAAGGAAGTCCGGCAGCTTCGGATCGACCCCGATCCGCCGAAACCGGCCGCCGTCGCGCGCGACCAGCTTCCCCGCCTGCTCGGCGAGCACCGACCAGTCCGTTGTGGACAGCCGGGCCGGATCGATCCCCGCCGCCCGAACCGGCCCGTTGTTGACGATCAGCACCCGCACCGTGGCGAACTCGGGCACCCCGTACACCCGACCGTCGTAACTCACCTGCCGCACAGCGGCGGCCCGATAATCCGCCAACGCCACCCCACGCGACCGCAGGCAGTCGTCAATCGGCTGCACCGCCCCGCGAGCCGCGTAACTGCCCAACTTCAACCGATCGGCGTACACCAGGTCCGGCGGCTCCCCACTGGCCACGGCCGAGAGGAACTGCTGCTCGTCAAAGGCCCCCTCGGTGATCCGCAGATCGATCCCCGGGTACTTCCCCCGAAACACCGCCACCCGCGCCGTGGCGTGCTCGTCCGGCAGCCCGAACCCCATGGTCGTCAGCACATCCGGCCGATCCGCCACCGAGGCGCCCAACCCGCCGCACCCCACCACCGCACCAGCGACAACCGCGAGAACGCCTGCCCGAACCACCCCGCCCGACCCCATAGCGCCCTCCCGAAGACGGAAAGTCACTACCCACTGAGAAGTGCGACCAAACCACCCGGGTTTGGCTGTCGAGCGGGCCGAACCGTGATCAGTCGTTCGCCTGCGGTGGTCCGAAGGCCAGCAAGAAAGTGTGCACCGCGGCCTTGGCGATCTGGCGCAGCTCGGCGTCGGGAATCGGTCTGGTGCCGAACCGGGAGCGGCTTTCCAGGGGACCGGTGAGCAGGGCGGCGAACTGCTCCGCGGCGCGCTCGGGGTCGTCGGTTCGCAGGCGGCCGGTGACGGACAGGCGGGCCAGTCGGTCGGCGAGCGCTTCCAGCACCTGCTCGGTCGTCCGCCGCCACACGCTGTCGAGCAGGTCGGGGTGGCGGGTGGGCTCGGCGTGCAGCAGCCTGCGCAGGGCCTGGGCGCGGTCGTCGCAGTGGCATTGGGCCAGGCGGTGGGCGAGGTCCTCCAGCATGGCCCGCAGGTCGCCGCCGCGGTCGCGGAGCCGGGCAATGGCGGCGAGGTTCTTGGCCAGTGCTCGGTCCGCGTCTGCCGAGACCACCTCGCGGAACAGGTTTTCCTTGTGGCCGAAGTGGTTGTAGACAGTGTGCTTGGCCACGCCCGCCTCGGCCGCGATCACGTCCACCCCGGCCTGGGCGTAGCCCTCGCGGGCGAACACCGCGAACGCGGCGTCGAGGATCGCCGCCCGCTTGTCGATGCGGCCTCGGCCGAGCGGTGCCGTCGCCTTGCTCGCGCTCACCGGGTGATCGTAGCCAACGGCACGTGCCTGGTGGGTAAGATGCACTAGTCAGTGCAGTTTGACGGACTGGAGAGTGCATATGAGCGGGTACGTGATAGTCGAGGTCGACGTGCTGGACGACTCGCGGGTGGCGGAATACCGGGCGCTGGCGGTGCCGTCGATCGAGCAATACGGCGGCAGCTACCTGGTGCAGACCACCGACGTGACCGCGGCCGAGGGCACGTGGTCGCCGTCGCGGCGCCTGGTCGTGCTGGAGTTCCCCGACCTGGACCAGGCCAAGCGGTGGTACTCCTCGCCCGAGTACACGAAGGCGATCGAGGTGCGCGCGGGCACGATGGACCTGCGGATGCTTTTCGCCGAAGGCGTTCCCGGGTGACCCGCTTCGATCACCACCCGCCATGACCGCCGTGCGGCGCGGGGCTTGCGCCGGGTGACAGAGGGCTGTTCACGGCGGTTTCAGAATGGCCGTCCGCACCCGGGTGCGGTGATCGCAGCGCTGTTTGGGGCGGAACCGGGTCAGCCGCGCCAGGCGGGGGTGTGGCGGGACTGCTTGGCCGCGCGGGCGGAGATGGCGCGCTGGGAGACCGCGGCGATCGCGATGGTGGGGATGATCAGCCAGACGGGCCAGAAGTGGACGTCGTCCTCGAACTGGAAGCGGACGAGCGCCCACACGGCCAGGTTGATGACCAGGGTGACCGTCCACCACGTCCAGACGATGCGGACCCACTTCGGCACCGACGAGCGGGCGGCCGGGGCCGCCGCCGGGGCGGCGGGCAGGTCGGCGAACAGGGCCGCGACCTCGCCGTAGGTGACCGCGCGGTTGACCGCGTCGAGCCTGCTGTCGAACTCGGCGAGGCTGAGCCTGCCCTGGCTGTGCGCGGCCCGCAGTTCCTCGGCCGCGGCGCGCCGGTCGGCGTCCGAGACGCGCATGTCCCGTTGGTGAGCCATGACTTCTCACTTCTCCTGTCGAGCCCCGCGAAGCAATCTGACACTACGCCGTGTCACTCCGTCTAAGGTAAGACAATGCCAACAAGACCTGGGGATGGTCAAGTGCCCTCGGCCCGAGCCGAGGGCGACGGCCGCCGGTACGGCGGGCGCGACGCGCGGCAGCGCCAAGCCGAGCGGCGGGCCCGGCTGATCGAGGCGGGCCTGGACGTGTTCGGCGGCGACGGGTACGCCGCGTCGTCGGTTGACCTGGTCTGCGAGCGCGCCGGACTGACCAAGCGCTACTTCTACGAGTCCTTCGCCGACCGCGAGCGGCTGCTGGCGACCGTGTTCGACCACCAGGCCGCCATTGTCCGCGCCGCCGTGGCCGAGGCGGTCTCCGCGGCGGGCGAGCCGATCGAGGACAAGATCCGGGCTGGCCTCACCGCGCTCATCGACACCATCGGCGCCGATCCGCGCCGGGCCCGGGTGCTGCTCATCGAGATCGTCGGCGTCAGCCCCGCCCTGGAGGCCCGCCGCCGCGAGGTCATGCACCAGTTCGTCGACTACATCGCCGCCCTGGTGCCGACCGAGGCTGGCGCGCTGCCCGAGGACGTCCTGGGCATCGGCGTCATGGTCCTCGTCGGCGGGGTCACCGAGGTCATGGTCGACCAGACCCTGGGCTACCGCCGCGCCACCACCGCCAGCCTGGTCGAGATCATCACCGCGCTTTTCATGGGCGGGTACCGGGCGCTGGCCCACGCCGCGCGACGGTCGGGAAAGCTACCCAGGTGACATAGCGGTTGGTCCCGGCGGGTGAATCGATCATCGTTCGAGTGCTCTCGGCTGCGTTCGGGTCGGGGCGTGGCTAGCTTGGGTCCCGTGCATCTGTCACCCCAGGAGCGGGACAAACTCCTCGTCCACGTGGCCGCCGACCTCGCCCGCAGGCGCCTGGAACGCGGTCTGCGGATGAACTACCCCGAAGCGGTCGCGCTGATCACCGCGTTCGTGCTCGAAGGCGCGCGGGACGGGCGGCCCGTGGCCGAACTGGCCGCCACCGGCCGCACCGTGCTGCGCAAGGACCAGGTTCTCGACGGCGTGGCCGATCTGGTCGACATGGTCCAGGTCGAGGCGACCTTCCCGGACGGCACGAAACTCGTGACCGTGCACGACCCGATCCACTAGCCGATCCCCGTTCCACCAGCCGACTAGCTGCGGAGGCG
Organism: Actinokineospora sp. NPDC051303; assembly: GCF_055586285.1. Classification (NCBI taxonomy): domain Bacteria; kingdom Bacillati; phylum Actinomycetota; class Actinomycetes; order Pseudonocardiales; family Pseudonocardiaceae; genus Actinokineospora; species Actinokineospora sp. NPDC051303. The sequence continues at coordinate 284,629 of NZ_JBVJIN010000001.1, forward strand.
CGCGTGCGTCCAGGCGAGATCATCCCGGCCGACGAGCCGATTCCGCTCAACCCCGGCAGGCCGCGCGTGCGGGTGCGGGTCCGCAACGTCGCGGACCGCCCGGTGCAGGTCGGCTCGCACTATCACTTCGCCGCGGTCAACCCCGGCCTGGAGTTCGACCGCGCCACGGCGTGGGGGCACCGGCTCGACATCGCGGCGGGCACCGCGGTGCGGTTCGAGCCCAACGTGCCGCGTGAGGTCTCGCTGGTGCCGATCGAGGGCAGGCGGTTCATTCCGGGCCTGCGCTGGGAGTACGCGGGCAAACTGGACAACCGGGGCCCTGAGCCGACCGACCCGGAGCCGACCGACCCCGGGCAGGGCGCCTGATGAGCGGCGAGGACGAGATCAAGCGGCGCCGGTACGCCGAGCTGTTCGGCCCGACCGTCGGCGACCGGGTCCGCCTGGCCGACACCAACCTGCTGATCCAGGTGACCGAGGACCGCGCCATGGGTCCGAGGGGCTCGGGCGACGAGGTAGTCTTCGGCGGCGGCAAGGTCATCCGCGAGTCGATGGGCCAGGCGCTGACCACCCGCGCGCAGGGCGCCCCGGATGTGGTGATCACCGGGGTCGTGGTGCTCGACCACTGGGGCGTGGTCAAGGCGGACGTGGGCATCCGGGACGGCAAGATCGTCGGCATCGGCAAGGCGGGCAACCCGGACACGATGGACGGCGTGGACGAGGCCCTGGTCATCGGGCCGGGCACGGAGATCATCGCGGGCAACGGCAAGATCCTCACCGCGGGCGGCGTCGACTGCCACGTCCACTTCATCTGCCCGCAGCTGGTCGACACCGCGCTCGCCAGCGGCCTGACCACGCTCATCGGCGGCGGCAGCGGCCCGGCGGACGGCAGCAGGGCCACCACCGTGACCCCCGGCCCGTGGAACCTCGACCTGATGTTCCGCGCCATGGACGGCTTGCCGGTGAACATCTTGCAGCTGGGCAAGGGAAGCGTCGCGCGCCCGGACGGGCTGTGGGAGCAGCTGCGCGCGGGCGCGGGCGGGTTCAAGATCCACGAGGACTGGGGCGCGACGCCCGCGGTGATCGACATGGCCCTGCGGGTGGCCGCCGACAGCGGCGTGCAGATCGCCATCCACACCGACACCCTCAACGAGGCCGGGTTCCTTGAGTCCACTTTGGACGCCATTGGCGGGCGGTCCATCAACGCCTACCACACCGAGGGCGCGGGCGGCGGGCACGCGCCGGACATCATCCGCGTGGTCGGCCAGGACAACGTGCTGCCGTCCTCGACCAACCCGACCCGGCCGCACACCGTCAACACCTTCGACGAGCACCTCGACATGCTGATGGTGTGCCACCATCTGAAGCGGTCGATCCCGGAGGACATCGCCTTCGCCAACAGCCGCATCCGGCCGAGCACCATCGCCGCCGAGGACGTGCTGCACGACCTCGGCGCCATCTCGATGATCAGCTCCGACTCCCAGGCCATGGGCCGCATCGGCGAGGTCGTCCTGCGCACCTGGCAGACCGCGCACGTGATGAAGGCCAAGCGCGGCGCGCTGGCCGACGACGACGGACAGCCCGCCGACAATCAGCGGGCCCGGCGCTACGTCGCCAAGTACACGATCAACCCGGCCATCGCGCACGGCATCGACCACGTCGTGGGCTCCGTCGAGGTGGGCAAGCTCGCCGACCTGGTGCTGTGGGACCCGAAGTTCTTCGGCGTCCGCCCGCACCTGGTGCTCAAGGGCGGGTTCGTCGCCTGGGCGCAGCTGGGCGACCCGAACGCCTCGATCCCGACGCCGCAACCGGTGTGGGGCAGGCCCATGTACGGCTCCCTGCCCAAGGTGGCCGCGGACCGCAGCGTCCACTTCGTCGCCCAAGCCGCCCTGGACGACCACCTGCCCGAGCGGGTGCCCACCACGACCGAGATGGTGGCGATCGCCGACACCCGCGGCCGGGGCAAGGCCGACATGCTGCTCAACAAGGCGCTGCCGGATGTCGTCGTGCGCCCGGACAACTTCGCCGTCTACATCGACGGCGACCTGGTCGAGCCCGATCCGGTGGGCGAACTGCCCATGGCGCAGCGCTATTTCCTGTTCTGATGGACGGCCTCGACGCGGCGGGCGCCGCCGCCATTCTGTCCCTTGTGGACTCCCGGTTCCCCGGCGGCGGCCACGCCCACTCGGGCGGGCTGGAAGAGGCGGCCGCCCGCGGCCTCGTCGCCGACCCGTCGACCCTGGCCGGGTTCCTGCGCGGCAGGCTGCGCACCGCGGGCGCGCTCGCCGCCGTCTTCGCCGCTGCCGCCGCCCACACCGCGCGCGGCCAACTCGGCACGCCCGCCGCCCGCCGCACGGACACCAACGGCGCGCGTGCCAACGGCACGGGCGCGAATGGGTTGGGCGCCGACGACATGGGTGCCAACGGCTCGGGTGACGTCGGCGCGGACGCGGGTGACGTCGGCGTGGGCGACGCCTGCCAGGCGGACGTCTCCCGCGGCGCTGCCGTGCGCGCCACCGCGGGCGGCGACACCGACATGGGGCACGGCTCGGCCGGTCGGCGCTGGGCCGAACTCGACGCCGAACTGGACGCCCGCACCCCCTCGCCCGCCCAGCGGGCGGCCTCCCGGGCGCAGGGCGGCGGCATGGCCCGCGCCGGGCGGGTCGCCTGGCCGTCGCCGGTGCTGGACGACCTGCTGGCGGCCACCCCGCGCCCGCACCAGCCGGTGCTGCTCGGCGCCCTGGCCGGGATCGCGGGCGCGAGTCCGACCCAGGCCGCGCTCGCCGCCGTCTACCTGGCGGTCAGCGGACCGGCGAGCGCCAGCACCCGCCTGTTGGGGCTCGACCCGTTCGAGGTGAACGCCGCCGTGGTGGCCCTGTCCGCGCCGATGAGCGAGATCGCCGCCCGCGCGGCGGAGACCTGTCACCTGCTGCCAGCCGACCTGCCCGCGCCCAGCGCGCCCGCCCTCGACCTCATGGCCGAGGCCCACGACCGAACCCACCGCATGGAGGTGCGTCTCTTTGCCAGCTGACCCCACGACCGGGCACGGCCACACCCACCCGGTCAGCTTCGACCCCACCGCCACAGCTCCCGACCCGCACACCGGGCGGGCCGGGACCGGGCGCGCGTACCGCATCGGCATCGGCGGTCCGGTCGGCTGCGGCAAGACCGCCCTGGTCGCCGCGCTGTGCCGGGCGCTGGGCGACGAGGTGGCGCTGGCCGTGGTGACCAACGACATCTACACGACCGAGGACGCCGACTTCCTGCGCCGGGCGGGCGTGCTCGACCCCGAGCGGATCGAGGCCGTGCAGACCGGGGCGTGCCCGCACACCGCGATCCGCGACGACATCACCGCCAACCTCGACGCCGTCGAGCGGCTGGAGCAGCGCTACCCCGGCCTGGCGCTGGTGGTCATCGAGAGCGGCGGCGACAACCTCACCGCCACGTTCAGCCGCGGCTTGGTCGACGCCCAGGTCTTCGTCGTGGACGTCTCCGGCGGCGACAAGGTCCCGCGCAAGGGCGGGCCCGGGGTCACCACCGCCGACCTGCTCGTCATCAACAAGACCGACCTCGCCCGGCACGTCGGCGCGGACCTGGGGGTCATGGTGGCCGACGCCCACCGGATGCGGCGGCACCGCCTGCCGGTGATCACCCAGTCCCTGGTGGAGACCCCCGACGCGCCCGAAGTGGCCGCCTGGGTGCGCGCCCGGCTCGCCGACGCCGCCCCCTCCGGCGCGGCATGAAGGCCAGCGCCCGTCTGGTGGTGGAACACGACGACGACGGCGCGAGCGTGGTGCGGGAACTGCGGTCGATGTCGCCGCTCACGCTGCTGCCCTGCCCGCCGAGCAGGCACGACGGCGACCCGGACACCGCCTTGGTGCACCTGGCAGGCTCGGCGGCGACCCCGCTGGGCGGGGACGTGCTCGACCTCGACATCGTCGTCGGCCCCGGCGCGCGGCTGCGGCTAGTCGGCGTCGGGGCGACCATCGCCCTGCCCGGCCAGCACCCCGGCCCCAGCGCCATGTCCGTGACGATCGAGGTCGGCGCGGCGGGCAGCCTGGAGTACCTGACCGAGCCCACCATTGTCGCCTCGGCCGCCGACCACCACGCCGACCTGCGCGCTGACCTCGCCGAGGACGCCCGGCTGCGCTGCCGCGAGGTCGTCGTGCTCGGCCGCAGCGGCGAGCGCCCCGGCGCCTTCCACAGCGACATCCGACTGCGCCGAGACGGCACGACCCTGCTCCGCCAGCGGCTTGACCTCGGCGGGGCACTGGACACCACCCCCACCCACCTCGCGGGCCACCCGGTGATCGCCACCGAACTGCTCGTCTGGGGCGCCGACCCCGCCGAGGCCGCCGTCGGCGACTGGTGGTCGCTGGTCCCGCTCGCGCACGGCGGCTCCCTCGCCACCGTCCTGGCCGAGGACACCATCACCGCCTACCGGCTCCTCGACACCGCGACCGCGGCGCACCCCGGCCTCGCCGAGCGGGCCGGGGCGGAGCCGGTCAGCGGGTGAGCCCGCCCGAGGGGCCGTGCGGGCGCGGGCTCTTGTCGTCGTCGAAGGCGACCGAGGCGAACACCTCGGCCAGGTTGGCGTATTCGACCGGCGGGATGGCGCGCAGCGCGCGGATCGTGCTGCCGTCCCCACGCTCGTCCGCCGCGGTCAGCAGGTCGTCCTTGCTCGCGGGGAAGTCGACCTCGTTGAGGGCTTCCTTGAGTCGGTCCCGGGTCGTGGACGCGGACATCATCACTCCTTCGGGTTCACCAGTGCCCTGGCGTTACCCGGTGGCCCGGCCCTGAAACACTCAACCTTGATGACGTGTCAACCACTGCGCTAGGCTCCGCCGAATGACCCCGCCGCGCTGGCTGGACGAGTCGGAGGCCCGGCTGTGGCGGGCGTACCTCGCCCTCACCCGGGACCTGCGGCGGGCGTTCGAGCGGCAGTTGGAGCGTGACGCCGGGCTGTCCGGCGCCGACTACGCGGTGCTGGTTCCCCTGTCGGAGGCGGAAACCGGCGTGCTGCGGATGCGTGAGCTGGGCCGGTCGGTCGACTGGGACCGCAGCAGGCTCTCGCACCAGGTGCGGCGGATGGAGAAGCGCGGCCTGGTCGCCCGCGAGGACTGCGCGGAGGACGCCCGCGGCTCGATGGTCCGGCTGACCGACGCGGGGCGGGCCGCCATCGAGGCGGCCGCGCCCGAGCACGTGGCGACGGTGCGCCGGTACTTCATCGACCTGCTTTCCGAAGACGAGCGCGCGGTGCTCACCGAGGTGTTCGAGCGCCTGAACCAGCGGCTCGACCGCGACGGCGCGGTGTGACGGCGTTCAGGCGCGCGCTGCCCTGACCTTGGCCAGTGCCTCGGGGGTGACCGCGCGCCGGATGTCCTGGTGCTCGCCGTGCTTGGTGAGGTACGCCGCGACCAGCGGGCACACCGCCACCACATGCATCCCCGCCACCCGCACGTCGGCGAGGGCGTCGCCGATGAGGACCCCGCTGAGGCCGCGTCCGCCGAAGGCCGGGTCGATTTCGGTGTGGTAGAAGATTCGGTCGTCCGCGTCGTCGAGGTACGCGGTGAACCCGGCGAGCGCGCCGTCCACCCGGATCTCGTACCGGTGCGCCTCGTCGTCGCGGCGGACGGTCACATCGCTCACCGGGCCACCTCACTAGTTCGGTGGCCCCGCACGCCTACGCACTGTGTCGAGCGCTCGCTCGCAAGCTCGCTCACCGGGCCACCTCACAAGTTCGGTGCCCCCGCGCGCCCACGCGCTGTGTCGATTGTTCGCTCGCAAGCTCGCACTGTGTCGATGATTCGCTCGCAAGCTCGCTCATGGGTTCTCCACTCGGGTCGCGGCCGCGCCGCGCGGGGTGAGCCGGGCGTGCGGCAGGGGTGGGGCAGGCAGCCGCCGGGGCGGGCCCGGGTAGCCGACGACCTCGCCGAACCGGTCGGACTCGGCCTCCCACGCCGCGCGGAAGGCGACGATCTCGTCATGGTCGCGGCCGACGAAGTTCCACCACATGACGATCTCCTCGGCGAACGGCGGGCCGCCGAGCAGCAGGGACCGGGCGGGCCGGTCGGCGGGGTTGGCCAGGCTCAACGTCGTCGCTCCGGGGGCCAGGTAGCCGAGTTCGCCCGGCGCGAGCGCGGCGCCCGCGACCGTCACCGACCCGGTGTCCAGCAGCACGCCATGCTCGAAGGCGGGGTCGACCGCGAGGTCGAGTTCCGCGCCCGGCGCGAGCACGAGTTCGGCGCCGAGCAGCGGCGTGAACGTGGCGACCGGCGACGTCTCGCCCGCCAGCGAGCCGAGGAAGACGCGCAGCGTGGCGTCGCCGAGGTCCCGGGGCGCGGGCCGGTGGTGCCGGAAGTCGCGGGCGGCGTCCCGGTGCGCGTCGGGCAGCGCCACCCACAGCTGCACGCCGTGCAGGACCGTGGTGTCCGGTGTGGACACTTCGGAGTGGCAGATGCCGTGCCCGCCGGTCATCAGGTTCAGCTCGCCCGGCCGGATCACGGCGTGCGAGCCGAGGCTGTCGCGGTGCTCGATCTCGCCGCTGAACAGCCAGCTCACGGTTTGCAGCCCGGTGTGCGGGTGCGGCGGGACGGCCATCGGTCCGCTGGTCGCGACGTCGACCGGGCCGTAGTGGTCGGCGAAGCACCACGCGCCGATCAGCGACCGCGCGCGCTGCGGCAGCGTGCGGCGCACCGACAGCGCCCGGGGCCCGCCGAGTGGCACCTCGCGGGCGGTCAGCACCTGCGCCGCGCCCGGGTCGGGGCCCGCCCGGCAGACCAGCGCCGGGGACGCCGCTTCGGTGTTGCTCATGGTGGCGCCCTCGTCTCCTGCTTCCGGCGGGCCGGACCAGCCCGGCCACCGCGATTGTTGTTGTGTCATCATTTCCTTGTCAAGGCGAGCGGGGACGAGGGGCGGCGATGACGGACGTGGCTGGTCAGGACGCGGTGTTCATCGACAAGCAGGCCCCGCACGCCTACCAGGCGCTGCGTGAGGTGGCCAAGGCCGTGCGGACAGCGGCCCGGGAAGCCGGGCTGGACCGGCGGCTCATGGAACTGGTCAACCTGCGCGTCTCCCAGCTCAACGGCTGCGCCTACTGCCTCGACCTGCACACCCAGGCCGCCCTGGCCGCGGGCGAGACCCAGCGCAGACTGGCCGTGCTGTCGGCCTGGCGCGCCACCGAGCTGTTCTCGCCCGTCGAACGGGCGGCCCTGCGGCTGGCCGAGTCGGTGACGACCCTGCCCGACCCCGACGCCCGAGTCGACGACTACGCCGCCGCCCGCGCGGTCCTCACCGAAGCGCAACTGTCCACTGTGGTCTGGGCGGCCATCACGATGAACGCGTTCAACCGGGTCTCGATCATGAGCGGCCACCCCGTGCGCCCCGACAGCGCCTAGCAGTCCTCGGGTCCCGCGCCCGCCGGGACGAACTGGATGCGGACCTGGTCGGTGCGCGGGAGCACTATCGCGGCGCCGTTGGTCGACGTCCACGTCGCGGGCAGCAGCACGTACTGGTTTCCGGACTGGAGCAGGAGTTTGAGACCGTCGTACCGGTAGCGGTAGGCGGAATCGGGCCGCCCGCAGTCGACCTCGCGGACACTGGTGAGAGCGAGACTGCGCTCGCTGAACACCAGCGCGTCCGGCATCGCGGGCACCCGGGCCTCGACCTCGAACGCCCGGCGCACCCCGACCGCGCCCGAGTAGTCGCTGACCGCCCAGAACAGGCCGATGCTCACCAGGACGAACGTGATCACCCATTCCGCGACGGCGGTGCCCGCCACCCGGTCCGGCAGCCCGGACTTCGACACCACCTGTCGCCAGGCGAAAACCAGCAGCAGGACGCCCGCCGAGAAAGCCACGCCCGGCAGACCCGCGTGCTCCCGAAACGGCGCCGGGTCGATCGCGACCACCACGGCGCCGCAGACCAGGACGGCTCCCACCCCGGCGGCGATCGGGGTGCACACCCGCAGCAGGGCGAGCCAGGCGCCAGTGCGCAGCCGGGCGCGCAGATACCGGACCGCGCACATCGCCAGCAGCGTCGTCGCCGCGATCACCGCGAGCGGGAGGTACATGCCGTCCGCGCCCCGGGCGAGGATTTCCTCCGTGGTCTGGCCGAGCAGGGTGTAGTGCACCCGGAAATGCGCGAAGAACACCTGGGTGTAGAGGAATCCGAAGTGGAACACCAGGGCGGTGAGCAGGGTGGCGTTGGCGACGGCCGAGCCGACCAGTTTGAGCGCCCGCGCCTGCCCCGAGCCCCGGCTGTCGTCCGCTGAGGCCGGATCGGCGGAATACCCGCCCCGCGCCCGCCTGGCGGACAGCCCCCGCGCCGGACGGCGGCGGCGCTCGCGCGTGCCCGGCACGGTCACTCGCCGCCCGAGTCCGTTGTGGTGGTGGTCGTCGTTGTGGTGGAGGTCGTTGTGGTTGTGGTCCGTGGTCCGGTTTTGTTTTCCGAGCACGGGTTCCACACCTCGATGGTGATCGTCATGCCGCGCCGGGGCGGTGTGGGCCAGTGCGCGTCCTTGATCATGCAGTCCTTGCCGGTCGGGTCGGTCGGGTCGTGATAGGTCGCGCGGATCGTGACGTCGCACCCGTCGCGGCACTCGTCGGCGAGCAGGCGGCGGTAGTAGTCGCGCTGCTTGCTGAGCGTGTCGTGCGCCTGCGTTGGGTCGAAATTGATCGGACTGCCCGGCGCGCCCGGCGGATTCCCCTTGGTAGTGGTCCGAGTCGGCCGCGGCATCGTCTGGGGCGCGTCGCCGCCGGTGTCGGGAGCCGCTGTGGGTTCGGCGCTCGGTCTGCTCTCACCGCCGCGTTCTTCTGTGGACCGGGGAGCGCCCGGAGCGGTCGGCTCGCCGGGCACGGGACGGCTGCCGCATCCGGCAGCGAGGGCCGCGACGATCACCAGCGGACAGGCCATTCGTTGCCACCGCATTGTTCTCACCTCCGAGGGTTGAAACCCCCATGTGGAGAAGGAGCCGCCCGGCTCCCGGGAGATACCGGCTCGCCGCTCACTATCCGGACACGGCTGGACAAGCGGCGGGCCGGGCCTAGGCTTTCGGTTCCGGACAAGGGAAGGCGGTCGGCGTGAGCGACCAGTGGCACAGCCCGCTGCGGCACGTGCGCGGCGCGGAGTTGTCCGAGGACACCGGGCAGACCCCGGGGATGCGGCGGCTGGCGGCGGTGTCGGGGGAGACCACCGGGTCGCGGAAGCTGTGGATGGGGCAGACGCACGTCGCGCCCGCGACGAACTCCGGCGACCACCACCACGGCGACACCGAGACCGCTATCTTCGTGAAATCCGGCAACCCGGTGTTCGTCTTCGCCGAGGGCGACCGCGAGGTCAGGCTGGAAACCGAGCCGGGCGACTACATCTTCGTCCCGCCCTACACCCCGCACCGGGAGGAGAACCCGGGCGAGACCGAGGCGGTGGTGGTGATCGCGCGCAGCAGCCAGGAGGCGGTCGTGGTGAACCTGCCCAGCCTGTGGGCTCCGGTCGAGCCGCCCCCTGGCTGAGCGCGCGTCACAGCCGGGTGGCCAGCAGCCCGCCGTCGACCGGGAGGACGACGCCGTTGACGTAGGACGACCGGTCGCTGAGCAGCCAGGCCGCCGCTTCCGCCACCTCGTGCGGCTCGCCCGCGCGGCGCAGCGGCGTGTGGTCCTCGAATCTCGCCCGCACCGCGGGGGCGGCGGCGAAGTCCGCGGCGACCTTGTCGGTGAGGATGGCGCCCGGGGCGATCGTGTTGACCCGCACCCCCTTCGGCGAGAACTCCGCCGCCGCGGCCCGTACCAGGCCGACGACGCCGAGCTTCGCGGCCTGGTACGCCGCGTCGCCGATGCCCCCGGCCAGCCCGGCCACGCTGCCCGCGACCACGACCGACCCGCCGCGGGCCTCGGCCATGCGCGGCAGCACGGCGCGCAGCGTGCGCCAGACGCTCTTGAGGGTCAGGTCGTGGATCTCGTCCCACTGCCCCTCGGTCACCTCGTCCAGCGTCCCGGCGTCCGCGTGGCCCACCGCGGCGTTGAGGTACACCCCGTCGACGCGGCCGTGCCTGCGCAGGGTGGCCGCGACGATCCGCTCGACACCCTCCTGGGTCGCCAGGTCGCCGGGCACGGCCAGCGCGGCGTCGCCGATGCCGCCCGCCACCCCCTTGAGCCGGTCCGCGTCGCGCGCCCCGAGCACGACCTGCGCGCCCTCGTCGGCGAACAGGGCCGCCGCGACCGCCCCGATGCCCCGGCTCGCCCCGGTGACGATCACAACCTTGTCAGCGAGAAGACTCATCCGGCCACCTCACCTGTTAGGTGGTCCCTTGCGTCTACGCACTGTGTCAATGATTCGCTCGCAAGCTCGCTCATGCCGTTCACCGCCGTGATTCCGTCGATCAGCATCTTGATCAGCCGGGCGCTGTGGTCGTGCTCGGGCGGGGAGTTCTCCCGGGTCCAAGCCGCTGAGGTGATCACCGCGAACAGCTCGTCGGAGGTGACGTCCGAGCGGACGTGGCCGGAGCGCTGGGCCCGGCCGAGCAGGTTTCCGCCCGCGGCGTGCATGTCCACACAGGACTGGTGCAGCGGCGTGCCGTCGTCGTAGGTGCTCGCCGCGAGGAAGCCGACCAGGCCGCGGTAGGTGCTGCAGTGCGCCACGGCCTCGTGGATCCAGTCGGTCAGCGCGGCCACCGGGTCTTCGGCGGCGGCCAGTGCCTGCGCCTTGGCCCGTAGCCGGTCGAGGCCGTCGCGCATGGACGCCTCGATGAGGGTCTCGCGCGTCGGGAAATGCCGGTAGAGCGTGCCGATCGCGACCCCGGCCGTGCGGGCGATGTCCTCAAGCGAGGTGTCGGTGCCGTGCTCGTCGAACGCCACCCGGGCGGCGTCGAGGATGCCGTCGTAGTTGCGGCGGCCGTCGGCCCGCTTGGGCCGCTGGGCGAAGTAGACCGCTGCTGCCGAGCCGCTCACGTCGGTGCCCCTTTCGGTGGTCGGACGCCGCGGACGAGGTTACCGACCTCGCCCGCGGCTTGCGGGAACGATCGCTGCTCAGGCCTGGGCGGCGGCTGGGACTGGCTTGCGCGCGCCGGGGCCGAACCAGAACGCCAGCGCCACGAGCAGGCCCGCGACGGCGAGACCGGTGCTCCAGGTGAACACCGACGAGATCGTGTCGCCGACCGCGCCCGTGCCGGAGGTGAACGGGAGCAGCAGCACGGCCAGGCCGATCGCGCCGCCGACGGTGAGCGCGGTCTGCAGGATGCCCGCGGTGACTCCGGTGTCGGCCGGGTCGGTGGTGGTGAGCACGATCATGTTGAACGGGATGATCGCCAGGCCGACGCCGACGCCGAGGATGACGATCTGCGGCAGCACGCCGGTGACGTACGCGCTGTCGCCGTCCAGCCTGCTCAGCCAGCCGAACCCGACGATCACCAGCGCCAGGCCAACGACCGCGCGGACCTCCAGCCGCAGCGTCGCCACATATTTGGTGAGGAACTGGGTGGTGACCAGCAGCGCGAGGCCGAACGGCAGGATCGCCAGGCCGGTCCGCAGCGGGCTGTAGCCCAGCGCGACGGCCAGGTACTGCGAGGTGTAGAACAGGAAGCCGGTCAGCACCGCGGCGAGCAGCAGCAGGTTGGCGAACGCGCCGACGCGGGCGCGGTTGGCGAAGACGCGCAGCGGGAGCAGCGGCTCGGTGGCGCGGGCGTCCACGGCGATGAGCGCGCCGATGAGCACGACCGCGGCGAGCAGCGGAACCAGCGTCCAGGTCTGGCCCCAGCCGAACTCCGCGGCGCGGACCAGGCCGAACACGCCCGCGGTGAGGGCGGCGGTGACCAGCAGCGAACTCGGCAGCCCCAGCGACCGGGTGCTGGTGTCGCCGTCGCGCGTGCCGACCGCGCGCAGGCCGACCGCGATGATCAGCACGCCGATCGGGACGTTGACCAGCAGGCTCCAGCGCCAGTCGCCCGCCGAGGTGAGCAGACCGCCCAGGATCATGCCCGAGGCCGCGCCGAGGCCGGTGACGGTGGAGTACAGGCCGAACGCCTTGGCCTGCCGCTCGCCCTCGAACAGGATCGCCAGCAGCGCCAGCCCGGTCGGCCCGGCGATCGCCGCGCCGGCGCCCTGCAGGACCCGGCCGACGATCAGCACCTCGAAGCTCGGGGCCAGGCCCGCGACCAGGGACGCGAGCGTGACCAGGCCGATGCCCGCGAAGAAGACCTTGCGGTGGCCCAGGACGTCGCCGAGGCGGCCCGCCAGCAGCAGCAGGCCGCCGAAGGCGACGAAGAACCCGTTCATCACCCACGACGCGGCCGCGATGTCCACGCCCAGGTCGGCGCGCAGGGAGGGCAGCGCGACGTTCATGATCGTGCCGTCAAGCTGCAGGAGGAACTCGGCGCCGACGATCGCGGCGAGGGCAAGGCCCCACAGCGACGTGCCGCGCTGGTCGCGCACCTCGGTACTCATCGCAAAAACCTCCGGACGACTCTCAACCTGAGACCACCTCAGGTTGATTCCGGATCAAACTGAGGCAGCCTCCGGATGTCAAGTCGGGTCCACAGGGTGAACACCCCCTAGATCGGCTTTAGAACCCGCTGTGACGCTTCGGCCCGCGCCTCGATCGAAGCGCGGCGATGCGACGGACAGGAGTGCTCGTGCCCCCGGACCACCCTCGGCCCGACCGCCGTGAACTGCACCTCAACGTGCATCCCGTCGCGGCCGGGAACCATCCCGGCGCCTGGCGGTGGCCAGGGGCCGACCCGGTCGCGTTCGCCGCGATCGAGGGCTATCTCGACGTCGCCCGGGTCGCCGAGCGCGGCAAGCTGGACGCGATCTTCCTCGCCGACGTGCCCGGCCTGCACGCCGACATCACCGACTACCCCATCGTCAACGGCCTTGAGCCGACCCTCATCCTCACCGCGATGGCCGTGGTGACCGAGCGGATCGGGCTGGTGGGCACCGCGTCGACCACCTTCAACGAGCCCTACAACGTCGCCCGCCGCTTCCGCGCGCTCGACCTGATCAGCCACGGCCGCGCGGGCTGGAACGCGGTCACCACCTCCGGCCCGCGCGTCGCGGCGAACTTCGTCGCGCACGAGCCGACCAGCCGCGCGCGCTACGACCGCGCGGAAGAGTTCGTGGCCGTGGTCAAGAAGCTCTGGGACAGCTGGGGCCCCGACGGGCTGGTGCTCGACGCCGCGGCCGGGGTGTACGCGGACATGGCCGCCATCGCCCCGATCGACCACCACGGCAGGCACTTCGACGTGCGCGGCCCGATCACCCTGCCGCCCTCGCCCCAGGGGCACCCGGTGATCTACCACGCCGGGGTGTCCGACGACGTGCGGACGCTCACCGCCCGCACCGCCGAGGCGATGTTCACCGCGGCGGTCGACGTGGACGCCGCCGCGGCCGACGCCGCCGACATCCGCGCCCGCGCGGTGCGGTTCGGCCGGTCGGCGGACTCGTTCCTGTTCCTGCCCGGCCTGGTCACCACCATCGGCGGGACCGAGGCCGAGGCGCTGCGCCGCCGCCGCGACCTGGACGAGCTCGCCAACGTCGAGGAGTCGGTCGGCTGGGTGGCCGCCCGCCTAGGCCTGCCGCCGGGCGTGCTGGAACTCGACCGCCCGGTGCCCCAGGCGCTGCGCGAGGCGCTGCCGGTGGTCCCCGGGCACGGGAAGCACACCATCCTGCTGGCCAAGTCCGGCATCACCGTCCGCGACATCATCGCCCGCGGCGGCGGCAGCGGGCACGTGCTCGCCGTGGGCGCGCCGGAGCAGGTCGCCGACCTGATCGAGACCTGGCACCGCGCGGGCGCGGTCGACGGCTTCACCCTCATGCCCGACGTGACCTTCGACGGCCTGCCCGCCTTCGTCGACCACGTCGTCCCGATCCTCCAGCGCCGCGGCCTGTTCCGCACCGAGTACCGGGGCCGGACCCTGCGCGAGCACCACGGCCTGCCCCTTCCCGCGACCGCGACGACGCGGCCGGACTTCGACACGGCAGGGGTGTGAGATGGTCGCGCTGTCCTTTGTAGACCAAGGTCCGGTCTCGGTGGAGACGCCGCCGTCGCAGACGCTGCGGCACACCGTCGAGCTCGCCCGGCTCGCCGACGAGATCGGCTACACCCGGTACTGGCTCGCCGAGCACCACGGCGTGCGCAACATGGGCATCGCCGCGCCGGAAATCCTCATCGGGCACATCGCCGACCGCACCAGCCGGATCCGGGTCGGCTCCGGCGGGGTCATGCTGCCCAACCACGCGCCGCTGCACGTCGCCGAGCAGTTCCGCACCCTGGAGGCGCTGCACCCCGGGCGGATCGACCTCGGCGTCGGCCGCTCGACCGGCACCGGCGACGAGCCGACCAAGGACGCGCTGCTGCGCACCCCGCACGGGCTCCGCGACTTCGGCCACCACCTCGCGCAGCTCCTCGGCGTCGGCGGGCTGCGCGCCATCGACCCGGGCGACCCCTACGCGCCGCTGACCGCGTCGCCATCGGATGTGCTGCTGCCCAACGTGTTCGTGCTCGGCTCCAGCGTCGGCAGCGCCGAAGCGGCGGCCCGCGCGGGCCTGGGCTACGCGTTCTTCACCGTGTACCAGGCGCCTGAGTCCGCGGTGGTGGCGCTGCGCCGCTACCGCGAGCTGTTCACCCCCGCCGCGCCCGGCGACCGTCCACACGCGATCGTCGCCTCGCGGGTCTGGGTCGGCGAGGACGCCGAGCACGCGCACGCGCTGGCCGCGTCCGAACGGCTGGCCGTGCTGGACTACCTCACCGGGACCCCCGCCGCGCTGGAGCCGATGGAGCGCGCGCTCGCCCGAACGCTGACGCCCGCGCAGATCGCCGTGCGCGACACCCTCGACCCGCGGTCCGACGTCGTCGGCGACACCGACACCGTCGCGGCCCGGCTCGCCGACCTCGTCGCCGCCACCGGCGCGGACGAGGTGATGGCCGTGGCCAACATCCACGACCCGGCCGAGCGCAGGCAATCCCTGCGCCGCCTCGCCGACGCGGTCGCGCCGCGACCGGTCCCGGTGAGCTAACCGGGAACCCTCTTCTCTTCTTCTTTTCAGGCACCACAGCACAACGGGCCCGACGACGGGCCCAGCAGGACGGAGCACCACGATGCACTCCCGGCTTTCCCGCAGACGATTCCTCGGCACGGCGGTCGCCCTCTCCGGCGTCGCCGCCCTCGGCCTGGCGGGCTGCGCGGGCGGGGCGGCTGACCCGGCGGCCGGGGACACCCCTCGGCGCGGCGGCGCGATCACCTTCGGCACCACCGGCGAACCCGACAGCTGGGACCTGCACGTGTCGGTGTCGAGCCTGTCCGCGCTCGCCCTGCGGCCGGTCTACGACTCGCTGGTCCACCAGAAGGCGGACGGCTCGTTCGAGCCGTGGCTGGCCAAGTCCTGGGAGGTCTCCGAGGACGGCCTGCGCTACACCTTCACCTTGCGCGAGGACGTGACCTTCAGCGACGGCACGCGGTTCGACGCCGAGGCCGTCAAGGTCAACTTCGACCACATCGTCGACCCGGCCACCAAGTCGCGCAACGCCAAGACCATCATTGGCCCGTACGCCAAGACCGAGGTCGCTGGCCCGTTCACCGCCGTGGTGCACTTCTCCGCGCCGTTCTCCCCGTTCCTGGGCGCGGCGTCCTCGCCCTATCTCGGATTCCACTCGCCCAAGGCGCTCGCGGGCAACCGCGACGCCATCGCCGCAGGCGGGCAGGCCGTGGTGAGCACCGGTCCGTTCGTGTTCTCCGCGCTCAAAGCCGGGCAGGAGGCGGTGTTCACCCGGCGGCCCGGCTACCGCTGGGCGCCGCCGTCCGCCCCGAACCAAGGCGAGTCCTATTTGGACTCCTACAGCGTGCGGTTTCTCGCCGACGACGCCGCCCGCGTCGGCGCGCTGTCCTCCGGGCAGCTCGACGTCGCCGACCAGGTCCCCGCGACCCGGCTCGCCGAGCTGCGCGGCCAGGGCCGAGTCTCCCTGCGCGACCGCGACAACGTGGGCGCGCCGTTCACCTACAACCTCAACGTGACCAAGGCGCCCTTCGACAACCGCGACGTCCGGCTCGCCATTCAGTCCGCTGTGGACACCGAGTCGATCACCAAGGGCCTGTTCCAGGGCGAGTACAGCCGCGCCTGGTCGGTGCTGACCGCGTCGACTCCCGGCTACGCCAAGGAAGTCGAGGGAACCTGGGGCTACGACCAGGCGAAGGCCAAGCGCTTGCTCGACTCCGCCGGATACGCCGCGACCGACGGCGAGGGATACCGCACCAGGGAAGGGAAGCGGCTGGCGCTGGAGCTGGCCTACGCGGCCGAGTTCACCACCAAGGAACAGCTGACCTACCACACCGCGCTCAAGGACTCGCTCAAGCAGATCGGCGTCGAGCTGGTCCTGCGGCCGCTGGACACGCCCTCGATCGTGAAAGCCTTCGGCGGCGGCGACTACCACCTGGGCGCGTTCTCCTTCAGCGCCCCGGACGGCTCGCTGCTGCGCACGGCCTTCCACTCCAAGAGCCTGCCCTCGGCAGGCGGGTCCAACGTCTCCCGGGTCAGCGACCCCGAGATCGACGGCTGGCTCGACGAGGCGCTGCGCACCCGCGACATCGCGGGCCAGAACGCCCTTTACGCCAAAGTGCAGCGCAAGGTGCTCGCCGAGGGGTTGATCCTGCCGACCTTCGTGGCCAAGCGCAGCTTCGGCGCGCAGCCCCGGGTGCGCGGCTTCGAGCTGGACACCCAGAACCTGCCCCGGCTCGAACGGGTCTGGGTGAGCTGAGCGTGGCCCGCTTCCTCCTGACCCGCGCCCTGTCCGGCCTGGCGGTCCTGTGGGGCGCGGTCACCGTGACCTTCCTCGCGGTCGCGGCGACCGGCGACCAGGTGGACGCGATCATCGGCCCGGACGCGGCTGGCCAGCCCGGACTGCGCGCGCAGGTCGCCGCCCAGTACGGGCTGGACCGGCCGCTGGCCGTGCAATACCTCGACCGGCTGGGGTCCCTGCTCACCGGGGACCTCGGCTGGTCCTACCAGCGCGCCCAGCCGGTCGGCGCGCTGCTCGGCGACCAGGTGCTGCCGACCGTGACCCTCGCGGCGAGCGCCGCCGTCCTCGGCGTGCTCCTCGCGGTGCTGCTCGCGGTCGTGACCGCGGGCCGGGGGAAGGCGGTGCGCCGGGGCGCGTCGCTGGCCGAGCTGCTGGCGGTGTCCGTGCCGCCGTTCTGGCTGGGAATCGTGCTGCTGTCGGTGTTCTCGTTCTCGCTGCGCTGGTTCCCCGCCTTCGGCGCGGATGGCGTGGGCAGCCTGGTCCTGCCGACCCTGGCGCTGGCGCTGCCGATCGCGGGCGTCCTGGCCCAGGTGATGCGCCAGGAGCTGGAACTGGCCGAGTCGAAGCCGTTCGCCCTGAGCGCGCGGGCACGTGGCCTCAGCGAGCGCGGGCTGCTGCTGCGGCACACCCTGCGGCACGCGCTGCTGCCGGTGGTCACGCTCTCGGCGTGGGCGATCGGCGCCCTGGTCGGGGGCGCGGTCCTGGTCGAGCAGGTGTTCTCCCGGCCGGGTCTGGGCCGGGTGCTGGTCGAGGCGGTGAAGCACCGGGACACGCCGGTGGTCTCCGCCGTGGTGATCCTGGCGGCGGTGGTGTTCGTCATCGCCAACACCGCGGCCGACGCCCTCTACCCGGTCATCGACGCCCGACTGCGCGAGGAGACGACATGATCGGCCCGGCAGAGCGTGTCGACCGGCGGGTTTCGCGTGGTGGGCGGAAGCCGTTGTGCGTGGGTGGCCACCGAACCGGCGAGGTGGCCGGATGAGCCTGCTGATGGCACGGCGGCGGACTGGCCGCCTCTCCCGGGTCTCGCTGGTTTCGGCCGCGCTGGCGGTCGGGGTGATCGCGGCGGCGCTGGCGTTCCCGTCGTGGTTCGCCACGCATTCCCCGGAGACCAACGACGTGCTGAACGCGTTCGCCCCGCCCGGCGGCGACCACCTCCTGGGCACCGACCAGCTCGGGCGCGACGTGTACTCGCGGCTGGTGCACGGCGCCCGCGTGTCGGTGGTCATCGGGCTGGTCGCGACCCTGATCGGGGTGGCGCTCGGCGCGGTGCTGGGCCTGTGCGCCGCGGTGGGCGGGCGGTGGGCCGACACCATCGTCATGCGGCTGACCGACGTGTGGCTCGCGTTCCCCGAAGTCCTGCTCGCCCTGCTGATCATCGCGCTGATCGGACCGGGCGCGGCCAACGTGGCGGTCGCGATCGGGGTCGCCGCCGCCCCTTACTACGGCAGACTCGTGCGCGGCCAGGCGCTGGCGGTCGCCCGCGCCGAATACGTCGAGGCGGCCCGCGTTTTGGGCGTCCCCCCGGTGCGCGCCGCGCTGCGGCACGTGCTGCCCAACATCGGCGGCCCGGTCGTGGTCCTGGCTTCCCTGGGCACCGGCAGCGCGGTCGTGGCCGCGGCCGGACTGAGCCTGCTTGGTTTGGGACCGCTGCCGCCGACCCCGGAATGGGGCGCGATGCTCGCCGAAGGGCAGAGCTATCTCGCCACCGCTTGGTGGATCGCGGTGTTCCCCGGCGTCGCGCTGGTCGTGGTCGTTCTCGCGGTGACCGTCCTGGGCCGCGCCGTGCAGTCGAGGAGCATCCGGTGAGCCTGGTCGAGGTCGAGGGTCTGCGCGTCGCGTTCGGCGACCAGGCCGTGGTGCGCGAGGTGTCCTTTACGGTCCAGGCGGGGGAGTGCCTGGCCCTGGTCGGTGAATCGGGGTCGGGCAAGAGCCTCACCGCGCGGGCGTTGCTGGGGCTCACCAAGGCGACGGTGAGCGCCCGGGTGCTGCGGGTCGGCGGGCGGGACGCCCTGGCGTTCGGTGAACGGGACTGGCAGCGGGTGCGCGGCGCCGAGGTCGGGATGGTCTCGCAGGACGCCCTGGTGTCGCTGGACCCGTTGCGGCGCGTGGGGGACGAGGTGGTCGAGTCGCTGCGGTTGCACCGGCCGGGGGACCGGGCGCGGTGGCCCGCGCGGGTGGTCGAGGTGCTGGCCGAGGTCGGGGTGCCCGACCCGGCGGTGCGCGCCCGGCAGTACCCGCACCAGCTTTCCGGCGGCCTGCGCCAGCGCGCCCTGATCGCGGCGGCACTGGCCGCGCGGCCCGCGCTGCTGGTCGCCGACGAGCCGACGACCGCGCTGGACGTGGTGGTGCAGCGGCAGATCCTGGGTCTGCTCGCCGAGATCAAGGCGGCTGGCCGCGGTCTGCTGCTGATCAGCCACGACCTGGCCGTGGTCGCCGCCTTGGCCGACCGGGTGGCCGTCATGCGCGACGGCGAGATCGTCGAGACCGGCCCCACCGGCCACGTGCTCCGCGACCCGCGGCACGCCTACACCCGGATGCTGATCGCCGCGGCGAGCCCCGCCCGCCCGGACCGGCCGCCGGTGCCGGACGCCGCGCCGGTGATCGAGGTCGACGCCGTCGGCAAGTCCTTCGGCTCCCACCGCGCGGTGGACGCCGTGTCCCTCACGGTCCGTCCAGGTGAGACAGTCGGCGTCGTGGGCCAGTCCGGCTCAGGCAAGAGCACCCTGGCCCGAATGATCATGGGCTTGGCCGAGCCGGACGAGGGAACGGTCCGGCTCCGCGGCGAGCCCTGGTCCGGAGTGCCCGAGCGCGCCCGCCGCCGCCGCAGGCGCGACCTCCAACTCATCAACCAGAACCCACACGCCGCGTTCGACCCCCGACACACCGTCACCAAGATCATCGGCGAGGCCCTGCCCACCCTGCGCGGCCCCGCCCGCCGCGACCGCGTCCACGAACTCCTGGCCCTGGTCGGCCTAGACCCGACCCACGCCACCCGCCGCCCCCACCAGCTCTCCGGCGGCCAACGCCAACGGGTCGCCATCGCCCGCGCCCTAGCCACCACCCCCTCCATCCTGATCTGCGACGAACCAGTCTCCGCCCTCGACGTCTCGGTCCAAGCCCAGGTCCTAACCCTCCTGGCCGACGTCCAGGCCCGCACCGGCGTGGCCCTGCTGTTCATCACCCACGACCTAGGCGTAGTCCACCAGATCAGCGACCGACTCCTGATCATGAAAGACGGCCAGGTGGTCGAGGAAGGCCCCACCCCCGCCGTCTTCGAGAACCCAACCCACCCCTACACCCGCGAACTGCTCGCAGCCGCCCCCCGCCTCCCCACCGCCACCGAACCCGTGACGGCCTAGCCAACGACCGCGCGGAACCTATACTCCGGGCTGTCGTGATCTTCTTGGGCGGAGTTCCGGAGGGCTGCCATGGCCAACATCGAGTTCCGCGTCGTCGACGAGTCGATGGACGCCGCCGAGCTGGACGATGCGATCGCCGATCTGCGTGACGAGCTGCTGGCCCTCGACGTCGACCTCGTGCGCGGACCGGCCGAGGTCCCGTCCGGCCACTCCCGGGGCACGGAACTGGTGGAGACCGCGATGGTGGCCGTCCAGGCCGCCGTCGACTCGGGCCTGGCGAAGGCGATCGCCGACCGGGTGCGCGACTGGCTCGGCCGCACCCGGGTCGCCCGGGTCGAGGTGACCGTCGGCGGAGCGAGCATCGCCCTCGACGCCGCCACCCCGGACCAGCAGGAGCGGCTGGTCGAGCACTTCCTGAGTGTCACCCGCCACGGCGGCTGACCCATGCGCAAGTCGGCTCTCGTCGTGGCCAACCAGGACTACGACGATCCGCGGTTCGTGAGCCTGCCGGGCGCGGGCGGCGACGCCCGGGAACTCGCCGACGTCCTCGGGTCGCGCGCGATCGGCTCATTCGACGTCCGGGTCGTCGCCGAGCAGCCCGCCCGGGAAGTGCGTAGGCAGATCGAGACGTTTTTCCGCGCGGCCAAACGGGACGACTTGCTCCTGCTGCACCTGTCCTGCCACGGCAAACGCGACGACCGCAGCCGGGAGCTGCACTTCGTCGCCCGGGACACCGAGCACGACTACCTGGCCGCCACCGGGATCTCGGCGCAGTTCATCAACGACCGCATCGAGCAGTCCCGCAGCAGGCGGGTCGTGCTGATCCTCGACTGCTGCTACAGCGGCAGCTTCGTCAAGGGCTTCAAGCCGCGCGCGGACACCGCCGCCAAGATCGAGCTGGAAGAGCAGTTCCAGGGCCAGGGCAAAGTCGTGATCACCGCCTGCTCCGCCCTGCAGTTCGCCTACGAGTCGACGCTGTTGAGCAAGCAGCCGGGCGAGCCGTCGGTGTTCACCTCGACCCTGGTCCACGGGCTGCGTACGGGGGAGGCCGACGGCGACTCCGACGGGTTCATCAGCGTGGACGACCTCTACCAGTACGTGCGCGCGCGGGTGCCCAAGATCGTGCCGAGCCAGACCCCGGAGCTGTCCGTCGACCGGCTCAGCGGCTCGCTCTACCTCGCCCGCAACATCCAGTCGCTCTACCTTGGGGCCGACACCGCGCAGCGGCTCCCCGAGGGCCTGCACCACGCGGTGGTCGACGGCGCCGACTGGCAGCGCTTCGGCGCCACGCTCGCGTTGGAGCGGCTGCTGGACGACCCGAACGCGGGCATCCGCGAGGCGGCGCGGGAGACACTGATCCCGCTGACCCGCGACCCCGAGCCGATGGTGTCCGGCCGCGCGATTGAGGTGTGGCAGCGCAAGGTCCGCAGGCCGGTGCCAATCGGGACAGGGCCGGTCGGCGCGGCGGCCGACTTCGGCGAGTCGGCGGGCAGCCGGGTCGTCGGCATCGACTTCGGCACCACGAACTCGACTGTCGCGGTGCTGTTCGACGGCGTGCCGACGGTCGTCCCCAACGTCTTCGGCGACATCCTCACTCCGAGCGTGGTCGGGTTCGCCGGACGCGGGAAAGTGCACGTCGGCGAGATCGCCCGCCGCCAAGCGGTCTCGCAGCCCACCCGGACGGTGTCGCAGGTCAAGCGGCAGATCGGCACCGACTTCACGGTCCGGATCGACGGCGAGTCCTATGCCGCGGAGAACGTCGCGGCCTTCGTGCTCGAACGGCTGCGGCTGGACGCGGAGACCTTCCTCGACCAGCCGGTCGACGCCGCGGTGATCACGGTGCCGTCCCACTTCGGCGTCATCGAGCGGGAAGCGCTCAAGCAGGCCGCCGGGCTGGCCGGGATCAAGGCGGTCCGGATGCTCAACGAGCCCAGCGCCGCTGCCCTCGCCTACGCCTACGCCCTGGTCAAGGTGCCCGACCGGCTCGACGGCCACCAGATCGTGGTTTTCGACCTCGGCGGCGGCACACTGGACGTCTCGCTGCTCGTCATCGACGAAGGCATCGTCGAGGTGCGCGCCACCGCCGGGGACGACCGGCTCGGCGGCGTGGACTGGGACCAGCGTGTCTACGACTGGCTGGTGGAGCGGGTCGACGCGGATCGGAGGGCGGACCTGGTCGGCGACCCGACCGCGACCCAGCGGCTGCGCGCGGCCGCCGAACAGGCCAAGATCGACTTATCGAGCGTGCCGAGCGCGCGGGTGCACCTGCCGTACCTGCTCACCGGAGAGCGGCCGGTGCACTTGGACGTCGTGCTGGCGCGGGCGGAGTTCGAACGGATCACCGCCGACCTGCTGGCGCGCTGCCGCGTCCCGATCGAGTCCGCGCTGCGGTACGTCAAGTGGGGCCCCGAGGACGTGCACGACGTGGTCCTGGCGGGCGGCGCGTCGGTGATGCCCGCGGTGGTCGACCTGGTTCGCGGGCTGACCGGCGGCCGGGACCCGGCCGCCGTTGTCGACCCGCGCGCGGCGATCGCCGCTGGGGCCGCGTTGCAGGCCGGGGTAATGCGCGGCGAGGTCAAGGACTTCCTGCTGCTCGATGTGACCCCGCTGTCGCTGGGCATCGAGACCAAGGGCGGGGTGTTCACCAAGCTCATCGAGCGCAACACCACGATTCCTGTCAAGCGCTCGGAGATCTTCTCCACCGCCGACGACAACCAGACCGCCGTGGGCATCCAGGTGTACCAGGGCGAGCACGAGCGCGCCGCCAAGAACAAGAAGCTGGGCACGTTCGATCTGGTCGGCCTGTCGCCCGCGCCCCGGGGCGTGCCGCAGATCGAGGTCACCTTCGACATCGATGCCAACGGCATCGTCCACGTCAGCGCGAAGGATTTGGATACCGGCAAGGAAATCAGCGTCACCGTGTCCCGGGAGTCGTTTGTCGAGACCGCGGGCGCCGACTCCGACGAGGTGGCCCAGCGCGTCGACCCCGGGGAAGACGAGGACGATGATGACTAGCCCGGTCGGCCGTCGCCGCGATCAGTCGAGATAGCCCAACCGAGCCCAGATCGCGCGTTCCGTGCGGGTCAGGGGAGTGCCTGCCAGCGACTCCGGATGACCCGGGACAGGTGTCCGGGGCGCGAGGTCCGGGCACGGGCACAGCGCCCGCCCGAGTGTCATGGCGCAGCGCAGGGCGAACGCGGCCAGTCGGCGGACGTGCACGGGTCAGACCACCGGGTGGAAGCGCCCATAGGCGCCGCGCAGGAAGACCAGTGGGCCGCCGTCGTGGGCGTGGTCGATGTGGTCGACGGCGGCGACGACGATAGTGTGGTCGCCCGCTGGGTGCTCGGCGACCACGGTGGCCTCCAGCCAGGCGGGGACGCCCGCGATGACCAGGGCGCCGCCGTCGGAGCGGGTCCAGGCGATGTCGGCGAACTTGTCCTGGCCGCGGGCCGCCAAGCGGGCGGACACCTGCCGCTGGTTTTCGCCGAGAATGTTGATGCCGATGCGGGCCGCGGTGCGCAGGCGTGGCCAGGTGGTGCTGGTGTGCGCGACGCAGAAGGCGACCAGGGGTGGGGCCAGCGAGACGGAGGTGAACGAGTTCACCGCGAGGCCGACCGGGGCGCCGGTCCCGGCCTCGAAGCCGGTCACCGCGACGACGCCGGTCGGGTACCGGCCGAACAGGTCACGCAGGCGGCGGGCGCCGAGGTCGACGGGCTGGCTGGCGGCACGGGTCATGGGGGCAGGCTCCTTCAGGCTGGTCGAACGTCGGTGGAACCGCGGTCAGCGGCCGACGGCGATGGCGTAGATGCGTTCCAGGCTGGGGGCTTCCAGCACCTCGGCCAGGGAGATCGGCTTCCCGGTCTCGCGCTCCAGGGCGGTCAGCAGGGCCAGCAGCAGCACCGAGTCCCACCCGGCGACCTGGTCGAGGTGGCGGGAGACGTCCTCCCGGGTGACAGCGAGGCCCAGTTCGTCGCCGACGAGGGTGACGAAGTCGTCGATGGTCTTCACACGGTGCTCCATTCCAGGTCCGCGGTGAGCGTCACGTGCTCGGGCGGCGGGGCGATGTCGGTCAGGTCGTGCCGGAAGGTGGCGGTCGCGCCGTCGTCGGTGACGGTCGCGAAACCGAGGCTGGGATAGAAGTCGCGGACCTTGGCGTTCTTCGCGGTCCGGCGGTAGTCGCCGACGACGGCGGTCACGCCGGTGTCGCGGGCGTGCGCGAGCAGCGCGGACAGCGCGGCCTGCTCGACGCCGCGGGCGAACACCCGGCAGCTCAGCAGCACGTTGTCCAGCCGCAGCAGGTCGTCCTCGCGCCGGGCCAGCACGACGCCGACCAGGCCGTTGTCGCCGAAGCGGTCGCCGGAGCTGACGGCGAGGACGTAGGCGTCCGGGTCGCGGCTGAGCGCGAGCACGTCGGCGAGCCCCAATCGCTGGGTGGTGAGGTTGAACTGGTTGGTGCGCAAGGTGATCTGCGAGACGCGGGCCAGTTCGTCCTGGCCAGCCCTGGCCACCCGCACCCGAACGTCCAACTCCCGCAGATAGTCCTGAATGGAGTCGAACGACCGCAGGAAATCCTGCCGCCCGAACTCTTCCTGGTAGCGCGCGGGCCGCGCCGCGTCCTCCTCGGTCAGCTCCACGGTGTCGAACCAGCCCTCGCGCAGGAGGCGGTCGACGTGCAGCGCGGGCTCGTCGTCCACCGCGACCACGGTCACCTCGGGCAGCTCCCGCTCGACCAGGCCGCGCTCGTACGGGCTGTCGTCCACGAACACCACGCTGTCCACGCCCAGGTTCAGCGCGGCGGCGAGATCGGCGAGGTTGTCGTGCTTGGGCCGCCAGTTCGCCACGATCCGCACGAAGTCCTGCTCGCGCACGGTGATCCGCGGATGCGCGCGCAGCGCCTCCCGCACCGGGTCCAGGTCGTTCTTGCTCACCGCCGCCAGCAGCACGCCCTGCGCGGCGAGTTGGCGCAGCGTGGTCTGGAACGCGCGGAACGCCTCGCCCCGGTAGCTGTCGGCGACCTCGATGCCGTCCACCCCGTCGTCGCCGAGGACCCCGCCCCACACGGTGTTGTCGAGATCCACCGCCAGCACCTTCTTCGTCCGCCCGGTCACCGCGCGCGCCAGGTGCCCGACCTCGCGGGCGTAGGCGTGCAGCAGCTCGGGCGACAGGTGCGCCTTGGCGTAGACGCTGAGCCGGGGGTCGCGCACCGCGATCCCGTCCGCGGCCAGCGTGTCGCTGTCGAGCACGACGACCGAGGGGTGGTCGTCGGACAGGCGCAGCAGCCGGGCGTTGGCCTCCCGCCACAGCGCGCCCAGCCGGGCGCGGGAGCGGTGATCGACCAGCCGCGCCGCGTAGGCGCGGGGGAGGGGGATCGTGGTGAGCACCAGCGTGCCGCGCGCGGTCTCGGCGAAGCGGGACACCAGCTTCTCGATCAGCGCGGTCTGCTCCGCCAGCGCCCGCCCCACGTCCTCGGCCCGCCAGGGCGTGGCGACCTTGTCGAACACGGCGGCGGCGTCCAGCAGGACCAGGGTCAGGTCGGCGGCCGGGTCCGGGTCGGCCAGGTCGGTCACGTACCCGCCGAAGTCGCCGACGCCGATCAGCGGCAGGAACCCGTGCCGCGCCAGCTCACCGGTCAACGGCGCCACGATCCCGGTCACCGTCGCGCTGCCGGTGACCGCCACCCGCACGCTCGGCGTGCCCGGATGCGCCAGCGCCACCTCGTCCGGGTCGACCCGCGACAGCAGCTGCCCCGCCCGCCGCACCCCCTCCTGGTCAAGCCCGGCGAGCAGTCCGCGCACCCTCGGAAAGTGCTCGGCCAGCGTCCCCGCCCGCTGCAGGGCGCGAAGTTCGTCCACCGCGGTGTCCATGCGGCCATCGTGGACATCGGACCTGAAGCCGGTCTAAGCCCACGCTGTCCCGCATGGTGGACGTATGTAGTTTCTCCGATGTGGGCCCTACCCGCCCCGCGCGAGACTCGACCCCAGTCATTCGGTCCCGATGTCGCGACCGGAACCGAAAACCATTGTCATGGGGGTCGTAGTTGACTTATCAGATTCTGGGCGCCTTACGGGTCGTGAACGACGGAACCGTCGCCTTTCCCGGCGCCCACAAAGTGAAGACACTGCTGGCAACCCTGCTCATCCGAGCCAACCAGGTGGTCTCAACCGACCAACTCCTCCAAGAACTCTGGGGCGAACACCCACCCCGCCGCGCCACGGCAGGACTGCATGTCTACGTCTCGCAGCTGCGCAAGTTCCTGGCCGAAGCCCTCCCCGGCGAAGACCGCCTGGTGACCAGGTCCCCCGGCTACCTGATTCAGGTGGGCAGCGACGAACTCGACCTCCTGGTCTTCCGCCGCCTTGTCCACAAAGGACGAGCCAACATGCGCGCCCGCCGATACGAGGAAGCCGCCACCGCCTTCACCCAGGCCCTGGACCTCTGGCGCGGCCCAGTCCTGGACGACCTGCGCGACGGCGAGATCATCCCCCGTTTCGTGGCCTGGATAGAAGAGTTGCGCCTGGAATGCACGGAGATGTCCGTGGAGTGCGATTTCATCCTCGGCAGACACCGAGAACTGATCGGCTTCCTCCACGACCTAGTGGCGGAACACCCCCTACACGAGGCATTCCACCGCCAACTGATGCTGGCCCTCTACCGCAGCGACCGCCGCGCCGACGCCCTGGCCGTCTACCACGCCGCAAGAGAGACCATCACCACCGAACTGGGCTTAGAACCCTGCCGCGCCATGCGCGAACTACACCACGCCATCCTCCTAGGCGAAGACGAACGCCTGGCCGTCTGACAACGCTGGTGGTCTGACAACACCTCACCGTCTGACAACGCCTGACCATCGGACAACGCCTGACCATCCGACAACGGCTGGCGGTTTGACAACGGCGGGTCTTCTGCCCCAAACAGCTCGCAAACAGACACCAGCACCACCACCGAACACCACGACCGCCGAGAACCTCCCGACGAGCAGGTGTTCGGCTTTATCTGGGGTGAGAAGGCGCTAAACTGGCCTAGTGCGTGGGTGGATTCCTTCCCCCACCCGCATTACCCACGGCGCCTTCTCAGGGGTCCCCAGATCAAGCCGAACACCGTCCCCCGCGACGACACAGCACCCCGACGGCAGCGGAGCCACCAAAATCACCCCAACGACGACATCAACCGCACCAACTCAGCCCGAGAACTCACCCCGAGCTTCCGATAAATCCGAGTCAGGTGCAGATCCACCGTCCGAGGGCTGACCCGCAACTCGGCCGCGATCTCCCGAGTCCGCTTTCCCATGGCGGCGATCCGGGCGATCTCGTTCTCCCGCTTGGTCAACGGCGAAAGATCCACCCCGCGCCGATCCCCCAGTTGATGCCGAGACCGGTCGGCGTCCTCGTACACCACCGTCGCCCCCACCCGCCGCGCCAACTCCCGCGCCAGCAGCAGATCCGCCCCGGCCTCCGCTGGCCGTCCAGCCGCGCTGGAGCACTCCGCGGCGTGGTTCAACGCCCGGATCTGCGCGCCCGGCATCGTGATCCGCGCGAACAGCCCGGCGGCCTCCCGGTACAGCGAAGCCGCCGCCCCGTTCGCCCCGTCCAGCCGCAGCGCGTGCGCACGGGCCAGCAGCGCGAACGCCCGATGGTTGGGCTGCCCCACCGCCTCGGCCGCGACCGCGGCCAGTCGAGCCCACTCCGCCGCCCCGGGGTCCTTGCGGTCGGCGGCCATGCCCGCCAACTGCTCGTAGCACCACGGTCGAATCATCGGTGACACGAACGGCAGGTCGGGCCCGCCGCCCGCGGTCAGGATCACCGCGGCGCTCCGGTCCGGCTCGCCTTCCAGGCTCAATGTCGAGGCCAAGAGCAGCAGCCCGTTGGTGCTGAACCACCAGTTCCTGGGCAACCGGGCAGGCTCGGCCCGGACCGCGCCTTGGCCGTCGCCGCGGCTGGTCCACGCCTGGTAGGCCGATTCCAGCATCTCGGCCATGTCGGCGACGTGCGTGGCGCCAAGGCAGCGGGCGACCTCGCGTGCCTCCGCGGCGGTGCGCTGGGTGTCTTCGAGTCGGGCGGCGCAGTGCTGCGCCCAGCTCAGCCCCATCAGCACGATCGGCAGCAGGCAGGCGGTCGGGCCTTGGCGCAGCAGCGAAAGCTGGCGTTCGAGGTGGCGTTGGGCGTCGTCCAGGCGGGCGATGATGGTCTCCGCCCAGCCGAGGACGGTCAGGTAGTCGGGGTGGGCGGCGAGGTCGGCGTCGGACAGGGTGTCCACGAGCGCGGCGCAGGCGGTGATCAGGTCGTGGGCGCTGCTCACCGCCCCGGTGTGCGCCGCGCACAGCCCGCGCAGGGCCAGGGCGCCGACCGCGGTCACCCGGTCGGCGGCGGCGGGGTCGACGTGGGCGATCCGCTCGATCTGCGCGGGGTCGGGCAGATCGCCGTCGAAGAGGCCGACGATCGCGCACCGCACGACTAGGCGCACCACGTTCTCGGGGGCGGTCGTGGCGGCCAGTTCGGTCGAGAGCAGGGTGTTCGCCTCGGTGTAGTGGCCGAGGAAGCACTCGACCAGCGACCGCTCCGCGACGAGTTCGGCCCGGTCTGGTCCGTTGGCGGCGGCGGCCTCGGCGAGCACGTCGCGGGCCTCAGCGAGTTCGCCCTCGGCGACGAGCACCTGGGCCAGCAGGGCGCGGGCGGGCGCGGCCCCCGGCGGGGCCAGTGTCGCGGCCAGCCGGAGCCAGCGGGCGGCGTCGGCCGGGGCGCTCACGGCGGCCTGTCGCGCGGCCTCGACCAGCACCGGGACGTCTTCGGCGGTGGCCGTCTGTTCCAAGTGGACGGCGCGGTCGCGGGCGGGCGCGCGCCGCGCGGTGAGGGCGGCCAGGGCCTTGCGGTGGGCGCCGCGCCGCAGGCACGGGTCGGCGCGGCGGTACACGACCTCGCGCAGGACCCGGTGCCGGAAAGCCAGAATCCCCGCCTCGGCGGTCTCCCGGACCAGGTCGCGGCGCAGCAGCGCGCTGGTGGCCGCGCACAGGGCGGACTGGCCCAACCCGGTGATCTCGCCGACCGCGGCCATCGGGAACCGGTCGCCGAGCACCGCGCCCGCGGCCAGCACCGCGTCCTCCGGCGCGGCGAGCCCGGTCAGCTCGCCCGCGAGCAGCGCCGTGAGCCGGTCGGACTCGTCCGGACAGGACGACGCGAGCAGGTAGAGCGGGTTGCCGTCGCTGTCGCGGTGGGCGTCGCGCACCCAGCGGTCCTCCGGCGCCGCGCCAAGCAGGCGGGCGGCCTGCTCGACGCTGAGCGGCCCCAGGGTGATCCGCTCGGCCGTGCCAGCGTCGACCCCCTGGCTGAGCGCGCGCCGCAGCGCCGCGCACGCCTGGCGGGGACGCTGGGCGACGACGAGCAGCAGCGGCGCGGGAACCGGGTAGCGGGTCAGGTACTCCACGAACCGCACGGAGCGGCCGTCGGCGAGGTGGAAGTCGTCCAGCACCAGGAGGGTGGGGCGCTCGGCGGCCAGGGTGGTCATCAGGGCGCGCAGCGCCGGGTTGGCCTGGCTGGGTCCCCCGCCCGCCCGCGCGTGCAGGTCCGCCGCGACGGCCGGGTCGAGCGCCTGGCTGAGCGAGTGGAAGTCGACGCCGCGGTCGAACTCGCCGCTGCGCCCCTGGAAGACCCGCAGCCCCCGCGCGCGGGCCCGGGCGGCCAGATTCCCGAGCAGCCGGGTCTTCCCGCTACCCGGATCGCCCGCCAGCTCGATGACGCCGCCCCGCCCCTCCGTCAGCGCGCCCAGGGCGCCGTCGAGCCGAGCGAACTCGGCGGCGCGGACGGAGGTGGGCTCCCGGTCGTCGCAATCTTGTGCATTGCCCACAACTTCACACTACCGAGTGAATGGCCCGCGACCGCTCCGTGCGCACCACGTGACTACTGAGTGGACGCCCCGCGTGTCGACCTTGACGGCGACCGACCCGCGTGCCTGCTCCACCCGGGGTTAAGGCTTTCTTTGGCCGCACCCCGCACGATGACGATCACCGTGACCGCCGCCCCCAGGGAGTGCCCGTGGACCCGCGCGACCCCCGCCAGCGCCTCACCCGCCTAGTGGACCCCGAGTCGCTGACCCCGCTGCACGATTCCGACGGGGTGGCCGTGGTCGTGGCCCGCGCCCGCGTGGACGGCGCCAAGGCCATCGTGTTCTGCACCGACGCCACCATCAAGGGCGGCGCCTTCGGCCGAGCCGAGTGCGACCGCATCGCCGACGCCATCGACCTGGCCCACGCCGAGAGCGCCCCGGTGATCGGCGTGTGGCACTCCGGCGGCGCCAAGCTCGCCGACGGCGTGGAATCCATGGACGGCATCGGCCGTGTGTTCGCCGCGATGGTCAGGGCTTCGGGAAAGGTGCCCCAGCTGTCCGTCGTGCTGGGCCCCGCCGCGGGCGGCGCGGCCTACGGCCCCGCTTTGACCGACATCGTAGTGACGGCCCCCGAGGCCCGCATCTTCGTCACCGGCCCCGACGTGGTTCGCACCGTGACCGGCGAGCAGATCGACATGGCCGGACTCGGCGGCCCGGACCCGCACTCCCGCAAGTCCGGAGTGGTTCACGTGGCGGCGTCATCCGAGTCCGACGCCTTCGCCCGCGTCCGCGCACTGGCCAGATTGCTGGGCGCGCCCGGAACCTTCACGTCCCCAGTTCAGTCCATAGTGGACCTGCGAAGTCTGCTCCCGGAGTCCCCACGCCGCGCCTATGACGTGCGCCCCCTCCTACGGGCGCTGCTGGACGACGGCCCGGACGGTTTCGAGGAACTTCAGGCCAAGTGGGCGCCGAACATGGTGATCGGCCTGGCCAGGCTGGGCGGCGGCACAGTGGGAGTGATCGCGAACAACCCGTTGCGCAAGGGCGGCTGCTTGGACTCGTTGTCGGCGGAGAAGGCGGCTAGATTCGTGCGGATGTGTGACAGCTTCGGCGTGCCGTTGCTGGTGGTCGTGGACGTGCCCGGTTACCTGCCCGGCGTCGGTCAGGAGTGGGAGGGCGTGGTGCGGCGTGGCGCGAAGCTGCTGCACGCGTTCGCCGAGGCGGTGGTGCCGCGGGTGACGCTGGTGACCCGCAAGTCCTACGGCGGCGCGTATATCGCGATGAACTCGCGTTCGCTCGGTGCCACGGCGGTGTTCGCGTGGCCGGAGGCGGAGGTCGCGGTGATGGGCGCGAAGGCGGCGGTCGGGATCTTGCACCGTAAGAAGCTCGCCGCGGCCCCTGAGGAGGAGCGCGAGGCCCTGCACGCGCGTCTGACCGCCGAACACGAGCGCATCGCGGGCGGCGTGGACCGGGCGATGGCCATCGGCGTGGTGGACGAGGTCGTCGACCCCGCCCGAACCCGCGAGCGCCTGATAGCCGCCTTCGCCGCCGCCCCACCCCGCCGTGGCGACCACGGCAATATCCCGCTGTGACGCCACCTCGCGCCGCCCGTGTGCCCCGAAGGCACGCCTCCGGGGCACACGGACCTCAGCGATCGACGAATTGCAGGCTGAACTCGGTCAGCTTGGCGCCGCGCACCTCGCTGGCGGGCAGCGCTTCCGTCACGGCGCGAAGGTCCGATTCGGACAGTGCGACGCTGACCGCGCCGAGGTTTTCCACCAGGTGCTCAACCCGCCGAGTGCCGGGAATTGGCACCACATCCGATCCTTGATGCAGCAGCCAGGCCAGCGCGAGCTGCGCCGCGGTTACCCCCAGATCACCCGCCACCGCCTCGAACCGGCTCACCAGGGCCAGGTTCGCGGCGAAGTTCTCCGCACTGAGCCGAGGTTGCGCGACATAGCGGAAATCAGTGGGATCGAACACGTCCCGAGACCGGTACTTCCCGGTCAGGAACCCCCGCCCCAACGGCGCGTTCGGCACGATGGCGATGCCCAGCTCCCGGGCCGTCGGAGCGACTTCCGGCTCGATCTCCCGAGACCACACCGACCACTCGGTCTGCAAAGCCGCGATTGGATGCACGGCGTGCGCCCGCCGAATGGTTCCAGACGCGGCCTCGGACAACCCGATGTGCCGAACCTTCCCTTCGGCGACCAACTCCGCCAACGCCCCCACGGTCTCCTCGATGGGAACCGACGTGTCCACCCGCGCCTGGTAATACAGGTCGATGTGGTCGACCCCAAGGCGCCGCAGGGAAGCCTCGGCGGCGGACCGGACATAGGCGGCGTCGCCCCGAACCTCCTGCCCGATGCCGTTGTCAGCCCGCCGCACCCCGAACTTCGTCGCGATCGCCACCCGATCACGACGACCAGCCAGGGCTTTGCCCAGCAGCTCCTCACCCGAGCCGTGCCCGTAGACGTCCGCGGTGTCGAACAGGGTCACGCCGAGATCGACGGCCCGCTGGATAGTGGCCGTCGACTGGGCGTCATCGGTCGGGCCGTAGAACTCGGCGACGCCGAGGCCGCCGAGGCCCAGCGCGCTGACGTCGAGGTCACCGAGCCTGCGGGTAGGCAGGTCGCTCATCAGGAACTCCATTTCCAGAGCGGACAAGGTCTCCCGCAGCGTCGCGGCCCCGGCTAAAGGGCTCCTAGTCGTGGGACGGGACTAGGGGCGCTCTAGAAGGGGTTCAGAGCCGGTCCCTAGCGTCGCCGGAAGCAGTTCCGACCAGACAAGGGGACGTCATGCCTGTGAGAACAAGGAGTTCGGTGGCCTCGGCGCTGTCCACCTGGGCCATCACCCGGTTCGCGACGCCGCCGTTCGCGCCGTCGGCGAAGGACCCGCTGGTGGCCGATCCGAAGAACGCGCTGCAGCTGTTCGACCTCAGCGAGCGGGTGCTGGCCTACGAGTCCAACAACGACGACCCCAACGGCGAGAACCCGACCATCGACGACGCCGCGTCGGTCGCCTACGAGCTGTTCGACGCCGAGGGCAAATCGGTTGGCCGCACCAAGGGCGTCGGCCGCATGCTCTACCAGCGCGACGACGGCGCCTTCGTCGCCTACTTCTCCGAAGAGATCACCCTGACCGACGGCACCGTCGTGCGCACCGGCGGCCTGGTGGACGACACCAAGCTCACCAAGGGCGAGCAGGCCACCATCCAGGCGGTCGCGGTCGCCGGGCCGTTCAAGGGCGCGGTGGGCTTTCGCCAGTTCCGGCCGCTGGTCCCGCACAAGGAGTACGTCTCCAACATCGTCCTGTACCGCCGGTAAACCCCGTCCGCGACAAGTCGACGTGTCCGGTCGCCAGGCCCGGTTCTCGGACCGCCCATGGCGGCAGGTGGTCGGAGAACCGGGCCGGGTCCCTCCGCCTGCATCGTCACCAGTCCGCGACGAGACCACTGGGGACCGTGCCGGTCGACCGGGTAGGCGCCGTCGCCGCACAGGGCGGTGTCGGGGCGCAAGTGTTCCGCTGGCAGCGGAACGCACGTCCCGGCGTGCCGGACCGGTGCCAAAATCACGGCATGGCGAACGTTGTCTCCCTCCACCCGAAGCGCGCCCCGGAGCCGCTGTGGCGCGAAGTGCTGGGCCGGACCCTGCGCGCGATCAGGGCGGAGCAGGGTGGCAGGCTCGTTGACATCGCGAAGCGGGCGGGCATCTCGCCGCAGTACCTGTCGGAGATCGAGCGGGGCCGCAAGGAGCCGTCCAGCGAGATGATCGCCGCGGTCACCGGCGCGCTGGGGGTCGACCTGGCCGATGTGCTCGCGGACATCGCGGGCGGGCTCCCCCGGCCGCGCGGCGCGGGTCTCGCGGTCGGGCGCCGACCCGAGGGGCCCACGGCGATGGCCGCCTGAGCCCGCGGTCTCACGGCCGGTGGTCGAGGACGTGGTCCGCGAGCCCGTAGCCGACGGCACCCGCCGCGTCGAACACGCGGTCCCGGTCGGTGTCGTGCCGCAGCCGCGCGACGTCCTTGCCGGTGTGCGCCGAGAGGATCTCCTCCAACTGGGTCCGCACCCGCACGACTTCGTCGGCTTGGAGAATGAGGTCCGGGATGGTGCCGCGGCCCTGCGCCGCGGGCTGGTGCAGCACCACCCGGGTGTGGGGCAGCACGAAGCGGTTGCCGGGCTTGCCCGCGGCCAGCAGCACCGCGCTGGCCGCCACCGCCTGGCCGACGCATGTCGTGGACACCGGGGCCTTGATGAAGCGCATGGTGTCGTACAGCGCGAGCATCGCGGACGGGTCGCCGCCCTCGGAGTTGATGTACAGGCTGATCTCCCGGTCCGGGTTGTCCGCCTCCAGGTGCAGCAGCTGGGCGATCAGCGCGTTGGCCACGCCGGAGTCGATCGCGGTCCCGAGGTAGATGATCCGCTCCGACAGCAGGTGCGAGTAGACGTCCATGATCCGCTCGCCGCCCGCGACCCGGGTGATGACGTTGGGGATGGTGTAGGTGCTCATGCGCGCGCCCCCAGCCCCAGCGGATGCGCGCGCGGCGGCGCCACCTGCTCGAACGTGGTGACGACATGGTCGATGAAGCCGTAGTCCCGCGCCTGTTCGGCGGTGAACCACCGGTCGTGCAGCGAGTCGGCGAAGATCCGTTCGAGCGGCTGCCCCGTGTCCGCCGCGATGATCCCGAGCACGGTGTCCCGGGTGTGCCGCAGATCGTCGGCCTGCACTTCGACCTCGACCGCCGACCCGCCGATCCCCGCCGAGCCCTGGTGCATCAGGACGCGCGCGTGCGGAAGGGCGAAGCGCTTACCCGGTGTGCCCGCCGACAGCAGGAACTGCCCCGCGCTGCACGCCAGCCCCAGCGCGAACGTGGCCACATCGCACGGCGCCAGCCGCATCACGTCACGGATGGCCAGCATCGCGGGAACCGAACCCCCCGGCGAGTGAATCCACAACGCGATGTCCTTGCCCGCGTCCTCACTCGCCAGCGACAACATCTGCGCGGCGAGCACCGTCCCGTTGTCGTCGTCAAGCACCCCATCGAGGACCAGCACCCGCTGGCGCAGAAAATGCTCCCGAAGCCGCTGGTCGAACCGCGGCTGCTTCTCGTTGTCGGTCATGCCCCGACAATGCCGCCACCTCGGCGTAGCTCGCTGGTTTCGCCGCTGTGAGCGGATCAGCTCCCGGCAGAACGGCGGATGGTCCATTATGGACATTTCAGCCGGTGGGCGCGCTCGCGGCCGAATCGATCTTTGGCAATGCCAGGCACAGCAGGGCGCACACCAGGAAGAACCCGGCGATGACGAGGGTTGAGGCCGTGAACGCCGAGGTGTGCCCGGTGTTGGCGAGGATGGAGAAGAAAATCGTGCCCGACACCGCGACGCCCAGTGCGCCGCCGAACTGCTGGCTGGTGCTCCAGACTCCGGACGCGCCGCCCGCCGCGTCCGGGGGGACGTCGGCCAGGGTGAGGCTGATCAGCGGCACCACGATCATGTTGAGGCTCGCGCCGAGGACGAGCAGGCCCGGGAACAGGTACCAGGCATTGATCGCGTGTTCGGACTGCTGGGCGGCCAGCGCCAGCGCGGCGCAGCCGACAGCGAACAGGACGGTGCCCACCATGACGACGTAGCGGCCGAACCTGGCCGCGAGGCGACCGGCGGGGGCCGCGGTGATGAGCGTGCCGAGGCTGAACACGATGGTGGTCATCCCGGCCTGGAGCGGCGAGTACCCCTGCCCCTGCTGCAACCACAGGGTGAACACCAGCAGGAACCCGGCGAGCCCGGCGAAGGCGAGCATCTGCACGGTCATCCCCGCGCTGAAGGTCGGTAGCCGGAACAGCGACACCGGCAGAACCGATGCGCGCTTGTCCCGGCGTCGCGACTCGAACACGGCCAGCGCGATGATCGCCAGGACACCGGCCGCCAGCAGCACGAAGATCCACAGCGGCCAGTCGAAGCGGCGCCCTTCCAGCAGCGGGTAGATCACCGCGACCAGGGCGACGGTCAGCAGTCCGGCGCCGACCAGGTCCAGCCTGCCCGCCTCGCGCGACCGAGTTTCGGGGATCACCGCCAGCGCGAGGATCACTAGGACGACCGCGATCGGCACGTTCACCAGGAAAATCATTCGCCAGCTCAGCCCGAAGACGTTCGCGCTGGTCAGTAGACCGCCGACCGCGACGCCGAGCGCCTGCGCGAGCCCGCCGACCATGCCGAACAGGCCGAAGACCTTGCCGCGCTCGGCGCCGTGAAAGATCGTTTGCAGGGTGCTCAGCACCTGGGGCGCGAGGCCCGCGGCGGCGATGCCCTGCAACGCCCTGGCCGCGATCAGTTGGCCGGGGCTCTGCGCCAGGCTGCACAGGAGGCTGGTCAGGCCGAACATGCCGACCGACCAGACGAACAGCCGTCGGCGACCCCACAGGTCGCCCAGCCTGCCCGCGGTGATCAGCATGACGGCGAACGCGAGCAGGTAAACCGCGACCACCCACTCCAGGGAGTTCGACTCCAGCCCGAGATCGGCCTGGATGGTGGGCAGGGCGACGTTGACGATGGTGGCGTCGATGAGGTCCATCAGCGCCGCCACCATCAGGACGCCCGCCGCGGCCCACCGCTTGGGGTAGGGGGTTGGCGGTTCGGCGGTCTCTTCCCGCGCCGGGGTAACTTCGCTGGCCACTGGCTCACTCCGCGATCTGGTCCGCGCGATACAATCGCGCCAGGATGAGTATGTCGGCACGTCGATTGAGTCGAGGTAGAAAGTATCTCGTCCAGACGAGTAACTTGTTGAGCTGAGACAGTAGTGGGGGAGGTCAGCCGATGGCAAGCCATACGCGCCCGCAGCTCGAACGCGCGATTGACGCGGCCCTGCGCGGGCAGGTCGCGGGCGCGACGGTGGCCAAGCATCAGGTTGGCAAGGCGTTCGACCTGGTGCTCAGCACGTGCGAGGGGCACTTCGCCAACCTCCTCGAACTGCACGGACCGCTCACGCCGAGCGAGCTGGGTCGGATGACGGGCCTGCGCTCGGGAACCGTGACCGGCGTCATCGACCGGCTGGAGCGGGCGGGCTACGTCCGGCGCGAGCGCGACACCAAGGACCGGCGCAAGGTGATCGTGTCGCTCAACCACGAGTCGATCGCGAAGGAACCGGTGGCGCACGAGCGGGCGCTGCCGCAGATCCTGGCGGGATACACCGACGACCAGTTGGAGGTGCTCGCCGACTTCCTGGTGCGCGTGACCAACACCTACACC
This sequence comes from Actinokineospora sp. NPDC051303, assembly GCF_055586285.1. Taxonomy (NCBI): domain Bacteria; kingdom Bacillati; phylum Actinomycetota; class Actinomycetes; order Pseudonocardiales; family Pseudonocardiaceae; genus Actinokineospora; species Actinokineospora sp. NPDC051303. Next base: position 321,826 of record NZ_JBVJIN010000001.1, read on the forward strand.
GAGTTCAACCCGTGCGTCGAGAAAGCCGCTGACGTGCGGTCCGAACTCGATCGGGATGAGCGCAGGCCCGCCCGACTGACCAGCGGGCATCGGTGAAGCGCCCCCCACGGTCGGGACCGTGGGGGCGGGTGGCGGCGGTGCCGGTCAGACCGGTCGGGCCTCGATCGCGAAGAACAGAAACGGGCAGCGCGGCGACGTCACCCGGCCAAGCTCGAAGCCCGCGGCGCCGAACAACCGCTCGTACTCGGCCAGCGTGCGCTCCTTGCCGTTGGTGAGCTGGCTACCGCCAGCTTGTCGGCGGGGTCGAACCCCTGGGTCGCGGTGTCGCCTTCCGGCAGCAGGGACGTGAACACCACGACCCGCGGCCGAGCACCGCAGCGGCGTGCGTGCGCGGCAGGTCGAGCACCAGGCCCGCTTACCTGCCTTCCGGGGCGTCGGTCAGCCGCCGCAGCCGGGAACGGTCGGGGCGGCGGGCTTGGTGACCTCGGCAAACGGGGGCCGGTCGTGGTGGACCAGTCGAAATCGGCGACGACGAGGTGTGCGTGGACACCAGCGGGGATCACCGGTGCGGCGAACGCGAGTCTGTCCGCCGCGCGTCGGAAGATGTCGACGATGGGGTCCATGTCGGGGGAGTGGAACGCGTGGCTGACCCGCAGCCTGCGTGCCTTGATCCCGCGCGCCCGGAATCGGGCCGCGACCACGGCCTCGCCGCGGAGACCACCGGCCGCTGGTCCCGCACAAGGAGCGTCTCCAACATCTTCTTCCACCGCCGGTGATCCGTTGTCAGCCCCCAAGTGAGCCTGGGCGAGGACCACGTTGTCGCCCGCCCAGGTTCACCTGACCCCCAGATCCGCGATTTCCACGCTAGGGGTTTCCGGTGGTGTCGCGCGCCCTCACGCGCGCACAATTCCGGCGTTTCGGCTATCACGGGTGCACGGTTGGGGCGTCACCGCGCACAACGGGGACGGGCCGACCCCTCATCGGTGCACTGATCCGGGTGACGCGGGGCCGCGGTTACCGTTGCCAGGCGGACAGCAGTGGTGGGCGTCCTGTGCTCACGTAGAGGGCGAAGGCAAGTGGGCGGACCCCGCCGGGCAGGTGCTCCCCGTCGTCGCGGGCGTTGTCCGGCTCGGTGATCAGTTCACGCTGGATCAGGGGGGCGGCGGCGCGCAGGTGGCTGCGGACGGTCACCGGGGAGATGTTCAGCGCCGCGGCCGCCGGTTCCGCGCGGGTGTCGTGTTCCAGCCACGCCGAGAGGGTGCGCGGGAGATCGCGGCGGTCGGCCTTCAGCGGGCTCAGCAGCGCCTCGGCCCAGGCCCGGGTTTCGGGGGCGGCGAGCATGGCGGTGAAGTCGGCCGCCGGGTCGGTCGCGGCGTCCTCGTGCCCGTGTGTGATGGCGATCTTCAGGGCGGCGGAGACGGCCACCTGGCTCAGGACGCTGCGCCGGTCGAGGCCGAGCAGGTCGAAGCACCGGGAGATCCGATGGGTCACGGTGTTGCGGTGGACGCCGAGGATGCGGCTCACGGCCTTGTGCGGGAAATCCAGGGCCAGGTCGAGGGTGCGCAGCAGCCGGTCGCGCTGCGCCATGGGCAAGGTCAGCACCGGCCGCAGGACCGCGGCGGCCCAGCGCCGCGCCGGGGCCGGGGGCAGGATGTCCACCAGGCTCGTCCGCTCGTCGTAGAGCGCCACCCGCTCCGGCAGCCGCCGGGCCATCACCAGGGCGGTGGCCGCTTCCGTGTACGCGTCCGCGGTGTCGCCGAGCGGGTGCGCGCGACTGCCGCCCATCACGTGCCGGGGCAGCGCGGCGACGATCAGCCGCAGCGCGTCGCGCACGGTGTTGGCGTCGTCGTCGTGCGCCGGGTCCAGCGCGAGCAGGTGGTTGTAGGCCGGGCAGCGGGCGACCAGCGCGCGGTCCCCGATGGCGTTCTCGGCCTGCCTGGCCGCGATCTCCCGGTCCTCTTGGCCGCAGTCGATCACGTAGACCCGGGCGTTCTCGGTGGCCAGCAGATCGGGCGCGAGCGCGGCCATGACCCGCTGCGCGGCGACCTCCTCGCCCAGCAGGAGCAGTTGGAACACACTGACGCGCACCTCGCGCGCGGCGATCGTGGTGTCGTGGTGCCCTCGCGCCTGGTCGATCAGGCCGAGAACCTTGGCCGCGGGCCGGATCAGCTCGGCGCCGACGTCGTCCAGCGGACGGCGCGCGGCCAGCGAGAGCATGGTGGTCGACCCGGTCGTGGCGAGCGGGATCGACTGTGTGTGCAGCGCGCCGTCCGCGGGACGCGCGGTCTGTCGGGCGAGCAAGGGGGCGAGGGTCCCGGGCGCGGTGTCGGGCGACGCGGCCAAGACCCCGCGCCGCGGATCGCTGACGAGCACCTCGGCGTCCGTGGCCGCGGCCAGCCAGTCGGCGATCCGCTGCATCGCGCCGCTGTCCGCGTCGGCGAGCCTGCCGGGCAGCCGGTTGAGCAGCGCGGTGAGCTGGTCGACGTGCCACTCGGCCTGCCGGTAGCGGTACTCCCGCAGGCGTGGTCCGAGGTCCGCCCACGCCGCCAACGTGTTCGTCGTGGTCAGCAGCGGCACGTTCAACCGCTCCGCCGAACCGCGCACCGCCCGCGGCACGGCCTCGGCGTCATGCCGGTCGACGGCCACGGCGAGACCGGCGGCCCGGCCGCGGGACAGGGCGCGCAGCAGTTGGTCGGCGGCGAGCCGGTCTTCGGACAGCGCGGAACCGCCGAGCACCACCAGGGCGTCGGTGACATCGCCCAGGGAGTCGCCGCCCGCGGTCTCCGACAGCACGCGGAGGCAGTCCACCGCCCGGTTGGCCGACTGCTCCCCGCCGACGAACCGGAGTGCGAAGTCCGGCTCACCGCACATCTGGCTCAGTGTGGGCATGACACCCTTTCCGCCGACCCGCCTCCACCGCGCGGCGCCGTGACCGGCGCCCGCCCGAACGCGATCGGTGTCGCGCACCGAACGATTCTGCTCGGGCGGGCGGGCCGCGAAAACAACCAGTCGGGGGACGCGTGGTGGCACCAGGGTGGCGCCCCGCCTCAGGCGCTCAGGTCGACCACCCAGTCCGCCGCCGACAGTTCCGCGCGCAGGTAGCGGGCGAGGGCCCGCGGCGTGGGGTGGTCGTAGATGGCGACGGGGGGCAGCAGCACGCCCGCCTCGGATTTGAGGCGGTTGCTCAGTTCCAGCGCGGTGAACGACGAAAACCCGATCTCCAGCAGGCTCAGCTCGGTCTCCACCAGCTCCGGCGACCCGTGGCCGAGCACCGCCGCGGCGTGCGTGCGCAGCAGGTCGAGCACCAGGCCCTCCTGCTCGTCTTCCGGGGCGTCGGCCACCTGCCGCAGCCAGGAACGGGCCGGGGCGGTGGTCTCGGTGCTCTCGGCGACCTCAGCGAACAGGGGGGCGGTCGTGGTGGACCAGTCGAAATCGGCGACCACGAGGTGCGCGGCGGCGGGGGCCTGGGCCAGCGCGTTCATCGCGAACCGCAGTGCCGGGTCGGTCGGGGACCACGGCCCGAACGCCACCGACGTCGCGGGCAGGCCCAGTGCCCGGCGGCGGCGCACCAGGGCCGCGGCGGGGCCCTCGGCTCCGAAGCGGGACAGCACCGCGAACGCCGACAGGGGCAGGTCCCGGGTGGCCAGGTCCAGCGCCTCGGCCAGCTCGACGGGGCCATCGACGACGACCGCGCTGACATCGCCGAGATCCGCGGTGTCCAGCGACCGCACCACCTCGGCGCCGGACCGCCGCACCCAGCGGGCGGCGGGCGCGGCTAGGTCCCCGTCGCCCACGACCAGCACCGTTCCCGACGGCGTCCACTCGGACCCGGCCCGCGCCCGGACGAGCCGCCGGGCCAGCACGCCTTCCGGCCGCAGCACAAGCTGGTCGACCGGCCCGCCGAGCACCGACCCCAGCCGCGCCAGATCCGGTGGACCCGAGACCTCCGGGCTCGCTTCCGCCGAGCCTGCGCCGCCGGAGCCCTCGGCCGACCCGGTCGCCGCCGCGGAACCCAGGTCGACCAGGCCCACCCCCTCCGGGACCCATCCCCAGATCGCCGCCTGGGTCGCGTCCACGGTCTCCCCGACCGCGCCCCGGGTGACCACCCAGAGCGGCGCATCCGGTCTTCTGGCCACCAGGTCCCGGGTGGCCGCGACCGGGTCGGGGCCCAGGGCCAGCAGGGAGACGACGCCGTCGTAGCCGGTGAGGTCGGCGGTGGCGGGCACGGTCTCGCCGAAGCCCGCGGTCAGGCCGTCGGGGGCCACGACCGCCCAGCGGCCGGTGACCGGTCGGCCGGGCACGGGCGACCAGGTCTCGGTGTACCGCCAGGTGTGCTGTTCGCGGGCCGCGGCCAGCGTGGGCAGCAGCACTTCCAGCGCGGCCCGCTCGGCGTCGTCGGCGTGCAGCGCCTCGGCGGCGGCCGCCGGGTCGCCCAAGTCCAGGGCGGCCAGCACGGGGTCGTCGGCGCGGCGGGGGTGGGTGGGTTTGAGCCAATATCGGTCGCCTTGGAAGGGGTAGGTGGGGGCGGCGATGTCGGGGGCGGGGCCGGTGAATCCCCAGGTGACCGCCGCGCCCGCGGCGTGGAGGCGGGCCAGGGCCGTGCGCACGGACTGGTCTTCCGGGACATTCTGGCGCAGCGCGGGCTCGAAGGCGGCCGGGCCCGTCACGCACTCGGTGGCGAGCGCGCTGAGGGTGGCGTTCGGGCCGATTTCCAGGAAGTGCTTGACTCCCAGTGATTCGAGGGTGCGCACGCCATCGAGGAAGCGGACAGTGCCGCGCAGGTGGTCGGCCCAGTAGTCCGCGGTGGTCGCCCGCGCGTCGGCGAGCCGACCGGTCACATTGGACACCAGCGGGATCACCGGTGCGGCGAAGGCGAGTCTGCTTGCCGCGCGCCGGAAGATGTCCAGAATCGGCGCCATGTCGGGGGAGTGGAACGCGTGGCTGACCCGCAGCCTGCGTGCCTTGACCCCGCGGGCCCGGAACCGAGCCGCGATCTCGGCGACCACGGCCTCGTCGCCGGAGACCACCGTCGCCCTCGGCCCGTTGACCGCCGCGACGCTCACCCGGTCTTCGTGCCCGGCCAGCGCGGCGGCGACCTCGGCCTCGGGCGCGGCGACCGAGACCATGGCGCCGCCCTCCGGCGCGGCCTGCATCAGCTTCCCGCGCGCGGCGACCAGCGCGCACGCCTCGCGCAGCGGCAGCATCCCGGCCACGTGCGCCGCGGCGAGTTCGCCGATCGAGTGCCCGAGGACGTAGTCCGGGACGAGCCCGCGCGACTCGACGAGCCGATAGAGCGCGACCTCGAAGGCGAACAGCGCCGCCTGGGTGAACGCGGTCTGGTCCAGCAGCGCCGCGTCCGCGTCGCCGGGCGCGGCGAACACCACGTCCCGGATCGGCCGGTCCAGCAGCGGGTCCAGGTGCGCGCACGCGGCGTCCAGCGCCGCGGCGAACACCGGTTCCCGCCCGTGCAACTCGCGGCCCATGCCGAGCCGCTGGCTGCCCTGCCCGGCGAACAGGAAAGCCGTCTTGCCCTTGCTCGCCACCCCGGTCAGCACTGTCGGCGCGGGCTCCCCGGCGGCGACCCGGTCCAGCGCGGCGGCCACCTCGTCCCGATCTGCCGCGACGACCACGGCCCGCACGGGAAACCGCGGCTTGGCCAGCAGGCACCCGGCGAGGTCGGACACCGCGACCTCGGCGTTGTCCCGCACGAACGCGCCCAGCCGCCGCGCCTGCTCCCGCAGCGCCGCCTCGGTGCGCGCGGTGAGCACCAGCGGCGCTCCGGCCGCGGGCTTGGCTGGCTCCTGCTCGGGCGCCTGCTCCAGGATGACGTGCGCGTTGGTGCCGCTGATCCCGAACGAGGACACCCCGGCCCGGCGCGGCCGCCCGGTCCTCGGCCACGGCACGTCCTCGGTCAGCAGGGACACCGCGCCGGAGGACCAGTCGACGTTCGGGCTCGGCTCGTCCACGTGCAGCGTGCGCGGGAGCACGCCGTGGCGCAGGGCGGCGATCATCTTGACGACCCCCGCGACGCCCGCCGCGGCCTGGGTGTGCCCGATGTTGGACTTCACCGAGCCCAGCCACAGCGGCGTTTCCCGCTCCTGCCCGTAGGTTTCCAGCAGCGCCTGCGCCTCGATCGGGTCGCCCAGCGTCGTCCCGGTCCCGTGCGCCTCCACGGCGTCCACATCGGACGGACGCAGCCCGGCGTCGGCCAGCGCCGCCCGGATGACCCGCTGCTGCGCCGGTCCGTTGGGCGCGGTGAGCCCGTTGGACGAGCCGTCGGAGTTCACCGCCGTCCCGGCGACGACGGCCAGCACCCGGCGGCCCGCCCGGCGCGCGTCCGAGAGCCGCTGCACCACCAGTTGCGCGACGCCCTCGCCGAAGCCGGTGCCGTCCGCGCCCGCCGCGAACGCCTTGCAGCGGCCGTCCGGCGCGAGCCCGCGCTGGCGGCTGAACTCCACGAACGTCGCCTGGTTCGCCATCACCGTCGCCCCGCCGACCACCGCGAGGTCGCACTCGCGCCCGCGCAGCGCCCGCACGGCCAGGTGCAGCGCCACCAGCGAGGACGAGCAGGCGGTGTCCAGCGTGACCGCGGGCCCCTCGAACCCGAAGGTGTAGGCGATCCGGCCGGAGGCGACGCTGTTCGCGTTGCCGGTCATCAGGTATCCGTCGAGCCCGTCGGGCAGTCCGGCGGAGAACGACACGTACTCCTGCCCGATCAGCCCGGTGAACACCCCGGTTCGGCTGCCGCGCAGCGACTCCGGCTCGATGCCCGCCCGCTCCAGCGCCTCCCACGCGGTTTCCAGCAGCAGCCGGTGCTGCGGGTCCATCGCCAGCGCCTCCCGGGGGGAGATGCCGAAGAACTCGGCGTCGAAGCGGGACGGGTCCGGCAGGAACCCGCCCGCCTGGGTGGAGATCCGCCCGCCCGCGTCAGGGTCGGGGTCATACAGCCGCGCCCACCCCCGGTCGGCGGGGAACTCGCCGATGGCGTCGCCGCCGGAGGCGACCAGCCGCCACAGGTCCTCGGGGGAGGACACCCCGCCGGGGAACCGGCACGCCATGCCGACCACGGCGATCGGCTCCCGGTCGGCGGCCTCCAGCTCGGCCACCCGGGCGCGGGTCCTGCGCAGGTCTTCCGTGACCCATTTCAGGTAGTCGGCCAGCTTCTGGTCCTCTGCCATGTTCACCCTCCCCGGGCTGGTCGTGCGGTCAGCGCTCGGAAAGCCGTCCAAGCTCGGTGTCGATCAGGTCGAAGATCTCCTCGGTGCTCGCCGAGGCCGCGGGCGGCGGCGCCCACTTGGCGGCCAGCGCGGCGAGCCTGCCCGCGATCTCCGCGCGGGCGACATCGGATTCCAGGGATTCCAGCCCCGCCAGAGAGGCTTCCAACCGGTCGAGAACCGCGCTGTGGTCAGCGCCGTCGTCTGCGGCAGCAGGCGTGGGCGCGAGCTTGGTGGTCAGGTGCCCGGCCAGCGCGGTCGGCGTCGGGAAGTCGAAGATCACCGTCGGCGGCAGCCGCAGCCCGGTCGCCGCGGCCAGCCGGTTGCGCAGCTCGACGGCGGTCAGCGAGTCGAACCCGACGTCCTTGAACGCCCGGTCGGCGTCCACCGCGTCCGGCGCGGGGTGGCCGAGCACGGTCGCGGCGTGCGCGCGCACCAGGTCCAGCAGCACGATCGCGCGCCGCTCGGCGTCCACACCGGACAGTCGCCGGTCGAGCGAGTCCGGCTCGGCCTCGGCCGCCGTCCGCCTGCTCACCCCTCGGGCCACCAGGTCGCGCAGGATCGAGGGGACGTCCTCCCGGTTGCGCGTGTCGAGGCCGGTGGCCACGAACCCGGCCCGGTCGGCGGTCAGGGCCGCGTCGAACACCGCAAGCGCCCGCTCGGTGTCCAGCGGCAGCAGCCCGCCCCTGTCGAGCCGGGCGCGGTCGGCCGCGCCGAGCCCACCGGTCATGCCGCTGGCTTGCGCCCACAATCCCCAGGCGACCGAGGTCGCCGCCAGGCCCCACGACCGGCGGTGCGCGGCGAGGGCGTCGAGGAACGTGTTCGTCGCCGCGTAGGCGCCCTGGCCCGCGCCGCCGAACACCCCGGCGGCCGACGAGAACAGCACGAACGCGGCCAGGTCCGCGCCGCGGGTCAGCTCGTGCAGCAGCCACGCCGCGTCCGCCTTCGGCCGCAGCACCGCGGCCAGCCGCTCGGGGGTGAGCGAGGCAAGCACCCCGTCGTCGAGCACCCCGGCCGCGTGCACGACGGCGGTCAGGTCGACCCCGTCGAGCAGCGCGGCCATCGCGTCCCGGTCGGCCACGTCGGCGGCCGCGATCCGCACCGCCGCGCCCGATTCGGCCAGCTCGGCGGCCAGCTCAGCCGCGCCGTCCGCGTCCGGCCCGCGCCTGCTGACCAGCAGCAGGTTCCGCGCGCCGTGGTGGGTGACGAGCCTGCGGGCGATCAGCCCGCCGAGCGTGCCGGTGCCGCCGGTGACAAGCACGGTCTTGTCTGGGTCGAGCGCGGCCGGGATCGTGAGCGCCACCTTGCCGACGTGTTTGGCCTGGCTCAGGTGCCGCAGCGCCTCCGGAGCCCGTCGGGCGTCCCACGCGGTCACCGGCAGCGGGCGGACCGCGCCGCTGTCGAACAGCGCCAGAACCTTGCCCAGCATCAGCTGGATTCGCTCCGCGCCCGCGTCCATCAACTCGAACGATCGGTAGTCCACGTTCGCGGGCAGCGTGTCGGCCGCGCGGAGGTCGGCCTTGCCCATCTCCACGAACCGCCCGCCGCGCGGCAGCAGCCGCAGCGAGGCGTCCACGAACTCGCCCGTGAGCGAGTTCAGCACGATGTCCACGCCCTGGCCGCCGGTCGCGGCGAGGAAGGCCGCGCCGAAGTCCGTCGTGCGCGAGGATGCCACGCGCTCGTCGGCCAGCCCCAGCCCGCGCAGTACCGGCCACTTGCCCCGGCTGGCGGTGCCGTAGACGGTGAGCCCGAGGTGGTGGGCGAGCTGGACGGCGGCCATGCCGACCCCGCCCGCCGCCGCGTGCACCAGGATCGACTCGCCCCGCCGCGCGTCGGCCAGCTCGACCAGGCTGTAGTACGCGGTCAGCCACACCGCCGGGACCACCGCGGCGTCGGTCAGCGACCAGCCCGCCGGGACCCGGGCGAGCAGCGCCCGCTCGGTGACCGCGACCGGGCCGACCGACCCGGGGAACAGGCCCAGCACCCGGTCGCCCGGGGCAAGGTCGGCGACCTCTGCGCCGACCTCGGTGACGATGCCCGCGCCCTCGCTGCCGATCCGCGCCTCGCCCGGGTACATGCCCAGCGCGTACAGCACGTCGCGGAAGTTCACCCCGGCCGCGCGGATCGCGACCCGCACCTGCCCCGGCGCCAGCGGCGCGGCGGCGTCCTCGGCGGGGACCAGCGCGAGATTGTCGAGCGTGCCCTGTTCGGTGACGTCCAGCCGCCACGGGCCCGCGCCGGGAGCCAGGCCCGGGGTTGGGCGGGCCAGCCGCGGCGCGCGCAGGTCGCCGTCGCGGACGGCGACCTGCGGTTCCCCGGTCGCCACCGCCTGGGCCAGCAGCGCCGGGTCGTCGGTGTCCACCAGGGTGATCCGGCCCGGGTTCTCCGCCTGCGCGGAGCGGACCAGCCCCCACACCGCCGCCGCGCCCAGATCGCCCACCCGGTCGCCCGGGGCCGCCGCGACGGCGTCCCGGGTGACCACGACCAGCTTGGTGTCGGCGAGCCGGTCGTCGGCGAGCCAGCGCCGCAGCAGCGCCAGGGTCCGGGTCGTGGCCTCGCGCGCGGCGGCCGCGTCGGGGCCGCCGGTCACCGCGAATACGAGATGACGGGCAGGCACCAGGTCCGGCACGACCGTGGCGACCGGCCGCAGGTCGTCGACCAACGCGTCCGGGCCGTCGAGCAGGGTCAGCGCGGGCGCGGGGGCGGTCGCGGCGACGGCGGGCCAGCCCACGTCGAACACGGCGTCCGCCGCGCCGCTGGCGAGAGCGGCCAGCCGGTCGGCCTCGACCGGGCGGATGGTCAGCGACTCGACCGTGGCGACCGGCGCGCCAGTCTCGTCGGCCAAGGCCAGCGCGACCGAGTCCGCGCCGAGGCGCCGGACCCGCACCCGCAGCGCGGCGGCCCCGGTCGCGTGCACGGTGACGCCCGCGAACGAGAACGGCAGGCCCGCCGGGATCGAGCCCAGCCCAGCGGCCTGGACCGCCGCGTCGAGCAGCGCCGGATGCAGCGCGAACCCGTCCGTGGCGAGCCCTTCCGGGGCCCGCACCTCGGCGTGGACCTCGTCGCCGGACACCCAGGCGGCCGTCAGGCCCTGGAAAGCCGGGCCGTAGGCCAGATCCGCCGCCGCGAGCCGGTCGCGCAACTCGGCCAGGTCGACTCCGGGGCCGGTAGGCCAGTTGCGCAGATCCGCGCCCGGGTCGGGAGTCTGGCTGAGCGCGCCGGTCGCGTGCAGGGTCCATGGGCCCTCGCCCTGCCGGGCGTGGATGGTCACCTCGCGCCCGCCGGTCACCCGGACCTGCGCCTCGACCGCTCCGCGCGGGGGCAGCGCCAGCGGCGCGCGCAGCACCAGTTCGTCCAGCCTGCCCGCGCCGACCTGGTCACCGGCCCGCACCGCGAGTTCCACGAACGCCGCGCCCGGCAGCAGGACCGTGCCGCCCACGGCGTGGTCGGCCAACCAGGGGTGCGTGCCGAGCGAGATCCGCCCGGTCAGCAGCACGTCGCCGTCGGCGAGCGAGACCGCGGCGCCGAGTAGCGGGTGCCCGGCCGGGGCCAGCCCCAGTCCGGCCGCGTCGCCGGTCGTGGCCGGGTCGAGCCAGTAGCGTTCGCGCTGGAACGGGTAGGTGGGCACGTCGGCGCGTGGAGAGCCCGGGGTGAACGCCTCGGCCCAGCGCACCGGGGCGCCGTGCGCGTAGGCGGTGGCCAGCGAGGTCAGAAACCGCGGCCAGCCACCCTCGTCGCGGCGCAGCGACCCCACCGCGAGCCCGCCGACACTGTCCACAGTGTCCTGGATGCCGATCGTGAGCACCGGGTGCGCGCTGGCTTCCACGAACAGCCGGTGCCCCTCCGCCGCGAGCGTGTCCACGACCTGTCCGAACAGGACGGTCTGGCGCAGGTTGCGGTACCAGTACTCCGCGTCCAGCGGCTCGTCGGTGACGACCGAGCCGGTGACGGTGGAGTGGAACGCGATCTCTGGGCGGCGCGGCTCGATGCCCGCCAGCGCGGCGAGCACGTCGGCGCGGATGTCCTCGACGTGCGCGGAATGCGACGCGTAGTCGACGGGGATGACCCGGGCGCGGACGTCCTCGGCCTGACACGCCTCGACCAGCGCGCGCAGGTCGTCGGTGTCGCCAGACACCACGGTCGAAGTGGGGCCGTTGACCGCCGCGACGCCCAGCGACCCGCTCAGCCGGGGTTCCACCTCGGCGACCGGCAGCGGGATCGAGGCCATGCCGCCGCGCCCCGCGATCGCCCGGATGGCCTTGCTGCGCAACGCGACCACCTTCGCCGCGTCGGCCAGCGACAGCGCGCCCGCGACGCAGGCGGCGGCGATCTCGCCCTGGGAGTGACCGACCACGGCGGCGGGCCGCACGCCGAAGGACTGCCACAGCCGGGTCAGCGACACCATCACCGCGAACAGCGCGGGCTGCACCACGTCCACCCGGTCGAACGGCGGCGCGGTCTCGGCGCCCTCGATCACCTCGACCAGCGACCAGTCGGTGTGCGGGGCGAGCGCGTCGGCGCAGGCCAGCATCTCGGCCCGGAACACCGGCGCGGACTGGAAAAGCTCGCGCGCCATGCCGGTCCACTGCGAGCCCTGCCCCGGGTAGACGAACACCGGCCCCGGCTGCTCGGCGGCGACGCCGGTGATCACCGCCGTGGACGGCGCGCCCTCGGCGAGGTCGGCCAGGGCCTGGGCCGCGGTGTCCCGGTCGGCGGCGACCACCACGGCCCGGTGCTCGAACTCGGCGCGGGCCGTGGCCACTGTGTAACCCAGCGTGGCCAGTGTGTGACCCGGCTCAGCGGGGTCGGTCACGGCCAGGAAGTCACGCAGCCGGGCGGCCTGCTCCCGCAGCGCTGCCGCGGACCGGGCCGTCACGACCAGCGGGACCGCCTCGGTCTTCGGCTCAGGGCGCGGCCGGGGGCTGGCGGGCGGGGCTTCCTCGATGATGACGTGGACGTTCGTGCCGCTCACGCCGAACGCCGACACCCCCGCCCGGCGCGGCCGGTCGCCGCGCGGCCACGGGACCGGCTCGGTGAGCAGCGCGATCGAGCCCGCCGACCAGTCGACCTGCCCGGTGGGCTCATCGATGTGCAGGGTGCGCGGCAGTTCGCCGTGCCGCAGCGCCTGCACCATCTTCATCACCCCGCCGACCGCGGCCGCGGCCTGGGTGTGCCCGATGTTGGATTTCAGAGATCCTAGCCACAGCGGCGTTTCCCGGTCCTGCCCGTAGGTGGCGAGCAGGGCCTGCGCCTCGATCGGGTCCCCCAGCCGGGTTCCCGTGCCGTGCGCCTCCACGGCGTCCACTTCGGACGGTTCGAGGCCCGCGTCGGCCAGCGCCGCCCGGATGACCCGCTGCTGCGCCGGGCCGTTGGGCGCGGTGAGGCCGTTGGACGCGCCGTCGGAGTTGATCGCGCTGCCACGCACGATCGCGAGCACCGGGTGCCCGTTGCGGCGCGCGTCCGACAGCCGCTCCACCAGCAGCAGCCCCGCGCCCTCGGCGAACCCGGTGCCGTCCGCGGCGGCCGAGAAGGCGCGGCAGCGGCCGTCCGGCGACAGGCCGCGCTGCCTGCTGAAGTCCAGCAGCAGGTACGGGCTCGCCATGACCGTCACGCCACCGGCCAGCGCCAGGTCGCACTCGCCAGCGCGCAGCGCCCGCGCGGCCAGGTGCAGTGCCACGACCGACGACGAGCACGCCGTGTCGACGGTGACCGCGGGGCCTTCCAGCCCCAGCGCGTAGGCCACCCGCCCGGACGCCACGCTCGCCGCGTTGCCAGTGCCCAGGTAGCCCTCGAACTCCGCGGGCGCTCCGGTGTGCAGCCGTGCGCCGTAGTCGCCGAGGTTGACCCCGGCGAACACCCCGGTCCGGCTGCCGCGCAGCGTCGTCGCGTCGATGCCCGCCCGCTCGACGGCCTCCCACGCGGTCTCCAGCAGCAGCCGGTGCTGCGGGTCGGTGGCCAGCGCCTCCCGCGGGCTGATTCCGAAGAACGCCGGGTCGAACCGGTCCGCGTCGTGCAGGAAGCCGCCCGCCCGGGTCGACACGCCGCCCGCGGCGTCGGGGTCGGTCCCGAACAGGCCGTCGAGGTCCCAGCCGCGGTTGGTCGGGAACGGGCCGATCGCGTCGACCCCGTTCGCCACCAGGTCCCACAGCTCGTCCGGCGAGCTCACCCCGCCGGGGTAGCGGCAGGCCATGGCGACGATCGCGATCGGCTCGTCGGCCCTGGCCGTGCGCTTGACGGCGGCCACCGCGCCCGCGCCGGTCAGCTCGGCGCGCAGGAACGCGGCGACCCCGGCGGGCGTCGGGTGGTCGAACACCAGCGTCGCGGGCAGCGGCACCCCGGTCGCGGCCACCAGCCGGTTGCGCAGTTCGACCGCGGTGAGCGAGTCGAAGCCCAGCTCCTTGAACGCCTGCCCGGCGCTCACCGCGGCTAGTGAGGCGTGCTTGAGCACCGCCGCCGCCTGCGCGCGCACCAGGTCGACCACGATGGCCAGCTGATCGTCGGCGGAGCGGCCTGCTAGCCGGGCGGCCAGCGCGGATGTCTCGCGGCCGCCCACCGCGACTCGGCGCGGCGCGGGCCGGGCGGGTTCGGCGGTGGCTGACGCGGGGGCGGCGAGCTGGTCGAGGGTGACCGGACGGGTCACCACGGACTCGGCGGCGGCCACGAGCGCGCCGGTCGGGTCCTCGATCCACAGCGCGCCACCGGAAAGCCGCACGCGCAGGGTGGTCGCGCCGGTCGCGGCCAGGGTGACCCCGGACCAGGCGAACGGCAGCCGGATCTCCCGGGCGCCCTCGGCGAGTCCCGCCACGGCGAGCGGTTGCAGCGCGGCGTCGAGCAGCGCCGGGTGCAGCCCGAACCCGGCCGGGTCGAGCCCGTCCGGGGCGGCCACCTCGGCGTAGAGGTCGTCCCCGGCGCGCCACACCTGGCGCAGGCCCAGGTAGCTTCCGGCGTAGCCGACGCGCAGGTCGGCCAGCTCGTCCAGGAACCCGGACAGGTCAACGGGTTCCCCGTCCGGCGGCCAGCTCATGCCGTCGCCGTCCGAAGTGTCTGGGGTGTTCAAGGTGTCCGAGGTGTCCGCTGTGGACAGTCTGGCGGTGGCGTGGTGCGTCCAGCCCGCGCCCGCGGTGTCCGGCCGCGAGTGGACGGTGACCTCGTCCTCGGTGACCGTGACCTGGAGGTGCGCGTCGCCGGTCACCGGCAGCGGCGCGTGCAGGATAAGCTCGTCCACCCGGTCGTGGCCCACCCGATCGGCCGCGGCCAGCGCCAATTCGATGTGCCCGGTGCCGGGGAACAGCGGCACGCCATCCACGGTGTGCTCGGTCAGCCACGGGTGCGTGCGCGGCGAGATCCGCCCGGTGAGCAGCGTCGTGCCGCCGTCGGTCAGGGTGGTCACGGCCGCGAGCAGCGGGTGCCCGGTCGGGGTCAGGCCAAGATCGCCCGCGTCGCCCGCGCGGGCGGGCAGGTCGAGCCAGTAGCGCTCCCGGGCGAACGGGTAGGTCGGCAGGTCCACCGGGGCGGGGCGGCCCGCGCCGAACACCGCCGACCAGTCGACCGCCACCCCGTTCGCGTGCGCCTCGCCTAGCGCCGTGCGGAAGCGGCTCAGCCCGCCGTCGTCGCGGCGCAGCGTGCCCAGCGCGGCGGCCGGTTCGTCGGGGGACACCTCGTCCAGCGTCTCCCGCACGCCCAGCGTGAGCACCGGGTGCGGACTGGCTTCGATGAACACCCGGTGCCCATCGGTCACGAGTCGGCGGACCGTCTGGTCGAAGTGGACAGTCTGGCGAAGATTGCGGTACCAGTACTCGGCGTCCAGCCCGGTCGTGTCGATCGGCTCGCCGGTGACGGTCGAGTAGAACGCGATCTCGGCGGCCTTCGGCCGGATGCCCGCGAGCGCGCCAACCACCTCGGCGCGGATTTCCGCCACGTGCGCGGAATGCGAGGCGTAGTCGACCGGGATCACCCGCGCCCGGATGCCCGCGCGCTCCGCCTCGGCGACGAACGCGCGCAGCGCGTCGGCGTCGCCGGACACCACGGTCGACGCGGCGCCGTTGACCGCGGCGATTTCCAGCGACCCGGTGAGCCTGCCCCGGACCTCGGCGGCGGGCAGCGCGACCGACGCCATGCCGCCACGCCCCGCGATCGCCCGGATGGCCTTGCTGCGCAACGCGACCACCTTCGCCGCGTCCGCCAGCGACAGCGCGCCCGCGACACAGGCGGCGGCGATCTCGCCCTGCGAGTGCCCGATCACCGCGTCCGGCCGCACGCCGTGCGCCTGCCACAACTCGGCCAGCGACACCAGCACCGCGAACAGCGCGGGCTGCACGACATCCACCCGGTCCAGATCGCCCGCGCCGCGCAGGACGTCGGTCAGCGACCAGTCCACGTGCGGCGCCAGCGCGGCCTCGACCTCCGCGATCCGCGCGGCGAACACCGGCGAGGTGTCCAGCAGGCCAGCGGCCATCCCCGGCCACTGCGATCCCTGCCCGGGAAAGACGAACACGGTCTTGCCGGATGCGGCGACCCCTTCGACCACGTTCGGCGCGGGCTCGCCGTTGGCCAGCAGCGCCAAGCCGTCGAGCACCTCGGCCCGGTCGCCGACGACCACCGCGCGGCGCTCGAAGCCGGTGCGGGTGGTGGCCAGGGCGTGCGCGACGGCGCCGAGATCCTGCTCGCCCACCGCGTCGGCCAGTCGCGCCGCCTGCGCGCGCAGCGCGGAGGCCGTGCGCGCGGACAACACGACCGGCACAGCGGAATCCAAGTCAGGCAACGGAACCGGCTCGGCGGCGGGCGGCTGCTCCACGATCACGTGCGCGTTGGTGCCGCTGACCCCGAATGACGACACGCCCGCCCGGCGCGGGCGGCCGGTGTCCGGCCACGCCACCGCGTCGGTGAGCAGCGACACCGCGCCAGCGGACCAGTCGACCTCCGGGGTCGGCTCGTCCACGTGCAGGGTCTTGGGCAGCAGGCCGTGCTCGATGGCCGACACCATCTTGATCACCCCGCCGACGCCAGCCGCGGCCTGGGTATGCCCGATGTTGGACTTCAGCGACCCCAGCCACAGCGGCTCGGCTCGGTCGCGGCCGTACACCGACAGCAGCGCGTTCGCCTCGATCGGGTCGCCCAGCCGGGTTCCGGTGCCGTGCGCCTCCACGGCGTCCACATCGGACGGTTCCAGTCCGGCCGCGGCCAGCGCGGCGCGGATCACCCGCTGCTGCGCGGGGCCGTTGGGCGCGGTGAGCCTGCTGCTGCGGCCGTCCTGGTTGACCGCGCTGCCGCTGATCACCCCGAGAATCCGCCGCCCGTCCCGCACCGCGTCGGAAAGCCTGGCCAGCAACAGGATTCCCGCGCCCTCGGCCCAGCCGGTGCCGTCAGCCGCCGCCGCGAACGCCTTGCACCGGCCGTCGGCGGCCAGCCCGCGCTGGCGGCTGAACTCCAGAAACGTGTTCGGCGTCGCCATCACCGTCACGCCACCGGCCAGCGCGAACTCGCTTTCGCCCTGCCGCAGCGACTGCGCCGCCAGGTGCAGGGCCACCAGCGACGACGAGCACGCGGTGTCGATGCTGACCGCGGGGCCTTCCAGCCCGAGGGTGTAGGAGACCCGGCCGGAGGCGACGCTGCCCGCGCTGCCGGTGCCCAAATACCCCTCGAACCCGTCCGGGGTCCGGTCGAGCAGCCGCAGCGCGTAGTCGTCGTACATCACACCCGCGAAGACCCCGGTTCGGCTGCCGTGCAGCGAAGTCGGGTCGATGCCCGCCCGCTCCACCGCCTCCCACGAGGTTTCCAGCAGCAGCCGCTGCTGCGGGTCGATGGCCAGTGCCTCGCGCGGGCTGATCCCGAAGAACGCCGGGTCGAACTCGTCGGCGTCGTGCAGGAAGCCGCCTTGCTCGGCGTACACCGTGCCCGCCCGGTCCGGGTCGGGATCGAACAGCGTGGCCAGGTCCCAGCCGCGGTTGGTCGGGAACCCGCTCACCGCGTCCGCGCCGGTCGACACCAGGTTCCACAGGTCCGCGGGAGAGGCGACCCCGCCGGGGTACCGGCAGGCCATGCCGATGATCGCGATCGGCTCCCGGGAGCCGGATTCGGCTTGCAGCAGCCGCTTGCGCGTCTGCTGCAAGTCCGCGGTTACCCGCTTGAGGTAGTCCCGAAGTTTCTCTTCGTTCGCCACGCGTCGCGCCCCTTGACCGGTCAGGTGATGCCCAGTTCGTTGTCGATGAGATCGAAGATGTCCTCGTCCGAGGCGACCGTGAGGTCGGCCTCCGCAGCCCGCTCCGCCGGGTCGATCTGGTCGACCTGGGCGAGCAGGTCCCGCAATCGTCGGCCGACGAGCTTGCGTGTCTCTAGACTCCCGTTAAGTTCGGCCACCGCGGCCGCCACCCGGTCCAATTCGGCCAGGATCGGCGGCTTCGCCTCCTGCCGGGCGGTGAGCCCGGCGGCCAGCTCGGCGCGCAGGTGCTCGGCCAGCGCGCCGGGCGTCGGGTGGTCGAACACGACCGTGCTCGCCAGCCGCAGCCCGGTCGCCGCGCCCAGCCGGTTGCGCAGCTCGACCGAGGTGAGCGAGTCGAAACCCAGGTCCAGCAGCCCCCGGTCGGGGTCGACAGCCGGGCCGCCGCGATGCCCGAGCACCTCGGCGATCCGCGCCCGAACCAGGTCCAGGGTGGCGCCTGCCCGCGCGTCCTCGGGCAGCGCGGCGAACCGCTCGGCGAACGACTGGCCCGCCGGTGGCGTCGTTCGCGGCGCCAGTCCACCCAGCACGCTCGGCGCGTGCTCTCCCAGCGCCCGCAGGGAAGCCAGGTCGACCGCGGCGGGCACCAGCACCGGCCGGTCCGACCGCAGCGCCGCGTCGAACAGCGCCAGTCCGTCCTCTGTGGACAGCGCGGTCACGCCGGTCGCCGCGCGGGTCCGCTCGGCGTCGAGGTCCGCGCCCATGCCGGGACCCGCCCACAGGCCCCACGCCAGCGACGTGGCCGGGAGCCCGACGGCGTGCCGGTGCTCCGCGAGCGCGTCGAGGAAGGTGTTGCCCGCCGCGTAGTTCGCCTGCCCCGCGTTGCCGATGATCCCGGCGATGGACGAGAACAGGACGAACGCGGCGAGGTCGGCGTCCCGGGTCAGCTCGTGCAGCCCCCAGGCAGCGTCCACTTTGGTCCGCAGAACGGCATCGAACCGCTGTGGGGTCAGGCTTTCCAGAACGCCGTCGTCCAGCGCGCCCGCCGCGTGCACCACGGCGGTCAGCGGGTGCTCGGTCGGGAGGGTGAGGCTCGCCAGGTCGGTCAGGTCCGACTGGACGTGCGTCGCGGTCGCGCCGAGTCCGGCCAGTTCGGCCCGCAACTCGGCCGGATCGCGCCTGCCGACCAACAGCAGACGCCGGACGCCGTGCTCGGTCACCAGCCGCCGGGCCACCAGCCCGCCGAGCCGCCCGGTCGCGCCGGTCACCAGCACCGTGCCGTCCGGGTCGAGCGGCCTGCCCTGCTCGGGCACGCTCACCCGCACGACCCTGGGCGCCAGTGCCACACCGTCGCGGACCGCGACTTCCGGCTCGCCTGCCGACAGCGCCACGCCGATCCGGTCCTCGTCCGCGTCGACCAGAACGAACCGTCCGGGGTGCTCGGTTCGCGCGGCGCGGACCAGGCCGGTGATCGCGGCGTGCGTGAGTCCCCGCGTGACCACGGCCAGCGTGACGTCCGCGAACCGCTCGTCGGCAACCCACCGCTGGAGCACCGGCAGCACGACCTCGACCGCCTCGCGGACGGATTCGGCAGGCGGGACCGCGAACACGACCGTGTCACCGGGAACGGCGTCGTCCCGGTCGGCGTAGGGGAGCCAGACAGCGGGCTCGCCGGTCGGGACCTCGGCCCAGTCGAGGCCGAACATCGGCGGCGTGCGGCCAGTGAACGGCCGAACCGCCAAGGAGTCCACTGTGGCCACAACCGTCCCGGTCTCGTCGGCCACGGTCAGCGACACCGTGTCCTGGCTCCTGGGCTCGATCCGCGCCCGCAGCCTGGTCGCCGCGGTGGACCGCACCCGCACCCCCGACCAGGAGAACGGCAGCCGCACCGGCGTGTCCTCCAGCAGCAGGGCGTGCAGGGCGGAGTCGAGCAGCGCCGCGAACCCGCCCTCCGGCGGCGTCTCGGCCTCGGCGTAAACCACCGTGCCGTCGACCCAGGCCGCCCGCAGCCCCTGGAAAGCGGGACCGTAGCCGTAGCCCCGGTCGGCGAGCCGGTCGTAGAGCCCGGCCAGGTCGACCGGCGTCCCCGGCGGCGGCCACGCGCCCAGACCGGCATGCCCGGACCCGGCATCGGCGCGCCCGCCTGGATTGGCCGTTCCGGACCTGGCGTCCGCCCGCGCGGCGGGACCGGCGTCGCCGGACTCGGTGTCGGTGGGTGTGCCCAGATCGGCGTTGCCGGACTCGGCGTAGGTGAGCGTGCCCGGATCGGCCTGCCGGAATCCGGGGTCGGTGAGCGTGCCAGAATCGGCCGCTCCGGACCTGGTGTCGGTGAGGGTGCCAGTGGCGTGCTGGACCCACTCGTCGCCCGTGCGGCTGTGGATCTCCACCGCGTCCCCGCGCACGATGACCTGAATCGTCACCCCGCCCGGCGGCAGGACGAGCGGCGCGGTCAGCACCAGTTCTTCGACCCCCGGCAGGCCAACCCGCGCGCCCGCGTGCAGCGCCAAGTCGAGCAGGGCCGTCGCGGGCGCCAGCGCGGAGCCGTGCACCGTGTGGTCGGCCAGCCAGGGATGCGAGCGGGTCGACACGGCGCCGGTGAGCACCACCCCGCCCTCGGGCAGCGCGACCTCGGCGGCCAGCAGCGGATGGCCCGCGTCGGCCAGGCCGGACGGTCGCGCGGCGGGCGCGTCCAGCCAGAACCGCTTTCGCTGGAACGGGTACGTCGGCAGGTCCACCCGGTTCCGCCGCGCGCCCAGCAGCGGGGTCCAGTCCACCTCGGGCGCCCGGGCCAGCGCGGCGACCAGGGTCCGCACCTCGTCCCGGTCCCGGCGCAGCACCGGAGCCGCGTCCTCGACCAAGGCAGCGAGCACGGCGTCCGGGCCGATCTCCAGGAACGTCCCCACCCCGAGCCCGCGCAGCGTGTCCACCGCGTCGGCGAATCGGACAGTGGCCTCGACGTGCCGCACCCAGTGCTCCGGGGACGTCGCCTCGGTCAGCACCTCGCCGGTCACCGTCGACACGATCGGCAGCGACGGCTCGTGGAAATCCAGTTCCCCGACCACGGCGCGGAACTCGGCCAGCATCGGCGCCATCAGCGGCGAGTGGAACGCGTGGCTCACCCGCAGCCGGGTCGACTTCACCCCGCGCTCGGTCAGCGCCGCGACGACGTCGCCCACCGCGTCGGCCGCCCCGGAGACCACTGTCGCTTGTGGACCGTTGATCGCCGCGATTCCCACCGCCCCGGTCAACAGCGGCTCGACGTCCGCCGCCGCGGCCCGCACCGCCACCATCACCCCGCCCGGGGGCAGGGCCTGCATCAGCCGCCCGCGGGCGGCGACCAGCCGGGCCGCGTCCGGCAGCGACAGCACGCCCGCGACATGGGCCGCGGCGATCTCGCCGATCGAGTGTCCGGCGACGAAATCCGGTGTCACGCCGAAGGATTCGACCAGTCGGTAGAGCGCGACCTCGACGGCGAACAGCGCGGGCTGGGTGTATTCGGTGCGCTCCAACAGGTCGGCGTCGTCAAACAGCCCGTCCGGCAGGTCGAACGCGCCCACGGCCGCGTCGAAGGCGGCGGCGAACACCGGGAACGCCACGCGCAGTCCCCGGCCCATGCCCACCCGCTGGCTGCCCTGCCCGGAGAACAGGAACGCGAGCTTGCCCGGTTCGCCGCGCACGTCGCCGCCGCCCTCGGCCAGCGCGTCGAGCCCGCGCAGCAACTCGTCCCGGTCGCCCACGAGCGCGGCCCTGCGCTCGAATCGCGCCCGCCCCAGCAGCGACCAGGCCACGTCGGCGGGATCGGCGTCGGCGACCGCGGCCCGCAGCCGCTTGGCCTGCGCCCGCAACGCGCGCTCCGACCGCGCCGAGAGCACCCACGGCACCACATCGGCGGCGGCAGCGGCCACCGGTTCCGGCGTCGGGTAGTGCTCGATCACCACGTGCGCGTTGGTGCCGCTGATGCCGAACGACGACACCGCCGCCCGCCGCGGCCGACCCGGCGCGGGCCACTCCACCGGCTCGGTCAGCAGCGACACCGCGCCAGCGGACCAGTCGACCTCCGGGGTCGGCGCGTCGACGTGCAGCGTCGCGGGCAGTCGGCCCGCGCGCATCGCCTGCACCATTTTGATCACGCCCGCGACGCCTGCCGCGGCCTGGGTGTGTCCGATGTTGGACTTCACCGAGCCCAGCCACAGCGGCGTTTCCCGGTCCTGCCCGTAGGTCGCCAGCAGGGCCTGCGCCTCGATCGGGTCGCCCAGCCGGGTTCCCGTGCCGTGCGCCTCCACGGCGTCCACATCGGACGGTCGCAGCCCGGCGTCGGCCAACGCGGCCCGGATGACCCGCTGCTGCGACGGCCCGTTCGGCGCGGTCAGCCCGTTGGACGCCCCGTCCTGGTTCACCGCGCTGCCGCGCACGACCGCCAGCACCGGCAGCCCGTCGCGCACCGCGTCGGAAAGCCTTGCCAGCAGCAAGATTCCCGCGCCCTCGGCCCAGCCGGTCCCGTCGGCCGCCGCCGCGAACGACTTGCACCGCCCGTCGGCGGCCAGGCCGCGCTGGCGGCTGAACTCCACGAACGTCGCCGGGCTGGCCATCACGGTCACCCCGCCCGCCACCGCGAGGTCGCACTCGCCCGACCGCAGCGCCCGCGCGGCCAAGTGCAGCGCCACCAGCGACGACGAGCACGCCGTGTCCACGGTGACCGCGGGCCCCTCGAAGCCCAGCGTGTAGGACACCCGCCCAGACGCGACACTGCCCGCGCTGCCGCTGACCAGGTACCCCTCGACCCCAGCCGGGGCCGCGCCGGACTGGTGCGCCCGCGCGCCGTAGTCGTTGTACATCACGCCCGCGAACACCCCGGTCCGGCTACCGCGCAGTGTCGCCGGGTCGATGCCCGCGCGTTCCAGGCTCTCCCACGTGATCTCCAGCAGCAGCCGGTGCTGCGGGTCGGTGGTCAGCGCCTCGCGCGGCGAGAGCCCGAAGAAGTCGGGGTCGAACTCAGCCGCGTCGTGCAGGAACCCGCCCTCGCGGGTGGAGGACGTGCCCGGCTTGTCGGGGTCCGGGTGGTAGAGCCGGTCGAGGTCCCAGCCGCGGTCGTCGGGGAACCCGGTGATCGCGTCCCGGCCCTGGGCGACCAGGTCCCACAGCTGCTCGGGCGTGCTCACCCCGCCCGGGTAGCGGCAGGCCATCGCGACGATCGCGATCGGGTCGTCCGCGCTCGCCGCGACCGCGGCCCGCTCAGGCGCGGCCGCGCCAGCCCCGGACAGGGTGTCGCGCAACAGTTCCACGACGGCGGCGGGGGTGGGGTGGTCGAACACCAGCGTCGCGGGCAGCCGCAGGCCGGTCTCCGCGGCGAGCCGGTTGCGCAGCTCGACCGCGGTCAGCGAGTCGAACCCCAGGTCGGTGAACGCCCGGGTCGGATCGACCGCCGCGGCCGAGGCGTGGCCCAGCACGTCCGCGACGGCCGCGCGCACGATCTCCGGCAACCGCGCGCCGTCCACGGCCCGGTCTGCGGTGACCGCGCGGCGGCGTGGCCGGGCCAGGCCGCGCAGCACCGGGGGAACCTGGCCCAGCGCGGCCACATCGAGGCGGGCGGGCACCACCACAGCCCGCTCGCCGGTGAGCGTGGCGTCGAACAGAGCCAGCCCGTCCGCCACGGACAGCTCGGCCACGCCCGTGCGGGCCAGCCGCGCGCGGTCGCCGTCGCCCAGGGCCGAGCCCATGCCCGCGCCCGACCACAGGCCCCACGCCAACGACGTCCCGGCCAGGCCCAAGCCGCGCCGATGCTCGGCCAGGGCGTCGAGGAAGGCGTTGGCCGCGGCGTAGTTCGCCTGCCCCGCGGTGCCGAGCGTGCCCGTCACAGAGGAGAACAGCACGAACGCGGCCAGATCCCGGTCACGGGTCACCTCATGCAGCGTCCACGCCGCGTCGACCTTGGGCGCCAGCACGGTGTCCAGCCGCTCGGGGGTGAGCGCGTCGACCGTGCCGTCGTCCAAGACACCCGCCGTGTGCACGACGGCGGCCAGGTCGACGCCGTCGAGCAGCGCGGCCATCGCCGTCCGGTCCGCGGCGTCGGCCGCGGCGAGCGTGACCCGCACGCCCAAGTCGCGCAGGTCGGCGACCAACTCGTCCGCGCCCGGGGCGGCCGGGCCGCGCCTGCTCACCAGCAGCAGGTCCCGGACCCCGTGGTGGGTCGCCAGCCTGCGGGCGACCAGCGCGCCCAACACCCCGGTCGCGCCGGTCACCAGGACGGCGCCGGTGAGTTCGGGCCGGTCGGCCCCGGGGCGGACCCGCGTGAGGCGCGGCGCGCGCGCCACGCCGTCGCGGACCAGGACCTGCGGCTCGTCCGGGTCGGGCGGGCCGTCGCCGTCCACGAGCAGGAACCGGCCGGGGTGCTCGGTCTGCGCGGTGCGCACCAGCCCCCACACCGCGGCCGCGGCCGGGTCGGTGACCTGCTCGCCCACCGCGCCCCGGGTGCGGAAGGCCAGCCGCCCCGCGCCGTTGGCCAGGGCGAGCTGGATCAGGCGCAGCGCGTCGTGCGCCGCCGACCGGGCCGCGCCCGCGACGTCCGGGACCTGCCCCGCGGCCGCTGGGCTGAAGTCCACGATGGCGTCGGCGGCGGGCAGTTCGGTCGCCGCGCGCTCGATTGGTTGCCAGGAAACAGGTTCCGGGGCGCGCACCGGCGTCCAGTCCACCGCGAACAGCGCGTCGGTCGGGCCGGTGACGGGGTCGCCGAGCGGGCGCAGCGTCAGCGCGTCGATCGTGGCGACCGGCGCGCCGGTGTCATCGGCGAGGTCGAGCGACACCCCGGCCCCGGCGGGCCTGATCCGCACCCGCGCCGCGCTCGCCCCGGTCGCGTGCAGCCGCACCCCGGCGAGGCTGAACGGCAGCGCCACCGCGTCGGTGTTCGCCAGCGCCAGCGGGTGCAGGGCGGCGTCGAGCAGGGCCGGGTGCAGCCCGAAGCCCGCCGGGTCGCCGGGCAGCCGCACCTCGGCGTACCACTCGTCGTCCTTGCGCCACAACGCCCGCAGCCCCTGGAACAGCGGGCCGTAGCCGTAGCCCGCCGCGGCCAGCCGGTCGTACGCGCCCTCCAGATCGACCGGCGTCGCGTCCGGCGGCCACGTGGTCAACTCCGCGCCCGGCGTCGAGGTCTCGGTGAGCGCGCCGGACGCGTGCCGAGTCCAGTCACCGGTCTGTCGTGAGTGGACAGTGAACGGCCGCGCGCCCGATTCCGGGGCGCCGACAGCCACTTGCAGCTCCACCGACCCGCTTTCCGGCAGGATCAGCGGCGCGTGCAGGGTCAACTCGGCGATCGTGTCGGCGCCAACGTGGTCGCCCGCGGCCAAGGCGATCTCCACCAACGCGGCGGCAGGCGCCAGAACCGTTCCCGCGACCGCGTGCTCGGCCAGCCACGGGTGGCTGCCCAGCGAGATCCGCCCGGTGAAAACGACCTCGTCCCGGTCGGCCGACTCCACGGCAGGCCCCAGCAGGCCCCGGCCGCTCGCGCCCAGCCAGTGCCGCCGCCGCTGAAACGCGTACGTCGGCAACGGCACCCGCGCCGCCCCCGGGAACACCCGGTCCCAGGCGAGCGCCGAGCCCCGCACATGCTGGCGCGCCAAGGCGGCGGCCACCGTCTCCGGCTCGGACCGCCCCGCCCGCAGCAGCGCCACCGCCGACCCGACCCGGGCCGCGGTGTCCTGGACCAGCGCGGTGAGCACGCCGTCCGGTCCCAACTCCACGAACTCGGTGACACCAGCGGACTCCACATGCCTTACGCCGTCAAGGAAGCGCACCGTGCCGCGCAGGTGGTCAACCCAGTAGTCCGGCGAGCGCAGCTCCTCAGCCGTGGCCACCGTCCCGGTCACGTTCGACACGATCGGCACGGCGGGCTCGGCGAACCGCAGGCCCGCCGCGACGGCGCGGAAGTCGTCGAGCACCTCGTCCATGTGCGCGGAGTGGAACGCGTGGCTGACCGTGAGCCGCTTCGCCTTGCGCCCCAGCCCCCGCCAGTGCGCGAGCACGGCTTCCACCGCCGCTACGTCCCCGGAGACCACAGTGGACAGTGGGGCGTTCACCCCGGCCACCGACACCCCGTCCGGCAGCGCCGCGGCCACCTCAATCTCGCTCGCCTCGACGGCGGCCATCGCCCCGCCGGACCGGGCCGACTGCATCACCCGCCCGCGCGCGACCACCAGCGCCGCCGCGTCCGCGAGGTCGAGCACCCCGGCGACATGCGCCGCCGCCACCTCGCCGACGGAATGGCCGAGCAGGTAGTCCGGCCGCACCCCGTGGTGCTCCAGCAGCCGGAACAGCGCCACCTCCAGCGCGAACAGCGCGGGCTGGGTGAACTCCGTGCGGTCCAGCGGGTCCGCGCCGTGCCTGCCGAACACCACGTCCCGCAGCGCGTGGTCGGCCAGGTGCCGGTCGATCTCAGCGGCCACCGCGTCGAAGGCGGCGGCGAACACCGGGTCCGTCTCGTGCAGTTCCCGGCCCATGCCCAGGCGCTGGCTGCCCTGCCCGGTGAACAGGAACGCCCGCTTGCCCGCGGCCTCGGCCGTCCCCGCGACGGCCGCGCCGCCCTCGGCGTAGGCCGAGAGGTTCCGCAGCAACTCGTCGCGGTCGTGGCCGGTGACCACCGCCCGGTGCGCCAGCGCGGCGCGGGTCGTGGCCAGAGAGAACCCGATGTCGCCCGCGCTCACCTCGGGGTGGGCCACGACGAACTCCCGCAGCCGCGCGGCCTGCGCCCGCGTCGCCGTCTCGTCGTGCCCGGACAGCACCCACGGCCCGGTGTCCGCGCCCCGGCCGGACGCGGGCGGGGCGTCGGCCTGGTCGATGGGTTGCTCGATGATCACGTGCGCGTTGGTGCCGCTGATGCCGAACGAGGACACCGCCGCCCGCCTCGGCCGCCCGCGCTCGGGCCACGCGGTCGGCTCGGTCAGCAGCGCCACCGCGCCCGCGGACCAGTCCACGTGCGGCGACGGCTCGTCCACGTGCAGGGTCTTGGGCAGCACGCCGTGCCGGATGGCCTCGACCATCTTGATCACGCCGCCGACGCCAGCCGCGGCCTGCGCGTGCCCGATGTTCGACTTGAGCGAGCCCAGCAGCAGCGGCTCGGCCCGGTCCTGCCCGTAGGTGGCCAACAGCGCCTGCGCCTCGATCGGGTCGCCCAGCGTCGTGCCGGTCCCGTGCGCCTCCACCGCGTCCACATCGGACGGTTCGAGCCGCGCGTTCGCCAGCGCCTGCCGGATGACCCGCTCCTGTGCGGGCCCATTCGGCGCGGTGAGCCCGTTGGACGCGCCGTCGGAGTTGACCGCGGTCCCGCGCACCACCGCGAGCACTCGGCGCCCGCGCCGCAGCGCGTCTGACAGCCGCTCCACCAACAGCAGGCCCACGCCCTCGCTCCACCCGGTGCCGTCCGCCGCCGCGGCGAACGACTTGCACCGCCCGTCCGGCGAGAGCCCGCGCTGGCGGCTGAACTCCACGAACGTCGACGGCCCGGACATCACCGTCACCCCGCCCGCCAGCGCCAGGTCGCACTCGCCCGACCGCAGCGCCTGCGCGGCCAGGTGCAGCGCCACCAGCGACGACGAGCACGCGGTGTCCACGGTGAGCGCCGGTCCGGTGAGGCCGAAGGTGTAGGCGAGCCGCCCGGAGACCACGCTGGAGGTGTTGCCGGTCAGCACGAAGCCCTCGACCTCGGCCGGGGTCGCGCCGAGCCGGGAGACGTAGTCGTCGTACATGACCCCGACGAAGGTCCCGGTGGCGCTGCCGCGCAGCGTGGTCGGGTCGACGCCCGCGCTCTCGAAGGTCTCCCACGCGGTTTCCAGCAGCAGCCGCTGCTGCGGGTCGGTCGCGGTCGCCTCGCGCGGGGAGATCCCGAAGAACTCCGCGTCGAACAGGTCGGCGTCGTGCAGGAACCCGCCCTCGCGGGTGTAGGAGGTGCCCAGGTTCGCCGGGTCGGGGTCGTACAGCGCGTCGAGGTCCCAGCCGCGGTTGACCGGGAATCCGCTCACCGCGTCCGTGCCGGTCGCCACCAGGTTCCACAGGTCTTGCGGCGACTGGACCCCGCCGGGGTAGCGGCAGGCCATGCCGACGATGGCGATGGGCTCGTCGGTGGCGGCCGTCGCGGCGACCTCCGTGGCGGCGCCCGCGCCCGCGACCAGGCCCACCACGAACTCGGTGAGCGCGGCCGGGGTCGGGTGGTCGAACACCGCCGTGGCGGGCAGCCGCAGCCCGGTCAGCGCGCCGAGGCGGTTGCGCAGTTCGACGCTCGCCAGCGAGTCGAAGCCCTGCTCCTTGAACGCCCGGTCCGCCGCGATCGCCGCCGGGTCCGCGTGCCCCAGCGCCGCGGCCGCGGCCGAGCGCACCAGGTCGAAGACCCGCTCGGGCGTCAGCGCCGCGCTCGCCCGCCGGACCGGTGTCCGCCGCCGGGGCTGGGCGCGCAGCCGGGCGGGGACGACCAGCGCCCGGCCGGTCGCGATCGCGGCGTCGAACATCGCCAGGCCGTCGGCGGGCGCGATCGGGGCGAACCCGGCCCGCGCCCACCGCTCGACGTCCACAGTGGACAGACCGGCGCCCATGCCGCCGTCCCACAGGCCCCACGCCAGCGAGGTCGCCGGGAGCCCGGCCGCCAGCCGGTGCGCGGCGAGGGCGTCGAGGAAGCTGTTGGCCGCGGCGTAGTTGGCCTGGCCCGCCGTGCCGGTGATGCCCGACACCGAGGAGAACAGCACGAACGCGGCCAGGTCGCCGGTCAACTCGTGCAGGTGCCAGGCCGCGTCGACCTTGGGCCGCAGCACCGCGGCGAGCCGGTCGCCGGTCAGGAAGGTCACGGTGGCGTCGTCGAGGACGCCCGCGGTGTGGACGACGGCGGTCAGGTCGGGAATGCCCGCCAGCAGGGCAGCCACGGCGTCCCGGTCGGCCGCGTCGCAGGCGGCGACCGCGACCCGCGCGCCCGCCGCCCGCAGCCGCTCGGCCACCTCCTCGGCTCCCGGGGCGGCGGGCCCGCGCCTGCTGGCCAGCACCAAGTCCCGCACGCCGTGCGCGGTCACCAGATGCTCGGCGACCAGCGCGCCCAGCCCTGCCGTGCCGCCGGTCACCAGCACCGTGCCCGCCCCGAACGGCCCCGCGTCGGCCACCGCCGGGCCGGGCGGCGCTGTCGTGCCGGGCGGGGTGAGCTTGCCCAGGCTCGGCGCGTGCGGGATTCCGCCGCGCACAGCGATGTGCGGCTCGTCCAGGCTCAGCACAGCGGCGGGGATCTCGTCCTGGTCGAGGTCGAGCGCGGCCACCCGTCCCGGGTGCTCGGACTCGACCGCGCGGACCAGGCCCCACACGGCCGCGTTCGCCAGGTCCGGCACCGTGTCCTCGGCGGTCACCGCGATCGCGCCCCGGGTCAGGAACACCAGTCGCGACTCGGCGTACCGGTCGTCGGCGAGCCACCGCCGCACCAGGTCCAGCGCGCGCCGGGTGGCCGCGTGCACGGCGTCCGCGCCCTCGCCCGCCCACGGCGAGACGACCACCACGTCGGCTGGCTCGTCCGGCAGGACGTCGACCAGCGCCCAGTCCGGCTCGGCCGAGGGGACGGGCACCGGCGTCCACCGCACCTCGTGCAGCGCGTCCGCCCCGGCGCCGAGCCCGCCGCGGTCGACGGCCCGCAGGGTCAGCGACGCCACCGACAGCACCGGCGCGCCCGCCGCGTCGGTGACGGCCAGGGCCACGGTGTCCGGGCCGGTCGCGCGCAGCCGAGCCCGCAGCGCGGTCGCCCCGGTGGCGTGCCTGCTCACGCCAGACCAGGCGAACGGCAGCCGGATGCGGCCCGGGTCGTCGGCCAGCGCCAGCACCAGGGGGTGCAGCACCGCGTCGAGCAGGGCCGGGTGCACGCCCCAGCCGTCGACCGGGTGGTCCACCGCGACCTCGGCGTAGAGGTCGTCGCCGGACCGCCAGGCCGCGACCAGGTTCTGGAACGCGGGCCCGTACTCGTAGCCGAGGTCGGCGAGCCGGTCGTAGACGCCGTCGAGGTCCACCGGCTCACCCGGCGGCGGCCACGGGAACCGTTCCGGCGCAACCTCTTCCCGGTCCGAAAGCACGCCGTGCGCGTGCCGGGTCCACCGGTCGTCCTGTCGCGTGTGGACACTGAAGGACCGGCCGCTGACCCGCACCTGCGCCCGCAGCGGCGCGTCGGACAGCGGCAGCGGCGCCTCCAGCGTCAGGTCCTCGACCGGGCCCGAGGCCAGCGCCAGGTCGAGCACCGCCGTCGCGGGCGCCAGGACCCGGCCCGCGATGGCGTGGTCGGCCAGCCACGGGTGCGTGCGCAGCGACAGCACGCCGGTCAACACGGTCTCGGACTCGCCGGACGTGTCCGTCCCGGCCAGCTCGACCGTCGCGCCCAGCAGCGGGTGCTCGGCCGGGTCGACCCCCAGCCCGCGCGCGTCCGCGCGTGCCGCGCTCGCGATCCAGTAGTGCTGTCGCTGGAAGGGATACGTGGGCAGGTCGACGTGCGCGCCGCCGGTCAGCAGCGGCGTCCAGTCCACCGCGACGCCCGCGGTGTGCGCGGCGGCGAGCGCCGCGGCGAAGGTCGCCGTCTCGGGCCGGTCCGCGCGTAGCAGCGGGATCGTGGGCACGTCGTCCGGCAGCGTCGCCGCGGCCATCGGGGACAGCACCGCATCCGGGCCGATCTCGATGAAGGCGGACGCGCCCGACTCCCGCAGTCGCGCCACGGCGTCGGCGAAGCGGACCGTGGCGCGGATGTGCCGGGTCCAGTGCTCAGCGGAGGTCACCTCCACCGTGCCCGCCACGGCGGACACCAGCGGGATCGCGGGCTCGTGGAAGGTCAGGCCAGCCGCGACGGCCCGGAACTCGTCCAACACGTCGTCCATGTGTGGCGAATGGAACGCGTGGCTCACCATCAGCCTGCGCGTCCGACGACCCGCCCACCGCTCGGCGACCGCGGTCGCGGCGTCCGCGTCGCCCGCGATCACCACCGAGGCCGGGCCGTTGACCGCGGCGATCTCGACCCCGTCGAGGAGGGTCGCCAGCACCTCGGCCTCGCTCGCCTCGATCGCGATCATCGCCCCGCCGGAACGCGCGGCCTGCATCAGCCGCCCGCGCGCGGCCACCAGCGCCGCCGCGTCCGACAGCGACAGCACGCCCGCGACATGGGCCGCGGTGATCTCGCCCACCGAGTGTCCGGCGACGAAATCCGGTGTCACGCCGAAGGATTCGACCAGTCGGTAAAGCGCCACCTCGACGGCGAACAGCGCGGGTTGGGTGCAGGCCGTCTCGTCCAGCCTGCCCGCGTCGCCGAAGACCACATCGCGCAACGGGATGTCCAGATGCCGGTCCAGCTCCGCGGCCGCCGCGTCGAAGGCGGCGGCGAACACCGGGAACTCCGCGTGCAGTTCTCGGCCCATTCCCGCGCGCTGCGCGCCCTGCCCGGTGAACAGGAACGCGGTGCGCCTCGGCGCGGCCACGCCGCCCGCGTCGCCGTCGACCACCGCGGCCAGCCCGGCCAGCAGCGCGTCCCGGTCGCCGCCGAGCACCACGGCCCGGTGGTCGTGCCCGCTCCGCGCGGCCAGGGTCCACCCGACGTCGACCGGGTCCAGGTCGCGGGCCGCCGCCCGAATCTGCCGCGCCATTTCCCGCAGCGCGGGCCCGCTGCGCGCCGACAGCACCCATGGGGTGACCCCGCACGCCGGGGGCCGCTCGGCCCGCTCGACTGGCTCGGCTTGCTCGATGATCACGTGCGCGTTGGTGCCGCTGATGCCGAACGACGACACCGCCGCCCGCCGTGGCCGATCCGCCCGCGGCCACGGGGTTCGCTCGGTCAGCACCTCGACCGCGCCCGCCGTCCAGTCCACATGCGACAAGGGCCGCTCGACGTGCAGGGTCTTGGGCAGCACGCCGTGCCGGATGGCCTGCGCCATCTTGATCACGCCGCCCACGCCCGCCGCGGCCTGGGTGTGCCCGATGTTGGACTTCAGCGAGCCCAGCAGCACCGGCGCGGCTCTATTCTGCCCGTAGGTGGCCAGAATCGCCTCCGCCTCGATCGGGTCGCCCAAGGCGGTCCCGGTGCCGTGCGCCTCCACGGCGTCCACATCGGACGGTCGCAGTCCCGCGTCGGCCAGCGCGGCGCGGATGACCCGCTCCTGCGCCGGGCCGCTGGGCGCGGTGAGCCCGTTGGACGCGCCATCGGAGTTGATCGCCGACCCGCGCAGCACCGCGAGCACGGTGTGCCCGTTGCGGCGCGCGTCCGAGAGCCGCTCCAGCACCAGCACGCCCACGCCCTCGGCCCACCCGGTGCCGTCCGCCCCATCGGAGAACGCCTTGCAGCGCCCGTCCGGGGACAGCCCGCGCTGGCGGCTGAACTCCACGAACATCCCCGGGGTCGCCATCACCGTCGCCCCGCCCGCGAGCGCGAGCGCGCTCTCGCCGGAACGCAGCGACCGGCTCGCCAGGTGCAGCGCCACCAGCGACGACGAGCACGCGGTGTCCACGGTGAGCGCCGGACCCCGCAGGCCCAGCGCGTAGGCGATCCGCCCGGACGCGACGCTGATGGCGCCGCCGGTCAGCAGGTAGCCGTCCGAGCCGTCCGCGGGTTGGTCGAGCCGGGGACCGTAATCCTGCGCGGTGAGGCCGACGAACACGCCGGTGTCGGACCCGCGCAGCCCCGCCGGGTCGACCCCGGCCCGTTCCAGGGCCTCCCAGGAGGTCTCCAGCAGCAGCCGCTGCTGGGGGTCCATCGCGGCGGCCTCGCGCGGGCCGATGCCGAAGAACGCCGGGTCGAACCCGCCCGCGTCGGCGAGGAAGCCGCCGTGGCGCGCGTAGGTCTTGCCGGGGGTGCCCGGGGTCGGGTCGTGGAGGGCGTCGAGGTCCCAGCCGCGGTCGGCGGGGAACTCGCCCACGGCGTCGCTGCCGGAGAACACCAGCCGCCACAGGTCTTCCGGCGAGCGCACGTCGCCGGGGTAGCGGCAGGCCATGCCCACGATCGCGATCGGCTCGTCGGACGCCGCCACGCTCGTGGCCGTCTCGACGCGGCCTACGGTGAGGTGAGCCACCAGGTCTTCTGGCGTCGGGTGGGTGAAGGTCAGGCTCGCGGGCAGGGAAAGCCCGGTCGCCTCGGCGAGGCGGTCGCGGAACTCGACGGCGCTGAGCGAGTCGAAGCCCAGGTCCTTGAACGTGCGCCGGGTGTCCACGCCGGTCTCGTCGGCGTGCCCGAGGACTGCGGCGATGGTCGAGCGCACCAGCTCCAGCGTCGGCGGCTCGGCCGCGGGCGGCGGCGCGGTTGCCGGTGTTTCCGGTACCCCGCTTGTTGTTTCCGGCGCGGCCGCGCGACCGGGCGTCGCGTCCGGCCAGTACCGCTGCCGCTGGAACGGGTAAGTGGGCAGCGGAACCGTTGCGGCGCCGGGAAAAACCGCCGCCCAATCGACGTCGACCCCTGCGGTGAAGGCGGCGGCGAGGGCGGTCACGACGCTGGCCGCCTCGGGCCGGTCACGGCGCAGCGTGGGAATCAGCCGGGCGTCGGGCAGCGTCTCGCGCGCCATGGCGGTCAGCACCGCGTCCGGGCCGATCTCGATGAACGCGGTCACCCCCAGGTCCGCCAGGGTCCGCACGCCGTCGACAAACCGGACGGCGGCGCGCGCGTGCTCGACCCAGTACCCCGGCGAGGCGATCCGCGCCGGGTCGGCGGGCGCGCCGGTCACGTTCGACACGATCGGCACCTCGGGCTCGGCGTAGGCCAAGCCCTCGGCGACGGCGGCGAACTCGGCCAGCATCGGGTCCATTCGCGCCGAGTGGAACGCGTGGCTGACCGTGAGCCTGCGGGTCTTCCGGTCGGCGAACCCAGCGGCGTAGGCGGTGACGGCGTCCTCGTCGCCGGACAGCACGACCGAGCGCGGCCCGTTCACCGCGGCGATGTCGACCCCGGCTGGCCGCTCCCGCACCTCGTCCTCGGTCGCCTCAACCGCGACCATTGCCCCGCCCTCGGGCAGCGCCTGCATCAGCCTGCCCCGGGCCGCGACGAGCGCCGCCGCGTCCGGCAGCGTCAGCACACCCGCCACGTGCGCGGCGGCCAACTCGCCGATCGAGTGTCCGATGAGGACGTCCGGCCGAATGCCCCAGTGCGCCAACAGTCGGAACAGGGCGACTTCCACCGCGAACAGCGCGGGCTGGGTGAACTCGGTCCGGTCCACTTCGGACCCGCGCCCGAACACCAGCTCCGCCAGCGACCGCCCCAGCAGCGGGTCGAAGTGCTCGGCCACCTCATCGAAGGCGGCGGCGAACACGGGGTACCTCTCGTGCAACTCGCGGCCCATGCCCGCCCGCTGGCTGCCCTGCCCGGTGAACAGGAAGGCGACCTTCCCCGGCGCGACGCCGCCGCGCACGACCGAGGCGGCGGGCCTGCCGTCGGCGATGGCGAGCAGCCCCCGGCGGAAGCCGTCCGCGTCGGCGGCGACCACGGCCGCCCGGTCTTCGAACCCGGTGCGGGTGGTGGCCAGGGACAGTCCCACCTCGGCGGGATGCGCCCGGTCCGCCCAGGACAGCAGGCTCGCGGCCTGCGCCCGCAGCGCTTGCTCGCCGCGCGCCGAGAGCACCCAGGGCAGCGCGGGCGCGTCGGCGGGCTCCGGCCGGGCGGCGGGCTCGGGGGCCGAGGCCAGCACCACGTGGCAGTTGGTGCCACCCATGCCGAACGCGCTGACCCCGGCGGTGAACGGCCCGTCCGGCAGGTCGGCCAACTCGGTCTGCACCCGCAGATTCAGCGCGTCCAGCGGGATTTCCGGGTTGGCGCGGCGGAAGTTCAGGCTCGGCGGCAGCGCCCGGTGCCGCAGGCTCAGCGCGACCTTGATCAGCCCGACGATGCCCGCCGCGCCCTCCAGGTGCCCCACGTTCGTCTTCGCCGACCCGACCGCCAGCGGCGCCGCGCGCCCGGCGCCCAGCGTCGCGCCCAGCGCGGCGGCCTCGATCGGGTCGCCGATCCGGGTGCCGGTGCCGTGCAACTCGACGTAGCCCACGGCGGCCGGGTCCACACCCGCGCGCTCGTACGCCTGGCGCAGCGCGGCTTCCTGGCCCGCGCGGCCCGGCACGGTCAGCCCGTCGGTCGCGCCGTCGTTGGTGACCGCGCTGCCCAGGATCACGCAGTGCACCGGGTCGCCATCGGCCAGCGCCGCGGCGAGCGGCTTGAGCACGACCACGCCGCCGCCCTCGCCGCGCGCGTAACCGTCCGCCCGTTCATCGAAGGTGTGGCAGCGCCCGGTGGGGGACAGGCCGCCGAACTTGGCCGCGGTGATGGTCGACTCGCCGACCAGGTTCAGGTTCACCCCGCCCGCGATGGCCACAGTGGACTCACCGCGCCGCAGGCTCTCCACGGCCGCGTGCACGGCGACCAGCGCCGAGGACTGCCCGGAGTCGACCGCGACGCTGGGCCCGCGCAGCCCCAGCAGGTAGGACACCCGGTTCGCCAGGATGCCCCGGTTCACGCCGGTGAGCGTGTGTCTGTCGATGGCGTCCGCGCCGCCGCGCGCGAGCAGGGCGGCGTAGTCGTCCCAGATGGCGCCGATGAACACCCCGGTACGGGTCTCGCGCAGCGCCGCGGGCACGATTCGCCCGTCCTCCAACGCTTCCCAGGCCAGTTCGAGCACGAGCCGCTGCTGCGGGTCCATCGCCACCGCCTCGCGCGGCGAGATCCCGAAAAACGCCGGGTCGAACTCGTCCACCCGGTCGAGGAACCCGCCGCGGGTGACGCCGTGCGCGCGCGGATCGGCCGCGGCGCCCCGGTCCCACCGGTCGTCGGGAACCTCGGTGGTCGCGTCGACCCCGTCGCGCAGCAGCGCCCAGAACGCCGCCGGGTTGGGCGCGCCGGGCAGCCTGCAGGCCAGGCCCACCACGGCGGTCGCGTTGTCGTCCCCTTCGCGGGTCACATGCTCGTTGGCCATCGCGCTGTTCGACTGCCCCTCTTGGCTGGAGAACACGGACTCCACCAAGCCTGTCGGGGCGGTCTAACCGGCACCTTGGCACGGGCTAAAGCTGATCGTCCACAAGGGACGCCAGCGTGGCGATCATCCACTCGCGGGTTTGCACAGCGTGGCGGGGCGCGCCGTGCACGTCGTCATGCTCCAGCAGGCTCAGGTCGCTCACGGTGGCGCGCAGCAGGTCCAGATCCCCGGGCGGGATGATCTCGTCGCGCAGGCTGGCCACGTAGCGCACCGGGATGTCCAGCGCGGCCAACTGCTCCGCGCTCAGCGCCCACCCCGGCAGCAGCGCCGACAGCTCGCCCGCCTTGGTCCCGGTCAGATGCGCCAGGGTGTTCACGGTGACCTTCGGCAGGCGCGACTGCCAAGCGGCGTCGGTGAAGGTCTCTCGAATAGGAGCGCCCGCGGTGACGATCGCTCGAATGCGCGGGTCCGCCACCGCCGCGCGCAGCGCGAGGTGCCCGCTGAAGCTCAGCGTCATCGCCACGGTCCGCCCGACGTCGGCGCGGTCGGCCAGGGCGTCGAGGATCGCGGGCAGCAGCCGCCAGCTTTCCGGGGTGTAGCGCAGGGTGTTCTCGCCGACGCCGGGCAGCTCGGTGACCACTCCGGCGTAGCCGAGTTTCGCCCCAGCCAGCAGGACCGGCGCCCACTGCTCCTTGGTGCTCACGATGCCCCCGCTGATGAGCAGCAGCGGCTTTGGATCCACTGTGGACAGGCCATGCGTCCAGAAGCCGACTTTGCCGCCGAGCAGCGGCAAGTCCAGCCGCTCGATCCCGGTCCCGGCCGCGCTCCACTCGCCGATCGAGCGCACCGCGTTCTCCAGCGCGTCCTGGCGGGCATTGCCGTCGACAAACGGGAAACGGGCGAAGGTGTACCGCTGCGCCGCGCCCAGCAGGTCGCCGTCGGCCTCCAGGTCCTCGGCCCAACTCGACCACTCGTACACCCAGGACCCCGGACCGACCCCATCGGTCCTGATCCGGTCGAACACCGGCCGGTAGTCCCCGATCCCCAGGGATTCGGCGTGCGCGGCGACATACCGCTTCAGTTCCTCGACATCGTTCATCTCAGTCCTCCCGCTCGACGGTCTCCAGGGCGTCCTTGATCTCGGCGAGCACGTCCGCCGCCTCTGCGCCATCGATCACCCGGTGGTCGAAGGCCAGGCTCAGCCGCAGGACCGGCGCGACGACGATCGCGCCGCCGCGCACCACCGCGCGGTCCACGACCCGGCCGACGCCGAGGGTGACCGTGGTGCCACCGACCGAGTGGAACGAGTCGACCGGCCGGTGCCCCAGCGAGGTCACCGCGAACGTGCCCCACACTGCCGAGCGGGTCGCCAGTGGACGGACGACGTCCCGGAAAGCCCGCGCCGCCACCCGCCAGGACGGCTCGGCGTGCAGCCCGCGCACCCCGGCGAACTCCGGGGCGGTCTCGGGGTCGGCGTCACGCAGGTGCTCCACCCGGTCTTGGATCTCGGCGAGGCTCGCCCGGTCGACGTCGCGCAGCACCACGGCCAGCACCACCCGCTGCCCACCGATCGTCTTGTCCAGCGTCAGTTTCCCGTGCACGCCGTCGTGGCGGGCCAGCTTGGGCGGCCACCCGTCGAGGATGGCCGCGTTCGCCTCGGGATGCTTGGCCAGCACCCGGGCCGCGGCGGCCAGGACGTGGGTGACCGTGGAGATCCGCCGCGTGCCCCTGGCCGCGCGCACGGCGGTCATGTCGACCTCGGTGTCGAGGAAGACCGGCGCGAAATCCTTGGTGGCGCGCAGAAAGAACAGCGTGTGCCGCCGCTCGCGCGGCAGGTCGACCACGATCGGCTCCGTCATCGGGCCACCTCGCCCGTTCGCCCGCCCCGCGGCCCTCCGCGCGGTGTCGACGGTTCGCGCGCGATCCGGCTCATACCCGCTCCAACGCGAAGCCCGCTTTGATCCACTTGCTCGACTCGACCGCGATGCCCAGCACCCGGTCGCCGTCGTCCAGTTTCGGCAGGACCCGCTCAAGCTGCTGGAACGGCAGGGCGTTGGCGTTGTTGCCGGTCTCGGTGACACAGCTGACTTCCCGCATCGACGGCACGTCCAGCTCGCGCATGATCCGCGCCGTCATCCGCTCCGAGAGCTGCGGCGGCAGGATGTAGTCCACGTCCGTGTCTGTCCACTGGAGACTGTCCAGCAGCTCCTTGAGGATCTCCACGGCCATCGTCGGCACGGATTCCTCGATCGCCTTGTAGTCCTCCCGCGACCCGGTGCGGCCGGGCACGTGGTCGACCGGCCCGAACCACTCCAGGACCTGCCCTGGCGCGCGGCCGAGGCCGGTGAGCCGGGTCAGCACCCGGCGCAGGACCACCCCGGAGCCGGAATCGGTGGTGAGCACCGCGGCGCCCGCGCCGTCGCCGAACAGGGCCACGTTCACCATCTCCGCGGGCGGCAGCGCGGCCAGGTCCAGCGTCAGGTCGTAGTGCTTGGCGATGACGTCGCCGCCGATGACCAGCGCGTGCCGGTACCGGCCGGTGAGCAGCATCTGCTGGGCCACGTCGAGGGCCTGGAACGCCCCGGCGCAGCCGGACTGGAGCTGGTAGGTGGGCACGTTGTCGATGCCGAGCCGGTCGGCGACCACGTTGACCGTGGCGGGCATCAGGTTGTCCGGCGTCGCGGTCCCCATCACCAGCAGGTCCACGTCCGCGCCGGTGATCCCGGCCGCGTCGAGCGCCTTGCGGCCAGCGGCCTCCCCGAGGTCGGCGAGGGAGTGGCGGATCTCGCCGGAGTCCAGGTCCACCGCCAGGTGCCGAGTCTTGGTGCCGATGAAGGTGTCCACCCACTGCTCCCACAGCGCGTCCATGCCGAACCGGCGCGCCAGGTCGCCGTTGCCGACCGGCGGGCCGGGCAGGGCGGTGCCCACCGACAGCAGAGTGATCTCGGGTGGGGCCAATGGGGAGGTCATGTCAGTCCTTTCATCGCGCGGAGGACTCCTGCGGCATCCTCGGTGCGGTCGCTCTTGTCGATCTGTGGGCAGGGCAGGGCTGCGGGCAGGCGGGTCTCGGCCGGGACTGGCGGTGGGGTCATCGCGCGTGTTCCCGCGCGCCCGCCCAGGTCGGCGAGACGTGGTCGCCGGCTGGCGCGCCGAACCAGCGCCGCAGCGCCCGGTCGAGCCCGGACGGGCCCGCCCAGGCGACGTGCCCGTCCGGGCGGACGAGCAGCGCCCGCGCGCCCGCGACGGCGCCGGGGGCGGCCACCAGGTCGACCCGGTCCCGCCACGGCGCGGCGACCCGGGCCAGGTCGGGGTCGTCCGCGAGGTCGAGCAGCAGGCCGCGGCCCGCGCGCGGCAGCCCGTCGCCCGCCTGGTGGGGGAGTGGCGCGCCGACCAGCGGGTGGTCGTCGCCGAGGTCGTAGCGCAGGCGCGTGCCGGTCACCTCGGCCGCGAGGTGGGCGT
Source organism: Actinokineospora sp. NPDC051303 (assembly GCF_055586285.1). NCBI lineage: Bacteria > Bacillati > Actinomycetota > Actinomycetes > Pseudonocardiales > Pseudonocardiaceae > Actinokineospora > Actinokineospora sp. NPDC051303. The sequence goes on from NZ_JBVJIN010000001.1 coordinate 360,573, forward strand.
TGGCCGCGGGGACCGCGGCCAGTTCGGCGAGGAAGTCGCGCAGACTCGCCACCGCTGGCCCGGGGCCCATCAGCGCGTCCTGGGCCTGGGTGAGCCCCAGCACGCGCGCGGCGGCCGGGTGGCGCTCGGCGTGGTAGGTGTCGAGCAAGCCGGGCGGCGCCCAGCCGCCGATCTCGGCGGCGAGCTTCCAGCCGAGATTGACCGCGTCCTGCACGCCCACCCCGATGCCCTGCCCGCCGAAGGGCGGGTGCACGTGCGCGGCGTCGCCCGCCAGCAGCACCCGCCCGCGCCGGTACGCGGTGACCTGCCGGGTCGCGTTGCCGAACCGGCTCAGCCAGCGCGGCGTGCCCGAGGAGATGTCGACGCCCGCGAGGTCGGCCGCCGCCGCGGCGACCTCGGCGAAGCTCGGCGGGCCCGCGCCGCGCACCGGCGGGCGGGCGAAGTCGCACACGAAGACCCGCACGCTGTCCTCGGTGACCACCGACAGGCCGACCCACCCGCGCTCGGTGCGCAGGAACGGGAACGGCGTGCGCGGCAACGGGATGTCCTCCGCGCGCAGCCCGCCGAGGTCAGCCAGCAGGACGTCCACAGTGGACTCGGTGCCGGTGAACTCGAACCCGGCCAGCCCGCGGACCGCGCTGTGCCCGCCGTCGCAGCCCACCAGGTAGTCCGCGGTGAGCCGGTACGCGCCGTCCGGGCCGGACACGGACACCTCCACGCCGTCCGGCGACTGCCGCAGCCCGACGACCTCGTGCCCGCGCCGAATCTCCGCGCCCAGCTCGGCCGCCCACTCGCCCAGCACCGTCTCGACGGTGGCCTGCGGCACCAGGGCAGCCGCGCGCGGGGTGTCCAGCACGCTCAGGTCGAGCCCGCCGGGCAGCAGCGCGAAATGTCCGTACGCGCCGAACCGCAGCAGCCCGTCGAACCGCTCCGCGAGCCCGCACCACGCCCACGTCCGCAGCGTCCCGGCGTACACCCCGGGAGCGCGCGACTGGCCGGAGGGCGCGGGCAGCCGGTCCAGCACGACCACCGGCGCCCCGCCGAGGCGCAGCTCGCCCGCCAGGGTCAGCCCGGTCGGACCGGCGCCGACGACGACGGCGGTCACGGCGCCGTGGCCGCCGGGACCCGCCGGGCCAGCCCGCCCACCTCGGGCAGCACCTCGGCGGCGAACAGCCGCGCCGACGCGTCGGCCAGGTCCGTGGGCAGCGCGCCGTACTGGAAGCCCGCGTTCACATACGTCACGCCCGCGTCGGCGATGTCGCGCAACTGCGCCACGATCTCCTCCGGGGTGCCCGCCAGCAGCCGCTCATAGGCCAGTGCCTCGTCGTCGGCGTCGATGACATCCGGGGTCGGCGCGAGCCCCAGCGTCGGCTCCGCGCCCTGGGCCAGCGACCGGGAGATCTGGATCTGCCGGGCGACCTCGCGAGCGGCGATCCGGCGGCCGTCCGGGTCGGTGGAGCAGTAGACGAACCGGTTCGCCGCGTACTCGATGCCCTCGGTGGACCGGCCAGCCGCCGCGCTCAGCCGCTCGATGAGCCGCCACTGCTCGCCCAGCTCGGCCGGGGTCGACAGCGCGAGGCCGAGGTGGTGGAAGCCGCGCTCCACCGCGAACTTGGTCGACTCTTCGCTGACCGCGGCCAGCCAGATCGGCGGGTGCGGGGTCTGCGCGGGCTGCGGCAGGACCGTCACCGGCGCGTCGACCCGGTAGAACTCGCCCTCGTGCACGATGTCGGACTCGGTGAACAGGCGGGTGATCAGGTCGACGTGCTCGGTGAAGGTGGCGCGGCTGTCGGCGAGTTCGCGGCCGAACCCGAGGAACTCGTGCGGCTGGTAACCCCGGCCGATGCCCAGGTCGAACCGGCCGCCGGAGAGCACGTCGAGGGTGCTCACGTCGGCGACGAGCCTGCGCGGGTCCCACAGCGGCAGCACCAGGATGCCGGTGCCGATCCGCAGGTCCGGCGCGATGGCGGCGGCCTTGGCCAGCAGCACCAGCGGCGACGAGCTCAGGCTGTAGGTGGAGAAATGGTGCTCGGTCACCCAGATACCGGAGAATCCGCGCCCGTTCGCCCATTCCACCTGGTCGAAGAATTCGCGGTACTTCGTCGCTGTGGCCGCACCGTCGATCGCCGACGACGGGCTGAGATAAGTGATGCCGACACGCACTGGTCATCCCCTGTTCGGTGGTCGGGCGGCGCTCTGTGCCTGGACCATCGCAGCGCGCGCTAACGACGCCCTAGCCGATTTCTAAAGTCCTGACCTTTTCTAAAGGCGCGACAAAGGGCGCGGATTCGGCCATTGCGGGACCCGGCGTGGGTCCCCTAGCTTTTTGGCTATTCCGCCGTGCAGGCCATTTCTCCCCGATCCTGGAGGCCCCGTGTCGTCCGATCTCGCCGACGCCCCGTCGTTTCCGGAGCGCCGCACCTGCCCGTACCACCCGCCCGAGTCCTACCGGCGGATCAGCGCCCGCGGCCCGCTGAACAAGGTGACGCTGTGGAACGGGCAGCGGGTGTGGCTGGTGACCGGGTACGCCCAAGCCCGCCAGCTGCTCAGCGACCCGAGGCTGTCGGCCGACCGCCAGCAGGAGCAGTACCCGACCATGGCCCCGCATCTGCAGGCGCAGGCCGCGCGCAAACTCGTCCTCGTCGGCGAGGACCCGCCGCTGCACGACAAGCACCGCAGGCTGCTCAACCCCGAGTTCAGCCTCAAGCGCGCCCGCGCCATGCGCGCGGGCATCCAGGACATGATCAACGAGCTGATCGACGGCATCCTGGCCATCGGCCCCGGCGCGGACCTGGTCACCGAGTACGCGCTGCCGATCCCGTCGCGGGTCATGTCGGAGCTGGTCGGGGTCCCCTACGCCGACCGCGACTTCTTCCAGGCCGCCACCGCCGGGGTCATGCAGGCCCGCGACGCCGAGCAGTCCCAGCGCGCGGGCACCGAACTGGCCCAGTACCTGGCCACGCTGGTCGAGGCCCAGATCGAGGCGCCCGGCGACGGGGTCATCGGCAGGCTCACCGAGCACGTGCGCTCCGGCGAGATCACCGCGGACGAGCTGGCGCAACTCGCGATGGTGCTGATGATCGCGGGCTTGGAGACCACCTCGTCGATGATCCCGCTGGGCGTGATCACCCTGCTGGAGCACCCGGACCAGCTCGCGGCCCTGACCTCCGGCGCCGTCCCGGTGCCAACCGCCGTCGAGGAGCTGCTGCGCTTCCTGGCCGTCACCGACTTCGCCGCCGTGCGCTGGGTGACCGACGACATCGAGATCGACGGCCACACCATCCGCGCCAAGGACGGCATCGTCGTCTCCTCCACCATGGTCAACCGCGACCCCGGCGTGCACGCCGACCCGCACACCTTCGACCTGGCCAGGGGCAACCGCCAGCACCTGACCTTCGGCTACGGCATCCACCAGTGCCTGGGCCAGAACCTGGCGCGCCTGCAACTGGAACTGGCCTACCGCACCCTCTTCGAGCGCATCCCCACCCTGCGCCTGGGCATCCCCGCCGACGAGATCACGATGCGCGCCACCGGCACCATGCAGGGCGTCGAACGCCTCCCGGTGGTGTGGTGATGCCCCTGCACGTCACCGCCGAACGCGCCCGCTGCATCGGCGCGGGCCTGTGCGTCCTGACCGCCCCCGACATCTTCGAGCACGACGACGAAGAAGGCCTGGTCACCGTCCTGCACCCCACCCCAAACCCCGAGCACCACGACGCGGTCCACCTCGCGAACGAACTCTGCCCAGCCAACGCCATCCGCGTCGCCCCACCACCGTGACGGCACCGCTCCGACGCCGCCGGTGGGCGCGGTGAAAGCCCGCTATCGGTCTCGCGGACAGCCTGCGAAAGGCAGGGACCGGTGCGGGCTAATCGATCACAGCAGTCGGTCGGCGAACCAGTCGGCGATGATGGTGTGCTTTTCGAGGGAGTGGTTGTAGAGGCAGTGGTCGCCGTCGGGCCATTCGAGCCAGGTCTTGTCGTCGGACGCGGCGGCGTCGTGGAGCGCTCGGGCGTTCTCGACGAGGAAAACTTGGTCGGGTGTGCCGTGCAGGACCAGCAGGGGGCACCGCAACGCGCGTAGGTCGTCGGCGGTCAGGCTGAGGTCGCTCAGGATCGCCAGCGCTCGTTCTGGGTTCTGTTCGCCGAGCAGGAGTTGAGCCTTCTCGGTCATGCGGGGATAGCGCAGCGGGAACTCGGCGGGGGTGGTGGTGCCGCCGTTGACGCAGCACGCCTGGATGCGTTCGTCGTGGATGGCCGCGGCCGCCGCGAGGAATCCGCCCATGCTGTTGCCCCAGACGCCCACGCGGTCGTTGAGCCGGGGCTCCTGGGTGATCCACGTGGTGATCGTGGCGAACGCGTCGGTGAAGCCGCTCCCCATGGTCAGGCCTCCGAAGAGGCGGGTTTCGCCTTGGCCGGGCGCGTCCATGAGCAGGACCGCGATGCCGCGCTGGCACAGGTAGGTGGCGCCGGTGTGGTATTCCTCGCGCCAGCCGTCGAATCCGCCGACGACGATGACGGTCGGCGGACTGGTCGCCGTCATCGGCCGAACCGCGCGCGGTCACCGAAGCCGACGCCTGGAGCCACGTCGCCGGACTCACCGTTGGCCAAGACCTCTCCGAACGCGTCCGGCAGATGGTCGGTTCCGTCCCCCAGTTCAGCCTCGCCAAGTCCCACCCTGGCTTCACACCCATGGGACCGTGGCTGGTCACCCCCGACGAGTTCACCAACCCCGACGACCTCGACATCAGCTGCGCGATCGGCGGCGAAGAAGTCCAGAAGGCCCGCACCTCCGAACTGATTTTTTCGGTGCCCGCGCTGATCGCGGCACTGTCCGCCGTTCTCCCGCTGTACCCCGGTGACGTCATCTTCACCGGCACCCCCGCGGGCGTCGGGCACGGCCGGAACCCCCAGCGCTACCTCAAACCCGGCGAAACCCTCACCAGCACCATCGAGCACATCGGACAGCTCCGTCAAACCTTCACCCGTCGCTGACCCTTTCTCGGCTCGTGCGTCCGGGCGACGATTTCAGGCGGTATTGCGGGCCATGAGCAGTGGGACGAGTTGTTCTTCCGTGGTGAGTGACCCGTGGTGGCCGACGAAGGTGCTCAGGCCGGGTTCGGTCGCGGTGCGGACCAGCGCGAGCCGGTCTCGGGCGGCGACGACGAGGTCTCCGATTCGGGGGCGGACGTGGTCGGCGACGTGGGGGCCGAACCATCCGGCTGCGATGGCCTCGTCCCTCGACGCGATCCAGGCTCGGTCGCCGAGTGCGGCGGTCCAGTGGGCGCGCACGTCGGCCAGGGCGCCCGGGGCGGTGTAGACGTGGCGGACGCGGGCCTCGCCGCCGAGGAGGCGGACGCCGTCGTGGAAGCGGGGGTCGTGGTCCAGGTCGACGCGGTCGGGTTCGGGCACGGCGACCATGCCGTGGTCGGCGGTGATCACGAGGGCGGCGCCGGGGGGCAGGCTGTTGGCGAGTGCGGCGGCCAGGGTGTCCACAAAGGACAATTGGTGGCGCCACGGGTCGCTTCCCGGTCCGTAGAGGTGGCCCAAGGCGTCCAAGTCCGCGTGGTAGGCGTAGCAGAACACGCGGTCCCGTTCGCGCAGCGCGGCCGCGGTGCGGCTGACGAGGTCGCCGAGCGCGTGCACGCCGTGGAAGTCGCCGCCGCGCAGGACCGCCCGGGACAGGCCGCTGCCCCGCTGCTCGTGCGGCACGACCATACGCACCGCGACGCCCGCGGCCGCGGCCCGCTCGAAGACGGTCGGGCGTGGCTGGATCCGCTCGGGAACCAGCGCCTGCCGCAGGTCGACCTGCTCGGCGACGCCGTGCCGGTGCCACCGCAGGGCGTTGAGCAGCTCGTCGGGACCGGCGGCGAACGAGTAGCCGACCAAGCCGTGCTCGCCTGCCGCCGCGCCGGTTCCGATGGCGGCGATGCTGGTGGCCGTGGTCGCGGGGAATCCGGCGGTGATCGGGTCGCTGTCGTCGGCGAGCGCGGTCAGGAACGGGGCCTCGGCGCGGTGTTCGCGCAGCGACTCCCACCCCAACCCGTCCACCAGCAGCAGGCACACCCGCGTCGGGCCCGCCACCCCGAGCACGTCCACCATGCCCGGCACCCCGAGCCCGGCCAACAGCGAGGGCACGACCTCGGCGAGTGACCCGGTTCCATACCTCGGCACGAACGGCTCCACAGCGCGACCTTAGCGAGCACGGCGAAGGAGGCCAGCGAATTACGGGTAACGCGCTCTCGGCGCCAGGCGATCACTGGTGCGACGACGGTCCCGCGCGGCGGAGGTTCGGTTGCCAGAAGACATCTGGTTGGCGGTGCGGCGACGATGGGCCGCGCTGACCCCGCTGGTCCTGCGGCCGGGCGGCCCGCGTGACCGGAAAGTCGAGTTTCGACGGCGGTGGAACTTCTTCATCACCCCCGACGTGGCCATCGCGCTCACCGGAATGCGCGGCACCGGAAAGTCCACTTTGCTGAAAGCGATTCGCGGCAGGCTGCGGCTCGACGTCTACCCGGTGCGGGGGGAGAGCCCCGACGCCGAGTCGGACCGGTTCGTCGCGGTGACCGAGCGCGGCAAGAAGCAGATCAAGACGGTCGTCGTCCCCGGCCAGAAGGACTCGGACCAGGGCGAGCGGACGCTGCGGAAGTACTTTCGCAACGGCAAGTCGCCCGACGGCGTGGTGCACGTCGTGTCCTGGGGATACAGCACGATCTGGGACTACACAACGGAAAAGGTCGCCATCGACTCCACGACTGTGGGGAACTCGCCCGCCGGTCTCGACCACGACGTGACCCGGACCCGCGAGTACAACCGCAAGGGCGAGCTCGACGATTTCCGCCGGACCTGCGCGCTGCTCAAGGAGAGTTGGCGCGGCACCCGCAAGTCGCTGTGGCTGGTGATCGCCGTGGCGAAGGTCGACCTGTTCCAGGACGCCGAATCCCTGCGCCGGGCGGGCGAGTACTACCTCCCGGCGGAGCGGCCCGAGGACGACAGCCCGTTCGCCCGCGAGTTGCGCGCCCTGGTGAACAGCCTGGGCGAGCAGCGTTTCGGCGCGGCGAACCGGCCGCGGCTCGCCGTGCTGCCGCTGGTGTCGTTCCCCGAGGACTACCTTGTGGGCGACGCGGTTGTGCGGTCGACGGGCAAGCCGGACGTCGTCTCCGCGCTCCTGACCACCTTCATCGACACACTCTGGGAGTTCAGTGGTGGACAAGGCTGACCGCAGGGCGTTGGGCGCGGAACTGGAGCGCACCCTCGTCCACGCCGAGACCATCCTGGCCGCGGTGGACCAGGCGAACTGGCGGCTCAGCCTGCTTTACGCCTGGCAGGTGGTCTGCCTGCTCGGCGGGTTGGCTGCCGCGAGCGGCCTCTACGCGGCCGGGGGAGACCTCGCCGCCATCATCGGGGTGCTCGTGCTGCTAGTCACGCTGGGCTGCGTCGCGGTGCTGGTCACGGCGACCATGCGGGTCAACCGCGTCCGCGAGCGCGACATCGCGGTCATGGTGGCCCTGTCCCGGACCGTGCGCGACCTGCTGCCCGCGGTGTCGCAGGACGAGGAGTGGTCCGAACTGCGGCTCGCCGCGACCCGGGCCCGCGTGGCGCGGTTCCCGATCTCGGAGCGGTCGCGGTGACCGGGGAGACCGCGTGGACCCACGTCGGCCGCCTCGCCGACGTGCTCCAGATCCTGACCGTGGTCGGCGGCCTGGTCTTCGTGGGGTTCGCCGTGGCGGGCGTGGACGTCCTCGCCGACCCCAGCGACCAGACGCTGCTGCTCGCCGCGATCGTCCTCGGTGTCTCGTCGCTGCTGTCGGTGGCCACGGCCGTGGTTCGGGCGCAGCTTCCCGACAGCGGCTTCCGGGAGGACGGCCGGGCCACGAACCGGATGCTCTACACCGCCGGGGCGGTGCTGCTCGTGCTGGCCCTGCTCGCCGGGGCGCTGCTGCTCTACCGGGACCCCGTGCCCGCCCAGGCGGTGTGCTGAGCCTGTCACAGTCCCGCGCCGCGTCTCGTCCGCTGGGTGAGGACGAGGAGGACACATGGGGAACGGACATCGAGTGGTCGTGCTGGGCGCGGGCTACGCCGGGCTGGTCGCGGCGAAGCGGCTGGCGCGGCGGATCTGCCCGGCTGGGGCGTCGGTGACGCTGGTCGACGCGCGGCCCGCGTTCGTGGAGCGGATTCGGCTGCACCAGGTGGCGGCGGGACAGGCCGTCGCGGAGTTGCCGTTGGCCGAGGTGCTGGCCGGTTCGGGGGCGCGGTTGGTGGTCGGCCGGGTCACCGGGCTCGACCTGGCGGCGCGGGTTGTGCGGGTGGGGGAGCAGGAGATCGGGTACGACACGCTGGTCTACGGCCTGGGCAGCGTGACGGAGGTGGACCGCGTGCCCGGGGTGGCCGACCACGCCGCGGCGCTGTCGGGTCCCGCCGAGGCGCGGCGGCTGGCCGGGCGGCTGAGCGCCCTCGCCGACCGCGGCGGCGTCGCGGCCGTCTGCGGCGGCGGGCCGACCGGGGTCGAACTCGCCGCGGAACTGGCCGAGTCCTACCCGGGCCTGGCCGTCCGGCTGCTCACCAGGGGCGAACCCGGCGGGTGGCTGTCTCCGCGCGCTGCCCGCTACCTGCGGCGTCGGCTCGGCCGAATGGGCGTCGCGGTCACCGCGGGCGCCGAGGTGTCCCGCGTCGACCCGGATGCCGTCGTGCTGGCCGACGGCGGGCGCGTGCCCGCCGACCTCGTCCTGTGGACCGGGGGATTCACGGTGCCGCCGCTGGCGCGCGCGGCGGGCTTGGCGGTGAACGACCGCGGCCGCGTCCTGGTGGACCGGACTCTGCGCTCGGTCTCGCACCCCGAGGTGCACGCCATCGGCGACGCCGCCGCGGCGCCGGGGCCATGGGGCGCGGAGATCGCCTACGGCTGCCGCTCGGGCGGCTTCACCGGACCGTATGTGGCCGACGCGATCGCCACCCGGCTGGCGGGCGGCACACCGCGGCCGTTCCGGTTCCGCTATTTCCACCAGTGCCTGAGCCTTGGGCGGCGCGCGGGCGTGATCCAGTTCGTCCACGGCGCCGACGAGAGTCCGCAGTGGATGTTCCTGCGCGGCCGGATCGCCGCCTGGTACAAGGAAATCGTGTGCCGGTCCGCGGTCTGGCTGTTCCAGCACCCCGGGCCGTACCGCCCGCGGGTCCTGGCGGCGTCGCGACCGGCGAAACGGCCATGAGGTCCGCGGACGGCTCTCGCGCGCCCGCGGACCTCATGGCTCATCGTGCGGTGTTTACCGCCAGCACCACCACTGGCACCACCACGGCGGCGGGGGAGGAGGCGTCGGCGTCGGGGTGGGAGTCGGGCTGGGCGGCTGCTGGGCGGCCTGGCCGGTGTAGAGCAGGCGGTTCGGCGTGTCACCGGAGACGCCGCTGATCTTGGCGCTCGACGCGGCCCCGACGATGCCGCTCTTGACCTGCTGCGGGGTGGCAGCCGGGTTGGCCGCCAGGTAGAGGGCGGCGGCCCCGGCCACATGCGGCGCGGCCATCGACGTGCCGGACAGGCTCTTGGTCGCGGTGTCCGAGTCCTTCCCGGCTGAGGTGATGTCGGCGCCGGGCGCGAACAGGTCGGTGCAGCGGCCGTAGTTGGAGAACGACGCCTTGGCGTCGGACTTGGTCGAGGCGTTCACCGTGAGCGTGAGGCCGTTCGCGCCGCCGAGCCGGGCGGGGGACTGGCCGCAGGCGTCGGCGGCGGTGTTGCCGGAGGCGACGGCGTAGGTGATGCCCGCGGTGATGGACCGCTTGACCGCGTCGTCGATGGCCGCGGACGCGTTGCCGCCGAGGCTCATGTTGGCCACCGCGGGCCGGACGGCGTTCGCGGTGACCCAGTCGATCCCGGCGACGACGGCGGAGGTGGCGCCCGAGCCGCCGCAGCCGAGGACCTTCACCGCGGTGAGCCGCACCGCCTTGGCGACACCGTGCGCCGTGCCGCCGATCGTGCCCGCGACGTGGGTGCCGTGGCCGTGGCAGTCGCTGTTGTCGCCGTCGCCGGTCGTGTTCGTGCCCCACCGGGCCCGGCCGCCGAAATCGCTGTGCGTCGTGCGGATGCCGGTGTCGAGGACATAGGCGTTCACGGTGGCCGCGGTCGCCGAGTAGGTGTAAACGCTGTTGAGTGACAGGTCGCGCTGGTCGACCCGATCGAGCCCCCAGGACGGCGGGTTCGTCTGCGTGTCCAGCAGGGTCACGGTCTGGTCCTGCTCCACATAGGCCACCCGGGGGTCCGCGGCCAGCCGCCTGGCCTGCCGCTCGCCCATCGTGGCGGAGTAGCCGCGCACGACGGAGCCGTACCGGTGCCGCACAGTGGCGCCGTATGTGCGCGCCTGCGCGTCCGTGGTCGCCCCAGCCGTCACCCCGTCCTTGAGCACCACGATGTAGGACCCGCTGATCGCCCGCCCCGAATCGGCGTGCCGGACATCGCCCTCGTCAGCCACGGCCAACCCGGTCCCGGCCACGATGGCGACCGGGCTGAGCAATCCGATGCCTACCCAGCGTCGCCAGGTTCTTGCCCGACGTGAGGTCGTCATTGACCTTGTCGCCATAGTGGCGTCCTTCCACCCGAATGGCCGTGCTTGGTGCGCCAACATGCCCCACGCCTGCGGTGGATTCATCGGGATAACTACTGAGCGGCGCCTACCTAGGCCGTTTGGCCCATCGGCGTTGTCGTCCACTTTCGTCACTCGATGACAAAGTGGACGGGATATTTCGCGCGAGCCGCTACGGCTTCCGCTCGGGCTGAGTCACCGGAGCGCCCGGGTAGATCAAGGGCCGGAGCTCATCCTCCCACTCGCCCAGCTCATCGACCAGGCGCAGCACGCCGCGGCGCTCGGCGCGGAAGCCCACCGCGAGGCCCGCCGTCGCCACTGCCAGCGCGGCCGCGATGAGCGCCATCCCGATCGCGACCACCCGCGGGGGTGTGTCGCCAAGCGACAGCCTGACCACCAGACCGGCGACGGTCAGGCCGACGACGGCCCCGAGCGTGCCGACCAGAGCGGGCGGAAGGGGATCGTTGCGGTGCCCCATGGCGAGCCAGCGCCGCCACGGGCGGTCCGCGCGCTCCCGCAGCACGGCCCGCACTTGCGTCAGGGCCTGGTAAACCGACTCGGCTTGGCGTTGCCTGCCGAAGTCCTTGGCCGCCAAGTGGCCTTCGGCGAGCAGTTCCCGCAGTCGGACCGCGGCCCTGCGGAAGGTGAGAGTGTCCGGGGAGACCGGCGGCGGCCACTGGGTGTCCACTCGCGACACCTGGCCCACCTGGCGCTGAACCAGCCGGGCGAAGGCGATCGCGACGGCCCCGCTCACCAAGACCTTCATCTCGGTCCCCAGCCAGGCCGCGTCGAGCAGCGGAAGCCCCATCCAGACGACCGCCACCACCAGCAGGTACAGGGCGTAGAGCGGCCACATGTCGGTCAGGCTCGCCCGGAACGCCCGCTCCTGCCACCGCCTGGTCACCGCGTCCAGCCGGGGCCGCAGCACGGCCATCACGACGACGCAGACGGCGAGGGCGGCCGTCACCAGGACCAGGATGTACGCCGTGGTGAGCAGCTTCTGCCACACCGGCCAGTCCAGCTCGAACGCGAGCAGCAGGGGGAAGATCGTGAACACCGCGCCCCAGCCCGTCGCGGCCAGCGCCAGCCGCAGGCCCGGCCGGGCGGGCTGGTCGCCGGTGAGGTCCGCGACCGCGACGGCCACCTCTGGCGCCGCGGGCGTCTTGTCGATCGTGGCGGTCAGCCTGGCCAGGCCGTCCTCGTAGTCCGCGGGGCGCAGCGGAATGGACTGCAGCAGCGTGACTTCGGCGACCTCCGGCGGCAGCTCGTGGTACTCGGGCTGCCTGGCCTGCCCCAGCAAGACCGGGATCACCGTCTTCCCGGTGCGCAGCGCCGTCGACAGTTCGTAGGCCACCCAGTCCATCCGCCGCTCGACGGCGAAGTCCGCGACCCAGCCGTCATGGATCACCGCGACCACCACGTCACTGGCGGCCAGCGCCGCCTTCAACTCGTCGGGATACCGCTCGCCCGGGGTGAGGTCGGTGTCCACGAACACCCGGTCCGGCCCGAACCGCTGCCCGAGCCGCGCGACGAGCCCGGCAACGGCGAGCGCGTAGGGGTCGTGTCTTCGATAGCTGACGAAAATCGTGCCCACTGCCGTGCCCCCGTGCTCGCTGATGACCCGCGCCGCCCGCGTCGGACGTCGACACGCGCGCCGACGACCGTGCCATGTCCGCGCCATCGGCGCCAGGACAGAATGCGTCCATGTCAGCGGAGCGAACCGCGCGGGCGGCGCGGCGGAACGGTTGAGCGATGGCGACCATCTTCGTCAACTACCGGCAGACCTATTACCTCAACGGCGACCCGGACGTGGCGGTCCGGCACGTGCACACCCAGGTCGTGGAGGCCATCGCGGACCGGCTCGCCTGGCATTTCGGCCGAGACCAGGTTTTCGTGGACACGACGCTGCGGATGGGCGACCGCTATCCCTCGGTGCTGCGCCACCACCTCGCCGAGAGCGAAGTCGTCGTCGCCGTGATCCACCGGGAGTGGGTGGGCGACCTGATGGACCGCGCGGGCGCCCAGGACTGGGTGCGGTTCGAGCTGAGCACCGCGCTGCGCGCGGGAAAGCAGATCATCCCGGTGCTGCTCGACGGCGCCCCGCTGCCGCGCGCCGACGAGGTGCCCCCCGAGCTCAGCGAGTTGTCGCTGCTGCAGAAGAAGGACCTCACGTTCGGCAACTGGCTCCGCGACCTCGCCGACGTGATCGCCGAGATCGAGCGGCACGTGCGCACGGACGTGGTCGTGCGGGACGCCCCGCGGCGGGTCGAGCGGGAACGCGGTCCGGTCGCGTTCGCCGTGGCTGGCGTGCTCGGGCTGCTGGCGCCGGTGGGCGCCGCGATGGTCTTGCCGCTTGACGCGTCGGGCCTGGCCGTGTGGTTCACCGCGCTGGTCGTCGCCGGGCTGTTCGGCATCGGCGTGGTGTTGGGCACGGCCACGCTCGTCAGCCTGGCCAAGGCGCCCCTCGATGTCCTGCACAACGCCTACACGCGGACACCCGTGGCGCAGCGGACCAACGCCATCGTCGGCCTCGTCGTGTTCGGGCTGGCCGCGGGCGTGCTGCTGACCACCGACACCATTCACATGGAGTTGCGCTTGGTCGCGACGGTGCTGATCGCGAGCCTGTGGGGAATGCTCGGCGCGCAGTGGTTCCGCCACCGCGAGTCCGCCGACCAGTGGCCGACCCCGGACCTGCCCGCGCGGCCGACGTCGATCCGTTGGGGGATCGGCAAAGTCGAGACGCACCTGCGCACCAGCGCCACCCCGCTCTCGCGGACCCACCGCGACCAGGCGAGGTTCGCCCTCGACCAACTCACCGCGAGCGTCGCCCTGCTGAGCGAGTCCTGCCGCTCGCGGCGCGTGACCTGGCTGCGCAAGTCCGCGCCCTGGCTCACCTTGCCGCATCTGTTCTGGTCCTGCGCCACGATCGGCGCGGCGGCCGTCGCTCTGACCGCGTACTGGAAATCCGGCGGCGGCCACTGGTCGGCCCCGGCGTGGGCGGCGGGCGCGGTCCTGTTGGCCCTGGCGGGCTACCTCGGCGCCATCGACCGCGCGTACCGCCTGTGGCGGTGGCAGGGCCAGGTCGTCGTGGCCGCCGCGCCCGGCGAGATCGAGCGGTTGGAAAGCGCGCTCGCCGAGATCAGCGTGCCCGGCGTCGCGGAGCCGTAGTCACCGGGCGGGTTTCACGCCCGCGAACTCGATCGTCCTCGGCTCACGGTCCACCCGAACGTCGCGCAGACCGGCGCGGGTGAGGCGGGCGGGCAGGGTGGCCGCGTCGACGATGGTCATCGTGTCGCCGATGTGGAGCAGGCGGAAAACGACGCTTGACTGGCTGTCGACGCCGAGAAAGACCCCGCCGGGCCGCAGCACCCTGACCGCCTCGGCGAACAGGGCGTCCTGGAGTTCGGTCGTCGGGATGTGGTGCAGCATGGTGAAACAGACGACGGCGGAGAAGCGGTCGCTGTCGAAGGGCATCGCGGCGCCGCTGCCTTCAACCACGTCGACCCGGCCGCCGAACTTCGCGCGGAGGGCGGCGCACGAGGCGGGGTCGATTTCGAGCACGGTCAGGTTGGGGGCCAAGTCCGCCAGGACGGCGGTGGTGGCGCCGAAACCGGGGCCGATCTCCAGCGGGTCGTCGCCGAGGTCGACGCCTGCCAGGCGGCGGGGGAGGCGTTCGGCGACCGCGTCCGCCCACGTGGCGGAGGCGCATATCTTGCGGTGCAACAGGTTCATCGGCATGGAGTCGACGGTAGGGCAGTGATCGACTGTCCGACAGGCGATAGGCTGACAGGCGATGTCGCAGAACGGTCAGGTCGGCGCGATGGTGCTCGGCGAGTTCGACCTGCCCGCCGGAACGTGGATTCCCTGGCACGAGCACGCCGTCCACCAACTCGTCTGGTCCGCGCGCGGGGTGGTCGCGGTGACCGTCGGGGACGCGCACTGGGTGCTGCCGCCGACCCGTGCGCTGTGGCTCCCCGCTGGCGTCCGGCACCGCACCGGCGCGGTCGGCCGCGCCGCCCTGCGCGGCGTCTACGCCGACCCGGGCCGCTGCCCGGTGCGCTGGCCCGCCCCCACCATGGTCGCCGTGCGCCCCCTGCTGCGCGAGATCCTCGAATACCTCACCGGCGACGGCATCGGCGCGCCCCAGCGCCGCCGCGCCGAAGCCGTCGCCTTCGACCTGCTCGACCCGGTCGACGTCGTCCCGATCACCGTGCCCGCGCCGGTCGACCCACGGGCCAGGGAAGTCCAGGCCGCACTCCTCGCCGACCCAGCCGACCCGAGAGGACTGGCCGAGTTCGGCCGGGCCGTCGGCGCGAGCGAGCGCACCCTCGCGCGGATCTTCCTGCGGGAGTGCCGGATGACCTTCGGCACCTGGCGCACCCAGGCCCGCCTGCGCGCGTCCCTGCCGCTGCTGGCCGCCGGAATGCCGGTCGCCTCGGTCGCCCGCCGGGTCGGCTACGGCTCCGCCAGCGCCTACGTCGCCGCCTTCCACCGCGAGGTCGGCACAACCCCCAGCGCCTACTTCGCCTCCTGACCCCCACCGCCGGATCCGGTCGCGGTGTGACCGGCCCGCCCACCAGTGGGGGTCGAACCGCTCCGACTACCGGCGCGATGCCGCCCCGCTAGCCATGATGCTGTTGGCGGGTCTCGATGGCACCGGGAGAGGGCATGACGGAAACCAGCGACGTGCTGTCCGCGAACAAGAAGCTGGTCGCGGACTTCTGCGCGGCGTTCTACGACGCGAAGGACTTCGACCGGGCCGTGGCGTTTCTCGGCGCGGGGTTTCACAATCACCATCGCGGGGCCGGGGTGGGGCACCGGCGCACGGTCGACAGCTTTCAGGAGCAGGTGGCGGATCGGTTTCCGGGGTTCTCGCTGGAGATCAGGAGAATGATCGCGGAAGGCGACTTCGTGTGGACCTACTCCCTGATCCGGCTCGCCGACGGGGCACCGAGCGCGGTGTCGGTGGACATCTGGCGGGTCGCCGAGGGGCGGATCGTGGAGAAGTGGGATGTCGGGCAGGGGATCGAGGCGGACACGGCGGCGGCGGACCTGCTCTGAACGGCTAGGCGGACCTAGCCGAAAGAGTGACTGTGGGCTGCCGGGCGACGCCATACCCTGGGCCTATGGCACTGGCTGACTGGGCCGACCCACGGCACACCCTCCGCGCGACCACCGCCTTGATGGGCGCGCCGCTCTCGCAGACGCTGGAGCGGTTCTCGGAGATTCTGGCCGATGTGGTGGCCCACCGGGCGGTGGTGATGCTGACCGGGGACTGCGCGCGGTCGCCGTTGATGAGCCAGGGCGCCGTCGAGGCCACGAGCGCGGAGATGGCCTCGCTCGCCCGGCTTGTCGACGTCGGCCGCCCGTGGTTCGGGCAGGCCGTGGTGGGTGGGACGGCCCGGCCGGTGCTGGCTGTTGCCTCGGCGCCGTCCGGGTCGGCGGGGGCGCTGCTCGCGGTGCTCCCCGAAGACGGAGTGGCGCCCACGGCCGCCGAGCAAGAGGTCACACAGCAGCTGTGGGACCTCGCGACCCTGCACGTGGTGGACCTGCTCACCGAGGCCGTGCCGGTCCACATGGCCGAGAACTGGGCCGCGGCCAGCGCGCGAACCAAGGCCGTCGCCGAACTCACCGACGCGCACGCCACGACGCTGACCACGCTGCTGGTCACGCTGCGCTCGAAGACCCTGGACGACGCCGCCGCGCGCCGCACCGCGATCGAGGTCGCGGTGTCCGCGCTCATCGAGCTGCGCTCGGCGCTGGACCAGGACCGCGCCACCAGCGAGGAGACCGCGGGCGAGGCGTTCGCCCGGCTGGCGGACACCCTGGGCCTGCTCACCCGCTACAGCGACGTCGCGCTCGACCTCACCGGCCCCGAGGCCGCCCAGCGGTCGCTGCCAGCCGACGTCGCCAACGCCGCCCGCGCCACCGTCCGCGACGCGGTGGTCATCATGCTCGAACAGGGCGGCGTCACCCGGATCAGGGTCACCTGGCAGGTGGAGGACACCAGGCTGCGGGTCAGCGTCCGCGACAACGGCGCGGGCACGCTGGCCGCCGACGCGCTCCCCGTGCTCCGCCTCAGCGACCGGCTCCGCGCCCTCAACGGCGCCCTGGAGTTCGACTCGCCGCCGGACTGGGGCACCACCGTCACCGCCAGCCTCCCGCTGACCCCGCCGGAGGTACCCGACGCGAACCCGCTGAGCTCGCTCAACCCCCGCGAGATCGACGTGCTGGAACAGCTCAGCCAGGGCCGCCGCAACCGCCAGATCGCCGCGCACCTGCACATCAGCGAGCACACGGTGAAGTTCCACGTCGCCAACATCCTCAGCAAACTTGAGGTCACCTCACGCGGCGAGGCCGCCGCCGTGGCCAGGGCCGCTGGCCTGCCCGCGCGCGTCTCCCTGGTCCGCCTGCCCACCGACACCCGCTCCGGCAGGCACGCCATCTAGGTAGGCAGCTAGCCGCAGGCGGTGAGGCACGCCGCGGCGCATGGGTGGCCGAGCTGACCGGGTGGCTGGCGCGCTCCGGAGCGCGGGTCGCGACCCCCGCACTGCTGGAGCCGGCTTCAGCTACGCTGCCGTTCGTGCCCGGACAGACATGGTCCCCCGATCCTGAGACGCCCGTCATCGAATACCGGTCCGGCCGGTGGGCGTTCATCGGCGGGCTGGCCATGGTCGTCGTCTTCGGGTTGGCCGCCGTCTTCCCGGACGTCGGGCATCCGTCAGCTTCGTCGAGAGCGAAGAATATCTCTCCGGCCGCCGCGTCGTTCCTCTTCGGCGCGCTCGCGCTGGGCGGTCTGCTACTCATGGTGGGCTCCGTCCCCCGCATGCATCGCTTCTTGGTCGATCAACGTGGACTGTGGTGGCGAGCCGGCCGCAGATCCGATCTGATCGCGTGGGAGGAGTTGCGTGCCGTGCGCGGACGGGAACCGCGCCCGCCGGTCAAGGGCGACCCGAACTCGAAGCCCGTGCTGCCTGCCCTGGTGTTCACCCCCGCGGACGGCCGTTTCGCGACTCGCCACAGCGCGCTGGTGAAGCCCCTGCCGGACGCCAGTCCGGAAGTGGAACTGAGACTGCCGAACATCGCCACGGTCCGGCAGCTGACCCAGGAGATAGCCAGAGTCCGGCCGGACCTACTCCACTGATGCCCTGGGCAGGTCGGTGCGGAAGTCTGATCGAACACTCAATCCAAACCCGATCAGGCCAGCACGACAGCCACGCGAAACATCCGGGCTAGGTCCGCACGCCCAGGGTGATCTGTGCTTGATAGCCCGACGCCGCCGTTCCGGTCACCGTGAGAATCGACTTGTCGCCGGACCGGCCGAAGAGGAAGTCGTTCGCGTTGTCGGTGCGGGGATCGGTTCGGTCGGAATACGGGCGCACCCGGGCCACCGCGGAAATCACGTCCTCGCCGAAATAGAGCTGCCCGGTGTGGGTTTCCCGGCCGCCCGCGAACGCCTTGACGTGAATGTGGGCGGTCCGGTTGTCGTACCAGCCGGGCACGATCGTGGTGAACTCGACCGCGCCCGCCGCGTCGGTGACCTGCACCCCGCGCAGGAACCGGCTGTCCCGGTCGGACTCGAAACCGGAGTACCGCCCGCCCGCGTCCGCGTGCCAGACGTCGACCGCGCCACCCTGAACCGGCCCGCACGATGCCGCGTCGACCAGCGTGATCCGCAGCCGCAGCGGCACTCCGGGCCTGCCGTCGGTGATGTCGGCGCGGTGGAGGTCCGCGTCCAGGTAGTACGGCCCCTCGGTGCCCTCCGGGGTGAGCACGCAGCCGGGCCCGGCGGACGGTCCGGGGCTGGGCGGCTCTGGCGCGGCGCAGCCCAGCGCGGTCAGCCCCAGTCCCATGCCGACCAGCACCGCCCGCCGGGACGGGTGTCTCTCCGGGCCGGTCGCGTTGCCGCCCACGGTGTTCTCTCCGGTCATCGGCGGCCCACGCTGGGCTCGGGCACGGCGTCCGCGCGTGTGGCGAGGACGTGGTCCACGCTGTAGCGGCCCGGCCCGGTGACCACGAGCGTGACCGACACGGCGGCGAGCACCATCACCAACTCAAAGCCGCCGTTCTGCACGAAGATCCCGTGCGGCGCGTGGACGAAGACCCACGCGCCGATCATGATCAGGGCGAACCCCGCCGCCCACAGCCGGGTCAGCACGCCCAGCGCGATCAGGACCCCGCCGACGATCTCGGTGAGGATGGTGGCCGGGGCGGCGAGTTCGGGCAGCGGGATGCCCGCCGCCCGCTGCTCCTCGATCACCCCCGCCATGCCCCCGGCGGCGCCGAGCGCGTCCCACCCGTGCGCGCTGAACACCACGGCGGCCACCAGTCGCAGGAGCAGGAGAGCGGAGTCGGTGGCGGGCGCGGGAACGCTGGCCGTGAGCAGGTGACGTCGGGACACAGCTACCTCCATGGTCGGCAGGTGGAGAAATGTCCTTTATGAGTCTTCTGGTTAGCCCGGAGGCGTGAACATCGCCTGTTGGAGCAGACCTTCCTAGCCGAACGGCCGCGCGGCTCAGGTGTCGATCTCCACGACGCGCGATTTGTTGCGCAGTTCGCCGTTCTCGCGGACCAGGACGTCGGTCACCACGCAACTCGCCCTGATCTCGGATTGGGCGCCCGGCCGGGTGATGACGACCAGCGCGTAGAACACCGTGTGAATCTCTTCGCCGTCGTGGAACACCACGTCGAGCATGGTGAAATGGTGCCTGCGCCGCATCGGGTCGGTCTCGAATTGCCGGTGGAACTCCACCAGGTCGGCGAGGATGCCCGCCCTGGTGCGCGCGGGCTCCCGGTCGGCGCTGTGCGCGAACACCGCGTCCTCGGTGAAGGTGTCCGCGTACGCGGGCAGGTCGCGCGAGTCGAGCAGCCGCATCTGCCGCGCGTAGTACTGCTGCACCTCGACATACAGGTCGGTGTCGATTCCGGTGGTCGTGGTCATGACGAAGCCCTTTCGATGCGAAAGCCGTTCTCCGCACGGTGACGCGCCAGGCTCGAAGCTCGGTCGAAAGGCCGCGCTGGAGCGCTTCGACCGCGGTTCGAGTGGGCCTGCTTAGTTTCGGCCGCCACAGGCACAAGGCCGGGGGAAATGGAGCAGTCATGGCGGACACCCAACGCGTAGCGCTTGTCACCGGAGCCACCAGCGGAATGGGGCTGGAAATCGCGCGGAGCCTCGCGCTGGACGGGCACCAGGTGTTCCTCTGCGCGCGCGACGCGAACGCGGTCGCCGACACCGTCAAGCGACTCCAGTGCGCGGGACTGGACGTCGACGGGCAGGCCTGCGACGTCGTCTCGGTCGCCGACGTCGAGAGCCTGGTGCTGGCCTGCGTCGACCGGTTCGGCCCGATCGACATCCTGGTCAACAACGCGGGCCGCCCGGGCGGCGGCGCGACCGCCGAGATCGACGACGACCTGTGGCACGAGGTGATCAACACCAACCTGAACAGCGTCTTCCTGGTCACCAAGCGGGTGCTCACCCTGGGCGGCATGGGCGCGAAGACCAGCGGCCGCATCATCAACATCGCGTCCACCGGCGGGAAGCAGGGCGTCGTGCACGCCGCGCCGTACTCGGCGTCCAAGCACGGCGTCGTCGGCTTCACCAAGGCGCTCGGCCTCGAACTGGCCAAAACCGGGATCACCGTCAACGCGGTCTGCCCCGGGTTCGTGGAGACGCCGATGGCCGAGCGGGTGCGCGAGCACTACGGCCGGATCTGGGGCGTGGACGAGGCCGAGGCGCACGCCCGCATCACCGCCCGGGTCCCGATCGGCCGTTATGTGGAGCCCCGCGAGGTGGCCGCGATGGTCCGGTACCTGGTCAGCGACGGCGCCGACGCGGTGACCGCCCAGGCGCTCAACGTCTGCGGCGGGCTCGGGAACTACTGAGGCGACGGGGAGACACCATGACGAACCACCGACCGGCCGTGAACCAGCGGCCAGCCGACTCCGACGGCGGCGCGGAAACCGATCTCGTCGCGGTCTCCGACGCGCTCGGCGTGGTCCGGGAGAACGCCCTGAAACTGCTGCGGGAGTTCCACAGCCCGCCCACGTCGCTGCGCATCCAGGCCGCGGGCGTCACCGTGGAGGCGCGGTGGCCGGGCGTGCCCCGCGCCGTCTCGGCCGAGCCCGCGCTCACCGGCGACGGGGGAGCGGCGGCAGGCGGCCCCGCCGACACGGTCGCTCCCGGGCGGGCGGGCCACGAGGTGCGCGCCCCGGCCGTGGGCGTCTTCCACGTCGCGCCCGAGCCGGGGGCCAAGCCGTTTGTGTCCATCGGCGACACGGTCGCGGCGGGCGACCAGGTGGCCATCATCGAGGTGATGAAGCTGATGATCCCGGTCGAGGCGGACACCGCCGGGACCGTCACCGAGGTGCTCAAGGCCGAGGGCGAGCCAGCCGAGTACGACGAGCCGCTGTTCGTCCTCGAACCCGCCGCCTAGCCTTCCACCAGGGGGAAACGCCACCGTCCACCGAGGACGACTCGGTGGACGGTGGCGATCTAGTCTGTCGAACGGGTTAGACGGGATTCGGGGTCCGCAGGCCCGTGCCGTGCGCCAGCACCTCGTGGTGCAGGCGCTGCACCTCGGGGGCGGGCGCCACGCCCAGTTCGGCGTCGAGGACGCGGCGGAGCCGCTGGTACGCCTGCAACGCCTCCGCGCGCCTGCCGCACTTGTGCAGCACCTCGATGAGCTGCGAGTGGAACCCCTCGTTGAGCGGGTTGGCCGCGACCAGCGAGCGCAGCTCGGGAACCAGCACCTGGTAGCGGCCGAGGCGCTTGTTCGCCTCGACGTGGTGCGTGATCGCCGAGAGCCGCAACTCGTGCAGGTAGGTGACGTGCGCGTCGAGCACCTCGCCGACCGGCATCCCCGCGAACGGCGGGCCCTGCCACAGCCGCAGCGCCTCGGTCAGCCGGTCGGCCGCCAGTTCGGCGTTCCCCGCGGCCAGCCCCGCGATCCCCTGTTTGACCAGGGACTCGAAGACGTTGGCGTCCACCGCGTCGTCGGGAACCGAGATCAGGTACCCGGGCGGCCTGGTGACCAGCAGCGACTCCGCGCACGGCACGTGCAGGCTGCGGGCGAACATCTTCCGGGCGTGGTAGACGTAGGTCTGCAACGTGGTGAGCGCGCTGCGCGGAACCCGGTCCCCCCAGAGTTCCTCGATGAGCGTGTCCACCCCCACCGTCTCGTTGTTGCGTGCCAGCAGAAGCGCGAGCACCTGCCCGGTCTTCGATTTCTTCACGATGACCGAGCTGTCCTGGCCATGTGATATCTCGATTCTCCCGAGCACCGTGAACCGCATATTATGGATCATCTATTTCCCCCTGGTTTGGAGTGGCACGCCCCCACGTCGGTCCCCGCCGAACGCCGGTCGTCTCCCGAACCGCCCGGCCCCCCGGGAAGTGCCCTCGCTGCGGTATTCTACCCCGGCGGCCGGATGGCGACGCGCATTAAGTGCGATGAGTTCGACCTCTAAATACTCACCGTTCGGCTAGGTCGAAGTGCTCGAAAGAATAGGCGGCATCCACCCGCCGATAGGGCACGCTGGAGTGGGCGCGCGGGTCGCGCGGCACTCAATCGGCGGAGAGGGGTGGACGCATGTCCGACAATTCGGTGACGGTCGCGGTCGCTTACCACAGTGGTTTCGGGCACACGGCCCGAATGGCGGACGCGGTGCGCGACGGGGCGGCGGAAGTCGCGGACACGGCCGCGGTCGTGATCGCCGTGGACACGATCACCGACGAGCAGTGGACCGTTTTGGACGCGGCCGAGGCGATCATCTTCGGCTCGCCGACCTACATGGGCGCGGCCAGCCCGGCGTTCCACACCTTCGCCTACGACTCCAGCAAGCGGTGGGTGGCCCAGGCCTGGGCGGGCAAGATCGCCGCCGGGTTCACCAACTCCGGCTCCAAGGGCGGGGACAAGCTGCACACCCTGCACTACTTCACGCTGCTCGCCGCCCAGCACGGGATGCACTGGGTGAACCTGGGCCTGATGCCCGGCTGGAACACCAGCACCGCGTCGGAGAACGACCTCAACCGCCTCGGCGTCTGGCTCGGCGCGACCGCCCAGTCCAATGGCGACGAGGGCCCGGAGCTGGTGCACAAGTCCGACCTGCTCACCGCGGCGCACCTGGGCAAACGGGTGGCCGAGCACGCCCACCTGCTGCGTAGGGGACGACTGCGGTGAACCGCGGGCCGGGCGTTGTGCTCCGCCGGTGGCGGGGCGCGGCCCGGGCCGCGTCCGGAATGCCCGGCCGTGACCGGGAGTGGCGGCTGGCGGGCGCTTCGCGCGGGGACACCTCCCGCGCGGTCGCCTGACCAGTCTGGGGGTGACCCCGGCCGGGACGACCCGGCCGGGGTCCGCCAGACCGTTGACGCGCGGGGTTTACGCACCTGCTTGCCGGAACGTGTCGCCGCGGCTTCCTGGTGATCGGCCTGCGCGCGTTTCCCCTCAGCCGACCAGGCCCCGGCGCAGCGCGTCGAGCTGGTCGGCGACCATCCGCTGGGACACCGCGGCGTGCGCGACGCCGATGGAGGCGTGGAAGGTGCCGGGGTAGTGCGCCACCTCGGTCGGCACGCCCGCCTGGATCAGCCGGTGGGCGTACGACAGGCCCTCGTCGCGCAGCGGGTCGAACTCGCACGCGGTGACGAACGCGGGCGGCAGTCCACTCAGGTCGGTCGCCCGCGCGGGCGCCGCGTACGGCGACACCTTGCCGCCGGACCCGCGCAGGTAGTGCTTCCAGCTCAGCGCCAGGTTGCGCCGGTCGAGCATGGGGGTGTCCACGAACGTCCGCGCCGACACCGTCGCCAACCGGTCGTCCAGCTCGGGGAACAGCAGGCACTGGAAGCGCACCGGCGGCCCGCCCCGGTCGCGGGCCAGCAGCGCCAGCGCCGCGGCCAGCCCGCCGCCCGCGCTGAGCCCGCCGACCCCGACGCGCCGCGGATCGACGCCCAGCTCGTCGGCGTTGTCGACCGTCCACTCCAGCGCCGCGTAGCAGTCGTCCAGCCCGGCCGGGAACGGGTGCTCCGGCGCGAGGCGGTAGTCCGGGGAGACCACCAGGACGCCGAGCAGGTCCGCGATCCGCAGCGAGGACGTGCGCGCGGTGTCCAGGTCTCCGGTCACGAACCCGCCCCAGTGCGGGTAGACCAGCGCGGGCAGCGGCCAGTAGCGCCGCTCCGGCTGGTAGAGCCGCACAGTCACCGGCCCGGGAATCACCCGGTCGGTGACCGAGACCGGCCCGCACGGCTGGTAGGCGGGCTGCCGGGCCATCACCGCGCGCAGCGTCGCCCGCGCCGCCTCGGGGTCGGCGTAGTCGACCGGCGCCATCCGCGGGGCGAATGGGGCCAGCTCGGGGTCGAACGCGTACGTCATGCCGGGCCTCTCTCGGTTGTCCGCCGCCAGCTCAGGACGCGCCGCTGGGGGCCGCCGGGCAGGCGCGCCACGCCGCTGAGCGTGAGCCGGTCCCCGTCGAGCATGAGGTCGCGGACCTGCCGGGTGCCGACCATGTGCGGGTGGGAGCTGACCGCGACCTCGTGCGCCACCTGCCCGTCCACCAGCGACCACGTGCCCGCGTAGCCCATGAACCCGTGCGGCTCGGCGCGCATCATGCTCACCGACATGAGCCCGCACGCGTGGTAGAGCAGCAGCCCGTCGGGGTCCTCGCCCAGCGGGCCGGTGCTCGTCGCGCCGTCGGCGGCCACGTCGTGGTAGGACACCAGCCGCCACCCGCCGACCAGGTCGCCCGGCGTCATGGTCGGCTCGGCAGGCTCGACACGACCATGCGCGACATGGTGAACGCGGCGCCCTGCCCGAACAGCCGGTTCCGCTCCCGGCTCGCGTCGTCGAGGAAGCGCTGCGGCGTGGGCGCGCCAGCGAGCGGGTCGAAGTAGTGGTTCGCCGCCGGGGTCAGCCGCACCAGGCCGGTGGCGGACCGGCCGGGCAGCGCGCCGTCGAGAATGGTGAACATGCCCATCCCGCAGGTGAGCTGGCGCGGCGCGACCCGCTCCTCGACCCCGCCGTGGTCGAGCATCAGGTGCTCGCGGCCGGGCAGTCGTTGGCCGATCTTGTCCACCCGGAAGACCTCGCGGCCGTCGAGCACCCACCTGGCCAAACCTGCGGCCCGGTCGTAGGCGATGGTGAACTCGTGCTCCTGCCCGGGGACGCGGCGCGCGACCGGGATCGTGTAGAGGAACGCCGCGTAGTTGTGCTGCGGCGTGCGCAGGTGCGGCAGACGTTCGTAGAAGGCGTAGACCCGCTCGTCGGTGACGAAGAAGTCGAAGACGACGTCGGTCTCCGGGTCCTGCACCGGCATCCCCACCGACGCCAGCCGCAGGTCGTCGGCGTGGTCGGCGACCTGCCCGCCGAACGGGTGCGCCGCCGTGCCGTAGGACCGGCCGGAGATCGTGGCCGAGCAGGACAGCTCCTGCCCGGGAACCGCGTCGAACCCCGCGAACCCGGTGGTGGCCCGGTGGTTGGTGTAGGCCAGCCACTTGACGTGGTCGAGCCCGCCGGGCAAACCACTGGGATCGGCCTGCCCCAGCGTCTTGGTGAACGCGGGCTTCCCAGTGCCGGGGTTCACCCCGGGCGCGACCACCCGCAACCCGCGCCGCGAGGTCGACACCCGCCCGTCGTCGGCGACGAACGGGCCAATCGTCAGATGGGACCACTTAGCGTCCGGGCCGGTCGCGGAGAACCCGGCGGAGAAGTCGTCCCACACGATCCGGTACGGCTGGGGCGTCCTCGGCCCGTCCGCCGCCGAGACAGCGGGCGGAATCGCCGCGCCCAGCGCGACGGCCAGCCCGGCCGCGGTGAGCGCGCACTGCTTGAGTCTCATGTCAGCGCCTTCCCAGGTGACCGGGCGCCCTCCGGCGCGGCCGGTCCGGATGCGAGCAGTTCATCGACCAGCGACGTGGAGTGCTCCGCCGCCGCGAACTTCGGGTGGGCGAGCACATCGCCGAGAAAGTCCTGTGTAGTGCGCAGCCGCGGTCCGCGCACCCGGAACTCGGCCAGCGCGTGCCGCATCCGGGTGATGGCCTCGGCCCGGTCCGGCGCCCACACCACGAGCTTGGCCAGCAGCGAGTCGTAGTTCGGGGGGACCACGTAACCCGGGTACACGTGGGTGTCCACGCGGACGAACGGTCCGCCCGCGGGCACGAACTCCTCGACCAGCCCCGGCGTCGGCGCGAACCCCGCTTCCGGGTCCTCGGCGTTGACCCGGCACTCGATCGCCACCCCGCGCGGCCGGATGTCCTCCTGGCGCACGGTGAGCCGCGCGCCCGCGGCGACCTTGATCTGCTCGGCCACCAGATCGATCCCGGTCGTCATCTCCGTGACCGGGTGCTCGACCTGGATGCGGCAGTTGACCTCCATGAAGTAGTAGCGGCCGTCCGGGGCGAGCAGGAACTCGAAGGTGCCGACGCCGACGTACCCGGCCGCCACCGCGCCCGCCACCGCCGAGCGGCCCATCCGCTCGGCCAGGCCGTCCGGCAGCGCGGGGGCGGGGCTTTCCTCGATGAGCTTCTGGTGCCTGCGCTGCACCGTGCAGTCCCGCTCGCCGAGGTGCACGGCGTTGCCGTGGCCGTCGCAGAGCACCTGGATCTCCACGTGCCGGGTCTGGCTCAGGTACTTCTCCACATACACCCGGCCGTCGCCGAAGAGGACCTGGGCGGTGGCCTGGGTGCGCCGGAAGTCGTCGGCGAAGCGGGCCGGGTCGGTCACCACGGTCATGCCGCGCCCGCCGCCGCCCGCCGCCGCCTTGATGATCACCGGGAACCCGATGCGCCGGGCCAGGTCCCCGGCCGCGTCGACGTCGAGCGGGTCGAGGCCGCCGGGCAGCAGCGGCAGGCCCGCGCGGGTCATCAGCGCCCGCGCGGAGGTCTTGTCGCCCAGTTCGGCGAGCACCGCGGCGGGCGGACCGATGAGGGTGACCCCCGCGGCCTCGCAGGCGTCGGCGAAGTCGGGCGACTCGGACAGGAAGCCGTAGCCGGGGTGGATCGCGTCCGCGCCGCACTGGTCCGCGGCCTGCAACACCGCCGCCGCGTTGAGGTAGCTGCGGCCGGGCTGCGCCGGTCCGATGTGGACGGCCTCGTCGGCGAGGCGCACCACCGCGGAATCACGGTCCGCTGTGGAATAGACCGCGACCGAGGGCACGCCGAGCTGCTTGCACGCGCGGGCGACCCGGACGGCGATCTCGCCGCGGTTGGCGATCAGGATCTTCTGGAACATCGGGATTCCTCGCTGGATGGCCTGCTCAGGCGGATCGGCGTTCGCGGATGGCGAGCAGCTCGGCTTCGACGGTGATGGCGGCGCCGAACTGGCGGAAGCGAGCCCGCCGGTCCGCGCTCAGCTCACACCCGGTCAGCGCGGACAACCGGCCCAGCTCGCCGAGCACGGCGGCGCGCAGCAGGTCCGCGGCGCGCACCGGGTCCGCGCCGACCCCGCCCGCCGGTTCGGGCAGCACCCCGTCGGCAACGCCGAGCCGCAGCAGCTCCCGGGAGTTGAGCCGCAGCGCCTGCGCCGCGCGCGGTGCCGCGGCCGGGTCCTTCCAGATGATCGCCGCGCACCCCTCCGGGCTGATCACCGAGTACACGCTGTCGGAGAACATCAGCACCCGGTTCGCCACCGCGAGCGCGAGCGCCCCGCCGCTGCCGCCCTCGCCGATGATCACGCTGACCACCGGCACCGACAGCGTCGCCATCAGCCGCAGGTTCTCCGCGATGGCCACCGCCTGCCCGCGTTCTTCGGCGTCCGCGCCGGGGTACGCGCCCGGGGTGTCCACCAGGGTCACGATCGGCAGCCCGAGCTTGTCGGCCAGCCGCATCAGCCGGGCCGACTTGCGGTAGCCCGCGGGCGAGGCCATGCCGAAGTCGCGCTGGACCAGCTCGGCCGGGGTGTGGCCCTTCTGTGTGGCCAGCACCAGCACCGGCCTGCCGCCGAGCCGGGCCAAGCCGCCGACCAGCGCCCGGCACTCGCCGGACACCCGGTCCCCGTGCAGCTCCTGGAAGTCGGTGAACGCCAGCCCGAGGTAGTCCAGCGCGGTGGGCCGGGCCAGGTCCCGCGCCTTGGCCACCTGGCTCCACGGGTCGCTCTCCGGCAGCCGCTCCGGGTCGGTGACCACAACGGACTCGACGGACTCGATGGACTCCGCATCGATTGCCCGGGGGCGGGCCGTGCCCGCGCGCAGCAGCTTGCCCAGCTCGGCGCGCAGCCGCGACCTGGGCACGATCATGTCGAGGAAACCGCGCGCCAGCAGGAACTCCGCGGTCTGGAAGTCCGGCGGGAGCACCTGGTGGATGGTCTGCTCGATGACCCGGCGACCCGCGAACCCCAGCCGCGCGCCCGGCTCGGCGATGAGCACGTCGGCCAGGGTCGCGAACGAGGCGGCGACCCCGCCGAAGGTCGGGTCGGCGATGACCGAGACCGACAGCACGCCCGCCTTGTCGAGTTCGGCCAGCGCCGCGCTCGTCTTCGCCATCTGCATCAGCGAGAGCGCGCCCTCCTGCATCCGCGCGCCGCCCGAGGAGGTCACCAGCACCAGCGGCGTGCGCTCGGCGATGGCGGTCTCGATCGCCAGGGTGATCAGCTCGCCCACGGCGACGCCGAGACTGCCGCCGAGGAAGCGGAAATCCAGCACCGCGATGATGGCCGGTGAGTCCTCGATGGACGCCCGCGCGCACAGCACGGCCTCCCGCATCCCGGTGCGCGCCTGGGCTTTGGCGAGCCGGTCCGGGTAGGCGACGGTGTCGGTGAACTCCAGCGGGTCGGGATTGCGCACGTCGAAGGACAGCAGCTCGTACCGGCCGCCGTCGGCGAGCTGGTCAAGTCGTTCGCGGGCCGACACCGGCCGGTGCAGCCCGCATTCGGGGCACACGTGCAGGTTCCTGGCCATCCGCTTGCCGTAGACCGGCGCCCGGCAGCCCGAGCACAGCACCCAGTCCGTGGTCGACGTCATCGTGTTCCCCTCGGTGGTCAGGTGGTTCCGGCGGCTCACAGCGCGATCACCTCGTGGGAGTACGCGGTGGCCGCCGACTCGAACTGCAGGCCCTGGTGCCCGGCCAGGGAGTTCACGTCCCGCCAGAAGCGCTGCACCGGGTTGCCGGTGGTCTGGCCCGTGGTGCCCATGCCGCGCATGAGCCGGTTCACCACGGTGATCAGCATGTCGGTGGCCTGCGCGCAGTCCCGCCAGTTCCGCATCGTCAGATACGGGGTCACCGCGCGGCCGAGATCGGCGACCTCGGACGCGCGTTCGAGCAGCAACTCGGCGGCGTCGATCTCGGCTGCGGTGCGGGCCAGCGTCACGTCGTGCGAGGTGCGGTTGAACCGGGGCATCCCGGGCAGCGGCGCCGCGGTCACCCGCGCCGCCGCGGCGATCTTGGGCGTGATGTGCCTGGTCCAGCCCGCGAACGCGCCCTTGGCCGCGCCCAGCGCCGGGGTGACGAACATCAGCGTGGTCGCCTGCATCGGCAGCGCGTGGCACGCGGCGGTCGAGTCGACCGCGCGCCCGGCGAACAGGTCGTCGCGGCGCAGCGTGCGCGCCTCGGGCACGAAGACGTCCTCGACGATGACCGTGTTGCTGCCGGTGGCGGCCATCCCGACGTTGTGCCAGGTGTCGACCGTCCGCCAGGCCGAGCGCGGCACCGCGAACACGCGCGGCTCCGGCCCGTCGTCGCGGGCCACGTTCGCGGCCAGCAGCGCCCACTCGGCGTGGTCGATCGCGCTGACGAACGGCCACTGCCCGTCGAGCCGGTAGCCGCCCGCGACCGGCTCGGCCGTGCCCAGCGGGGTCAGCGACCCGACCACGAGCACGTCCGGCCCGTCCGCCCAGATTTCCCGGTACCCCTCTGCGGGCAGGTGCGCGGCCATCCGGGACACGTGCGCGGCGAGCGAGGCGCACCACGCCGTCGCCGCGCAGCCTTCGCCGAGGGCGCTGACGGCCCTGGTCAGCTCAAGGAACGAGCCCAGGCTCCCGCCGCACTCGACGGGCACGAAGTGGCGGGCGAACCCGGCGGCGACGACCGCCTTCACCACGTCCGGGTCGAGTCGGCGGTTGCGCTCGGCTGCTGGCGCGGCCTCCGCCGCGGCGACCGCGACGTCGCGGGCCGCCGACACCAAGGGGGTCGGGCTCGGCTGGTGGTCCATCTCGGTTCGCTCCTCGGGCAGTTCGCGGGTCAGGTGAGGGCGAACGCTGGCGGGGTTCGGTCGAACGCCGCTCGACGGCCACTCGAAGCGAGGCGGGCGCGGACCGCGACCGGCGTTCGAGCACCGTTCGAGTCCGCGTCTTCAGCCTTGCCCGATGCGAAAGGCCGAGCGTGGCACGTGCCCGCATTCGAGGAGGTCAGCGATGTTCCGTCCAACCGGTTCGCACCAGGGAAGCGGTGCGTTGTGAGCCGCCGCGTCGTGATCACCGGAATAGGCGTGCGGACGGCGGGCGGAAACAGCACCAAGGAGTTCTGGAATCTGCTGACCTCCGGTTTGTCCGCCACTCGAAGAATCTCGTTCTTCGACCCGTCCCCTTATCGGTCGCAGGTCGCCGCGGAGGCCGACTTCGACCCCGTCCACGAGGGACTGTCCCCCTTGGAGATCCGCCGGATGGACCGGGCGTCGCAGTTCGCGGTCGTCTGCGCGCGGGAAGCGGTCGCCGACAGCGGGCTGGCGTTCGACGCCGTCGACCCCAGCCGGGTCGGGGTGAGCCTGGGCAGCGCGGTCGCGGCCGCGACCAGCCTGGAACAGGAGTACTTGGTGCTCTCCGACAGCGGCCGCGACTGGCTGGTCGACCCGGCCAACCTCTCGCCGCACATGTTCGACTACCTCGTCCCGAGCGTCATGCCCGCCGAGGTGGCCTGGACGGTCGGGGCGCAGGGCCCGGTCACCATGGTGTCCAACGGCTGCACCTCCGGCCTGGACTCGGTCGGGCACGCCTGCCAGCTCATCCGCGAGGGCAGCGCCGAGGTGATGCTCGCCGGGGCGTCGGACACCCCGATCACGCCGATCGTGGTGTCCTGTTTCGACGCGATCAAGGCCACCACTCCGCGCAACGACGACCCCGAGCACGCCTCGCGGCCCTTCGACCGCTCGCGCACCGGGTTCGTCCTCGCCGAGGGCGCGGCGATGTTCGTCCTGGAGGACTACGACCGCGCCCGCCGCCGGGGCGCGCGCGTCTACGCGGAGATCTCCGGCTACGCCACGCGCTGCAACGCCTACCACATGACCGGGCTGAAAACCGATGGCCGCGAGATGGCCGAGGCGATCCGGGTGGCCCTGGCGGAGTCGCGGACCGACGCGACCGCGGTCGACTACATCAACGCGCACGGCTCCGGCACCCGGCAGAACGACCGCCACGAGACCGCCGCCTACAAGCGCAGCCTCGGCGAGCACGCCTACCGGACCCCGGTCAGCTCCATCAAGTCGATGGTCGGGCACTCGCTCGGCGCCATCGGCTCGATCGAGATCGCCGCGTCCGCGCTGGCCATCGAGCACGGCGTGGTGCCGCCCACGGCGAACCTGCGCGAGGCCGACCCGGAATGCGACCTGGACTACGTGCCGCTGACCGCCCGCGAGCAGCGGGTGGACACGGTGCTGACCGTGGGCAGCGGATTCGGCGGCTTCCAGAGCGCGATGATCCTGCGCCGCCCGACAGGAGGAGTGCGACCATGAGCGAGCTTGCGAGTGAATCATTGACACAGTGCGTCGGCGTGCGGGGACACCGAACTTGTGAGGTGGCCCGATGAACGCCCCTGTGGTGACGGGCATCGGAGTGGTGGCGCCCAACGGTTTCGGGGTGGAGCGATACTGGGAGGCGGTGCTCGAAGGGCGCTGCGGCATCAAACCGATCACCCGCTTCGACGCCTCCCGGTATCCCGCGCGGCTCGCCGGTCAGATTCCGGATTTCCGCGCGGCGGACCATTTGCCGAGCAGGCTGCTGCCGCAGACCGACATCTCGACCCAGCTCGCGCTCGTCGCGGCCGACTGGGCGCTGCTCGACGCCAAGATCGAGCCGGGCGCGTTCGCCGACTACGACATGGGCGTGGTCACCTCGAACGCCTGCGGCGGGTTCGAGTTCACCCACCGCGAGTTCAAGAAACTGTGGTCGCAGGGGCCGAAAGCGGTCAGCGTCTACGAGTCCTTCGCCTGGTTCTACGCGGTGAACACCGGCCAGATCTCCATCCGCAACGAGCTGCGCGGGCCCAGCAGCGCGCTGGTCGCCGAGCAGGCGGGCGGGCTCGACGCGATCGGCCACGCCCGCCGCACGATCGCGCGCGGCACGCCGATGGTCGTCACCGGCGGCGTCGACTCGGCGCTGGACCCGTGGGCCTGGGCCGCGCAGATCGCGAGCGGGCGGGTGTCCCGCTCGACCGACCCGCGACGGGCGTATCTCCCGTTCGACGCCGCCGCCGAGGGCTATGTGCCGGGCGAGGGCGGGGCGATCCTCGTGCTCGAAGCGGCCGAAGCGGCCAGAGCCCGTGGCGCGCACCAGGTTTACGGCGAGATCGCGGGTTACGCGGCCACGTTCGACCCGCCGCCGGGCAGTGGCCCGTCCGCGCTGCGGCGGGCCGTGGAGCTGGCCCTGACCGACGCGGGTATGCGTCCGGACGAGATCGACGTCGTGTTCGCCGACGCCGCGGGCGTCGCCGACCTCGACCGCGCCGAGGCCGAGGCGATCAGCGCGGTGTTCGGGGCGGGCGCGGTGCCCGTCACCGCGCCGAAAGCGCTGACCGGGCGGCTCTACTCCGGCGGCGGCCCGGTCGACGTCGCCGCCGCTCTATTGTCCATTCGGGACGGTGTCGTTCCACCAACCGCGGGCACGGTCGACGTACCCGAGGACTACCGGATCGACCTCGTCCTCGGCGCGCCGCGCGCCGGGCGGGTGTCGTCCGCGCTCGTGCTCGCCCGCGGCAAATGGGGCTTCAACGCCGCCGTCGTCGTCCGTGAAGCGACTGTCTGACAACAAGAAGGGGGATTTCATCATGACCACGATGACCACAGAGGACCTGCGCCGGGTGCTGATCGACTGCGCGGGGGAGACGGAGCGGGACGTGCTCTCCGGCGACATCGCCGACGTCGAGTTCGATGAGCTGGGCTACGACTCGCTCGCGCTGATGGAGACCGCCGCGCGCATCGCGCAGGACTACGGCGTGCAGATCCCCGACGAGCGGATCGTCGAGCTGCGCACCCCGCGGGAAGTGCTGGAGCTGGTGAACAACTCGCTCGCCCAGCGGTGAAACCCGTCAACAGCAACGGAAAGGACCGGGCCGAATGTCGGAATCCAGACAGCGGCACATGATTCACTCACTGGCGGTCGACGCCCCAGCCGCGAAGGTCTACGACCTCGTCGCCCAGGTCGCCCGGTGGCCGGTGATCTTCGAGCCGACCGTGCACGTGCGGCACCTGGACCGCGGCCCGGGGGTCGAGCGGTTCCAGATTTGGGCGCTGGTCAACGGGACGGTGAAGAACTGGACCTCGCGGCGGACCTTGGACGAGTCGAACCTCACCATCGCCTTCGAGCAGGAGCGCAGCCAGGCGCCCGTGGTGTCGATGGGCGGACGGTGGTCGTTTCGCCCCACCGGCGACGGCCGCACGGAAGTGGTGCTGGAGCACTATTTCACCGCGACCGACTCGGACGCGGTCGCCGCGGCCGTCGACCACAACAGCGGCAAGGAACTGGCCGCGCTCCGCCGCGTCGCCGAGCAGCCGCACCCGACCGACGAGCTGGTGTTCACCTTCACCGACCGGGTCGCGCTCGACGGCACGGCGAAGGCGGCCTACCGGTTCGTCAACGACTCCGGCCGCTGGCCGCAGCGGCTGCCGCACGTCGGGCGGGTCGCGCTGCGCGAGGACGAGCCCGGCGTGCAGGACATGGAGATGGACACCGTGACCAGCGACGGCGGCAAGCACACCACCCGCTCCATCCGGCTGTGCTTCCCGCCCGAGCGCATCGTCTACAAGCAATTGGTGCCACCGGCCCTGCTCACTGGGCACGCGGGCGCCTGGGACTTCGCCGATGGCCCGGACGGCGCGCACGCGGTCGCCACGCACACGGTGGCGATCAACCCCGCGGCCATCGCGTCCGTGCTCGGCCCGCACAGCACCGTCGATGACGCGCGGACGTTTCTACGCACCGCGCTCGGCGCCAACAGCCGCGCGACGCTGGCCCACGCGGCGGGTTCCGCGGAACGGGGGTCGCCGTGCTGACGCGCGCGAGTCTCGACGCGACGCCGGTCGAGGTGGCCGACGGCGTCTTCGCCTACACGCAGCCCCCCGGCGGCTGGTGCGTCAGCAACGCGGGCGTGATCGCGGGCCGCGACGGCGCGGTCGTCGTGGACACCCTCGCCACCCAGCGGCGGGCGCGTCGGCTGCGCGAGTTCGTGGACGGCCTGCCGGTCGGGCCGCGCCGGACCGTGGTCAACACCCACCACCACGGCGACCACACCTTCGGCAACCAGGTGTTCGGCCCGGCGGCGGCGATCGTGGCGCACGAGCGGGCGGCCGAGGAGATGGCCGAGACCGGGCTGGCGCTGACCCAGCTGTGGCCGAGGGTCGAGTGGGGCGACGTGCGGGTCACCCTGCCCACAACCACTTTCACCGACCGGATCACCCTGGCCGTGGGCGACACCCGCGTCGAGCTGATCCACGTTGGCCCCGCGCACACCACCAACGACGTCGTGGCGTGGCTGCCGGAGTCCCGGGTGCTGTTCGCGGGCGACGTCGTGCTCGCGGGCTGCGCGCCGTTCAGCCTGATGGGGTCGGTCTCGGGCACGCTCGCCGCCATCGAGCGGCTGCGCGGCCTCGACCCGGCGACGGTGGTGTGCGGGCACGGGCCGGTGACCGGGCCGGAGGTGTTCGAGGAGAACGCCGCTTATTTCCGCTGGATCCAGCGCTGCGCGGCGACCGGCGTCGCGCAGCGCTGGACTCCGCTGCGCACCGCCCGGGAACTCGGCCTGGGCGAGTTCGCGCACCTGCTCGACCCGGAACGGGTGGTGGGAAACCTGCACCGCGCCTTCGCCGAGCATCACGGCGCCCCGGCGGGCGCGCCGATGGACGTCCCGCCGGTCTTCGGCGAGATGGTCGACTACAACGACGGGAAGCTGCCGACATGCCTGGCATAACCCACTTCCAGCCGGACGGGACGGCCCTGCGCCAGGTCATGGCGCGCGTCCCCACCGGCGTCGCGATCGTCACCACCCGCGACGCGCACGGCAACCACCACGGCATGACCGTTAACGCGTTCTGCCCGGTTTCGCTGGACCCGCCGCTGGTCCTGGTGTGCCTGGCCAAATCCGCGACCTGCTACGCCGCCTTCGCCGACAACGACCGGTTCGCCGTCAGCGTCCTGCACGAGCACCAGGCCGAGATCGGCAGGCGGTTCGGCAGCAAGAACGTCGACAAGTTCGGCCCCGGCGGGCTGGTCGGCACGCCCAGCGGCGGACTCGTCGTGGACGGCGCGCTGGCGACGCTGGAGTGCGTTGTGGACAGTCGCCACGACGCGGGCGACCACGTGATCACCGTGGGCGAGATCGCCCGCCTCACCCTCGCCGAGGGAGCACGCCCCGCGGTCTACTTCGACCGCGCCTTCACCACGGTGGGCCCGCCCGTGCCCGCCCCGGCCCAGGAGACGCCCCATGCGCCCGCCGATCACCGCTGACGACGACGCCCTGCGCGCCTACCTGGCCGACGCCGAGGTCCCGGCCCTGCTGATGACGGTCGCGCACCTCACCGGCGACCTGTCGGTGCTGCGCGCGGACCAGCGCGCGGCAGGCTGGCTTTTCCAGCCCCAGGGCGGGCTGACCGAGCGGCAGCAGGAGCGGGTGCGGGAACTCGCGTTCGCCGCCCTGGTCCGATTGCGCGACGGGGAGATCGACGTCCCGCCGCCGCCGGACCCCGAGACGCTGCGCGCGATCACGAGCTGGGCGATGGGCTCGGACACCGCGGACCTGCTGCCGCTGCTGGCCGAGGAGATCGTCCCCGCCGGGGCCGACCCGAAGGCGCCGAGGTGGACCAAGGCCGACCTCGCGCCGACGACCGACTTCGGCGTGGTCATTGTCGGCGCGGGGTTCAGCGGCCTGCTGGCCGGGCACCGGCTCGCGCAGGCTGGCGTGCCGTTCGTGATCTACGAGAAGAACCCGGACGTCGGCGGAACCTGGTTCGAGAACACCTATCCCGGCTGCCGGGTCGACGTGGCCAGCCACCTCTACAACTACTCGTTCGCCCCCAAGCTCGACTGGCCGGACCACTTCTGCGCCCAGGACGTGGTGCTGGACTACCTGCGCTCCTTCGCGAAGGAATCCGGGCTCACCGACGCGATCCGCTTCGGCGCCGAGGTGACCGGGATGGCTTGGGACGACACGGAATCCGTGTGGCGGGTCGATACCCGCGCCGCCGATGGCACGGTGGAATCGGTCGTCTGCCAGGCCGTGGTGACCGCGGTCGGGCAGCTGAACCGCCCGCGCCTGCCGGAGATCAGCGGCCGGGACAGCTTCACCGGCCCGGCGTTCCACTCCGCGGCCTGGGACCACTCGGTCGACCTCACTGGCAAGCGGGTCGCCGTGGTCGGCACCGGGGCCAGCGCGTTCCAGTTGATCCCGGAAATCGCCGACGTGGCAAGCGAACTGACTGTCTTCCAACGCAACCCGCCGTGGCTGCGCCCCACCCCGCACTACCGCGACCCGGTCCCGGCGGGCGCGCACTGGCTTTTCCGGCACGTGCCGTATTACGCGCGGTGGCACCGGTTCTGGCTGTTCGCCCCTGGTCTGCGCGGCGTCCTGGAGGGCTGGATCGTCGACCCCGACTACCCGCCGACCGAGCGCGCCGTGTCCGCCCTCAACGACCGGCTGCGGTCCACTTTGCTGGCGTCGATGCAGGCCCAACTCACCGACGCCCCGGACCTGCGCGAGCGGGTCATCCCGCGGTACCCGGTGGGCGCCAAGCGGGTCCTGCGCGACGACGGCCGCTGGCTGGCCACCCTCAAACGGGACGACGTGGAACTAGTCACCGCGCCGATAAAGCGCATCACCGAAACCGGAATCACCGCGGGCGACCGGGAGTTCCCCGCCGACGTCATCATCTACGCCACCGGCTTCGAGGCGTCCAAGTTCCTCACCCCGATGACCGTCACCGGCCGCGGCGGCACCGATCTGCACGGCATGTGGAACGGCGTCCCGCACGCCTACCTGGGCATCACCGTTCCCGGCTTCCCCAACCTGTTCTGCCTCTACGGCCCCAACACCAACCTCGTCGGCCAGGGCGGCAGCATCGTCTACTTCTCCGAATGCGCCGTCACCTACCTCACCGACGCCATCCGCCTGCTCCTGTCCACCGGCAAACGCGCCTTGGAAGTCCGCAAAGACATCCACGACGACTTCAGCGCCTGGGTCGACCAGGGCAACCGCACCCGAGCCTGGGGCTTCTCCACCGTCACCGGCTGGTACAACGAAGGCGGCCACAGCACCCCCAACTGGCCCTACTCCACCGACGAGTACTGGCGCCGCACCCACCGAGTCGACCCGACCGACTACCTCATCACATGAGCGTCGGCATCGTCGCGAAGCGCCTATCCGCGCAAAGCGTTTGGCGGACAGGCGAACGCGCCTTGCCTCTGGAACGGTGACCGACGATCGCGTGCGGGCGCCGGGCGCCCCGGACTGTCGGGGGGGGGGGGGGGGGGGGGGGGGGGGGGGTGCGGGGGGGGGGGGGGGGGGGGTGCGTTATGTGCCCTCCCGGCTACACCGCCAGG